>NZ_JBSGCB010000023.1:0-151056 GCF_053601595.1 Nocardia sp. NPDC004711 | reverse complement strand
GCCTCGGGGCTGGTGCCGTTCGACACCGGTCAGCCCGGTGTGGCCGATGAGCCGATGATCCGCCGCGCCACGGCCGCCGCCACGGTCCGCACCGCCGCTGCGTTTTCCGACTACCGCGTACCGACTGCGTACCGAATCCGGGAATCAGTTGTGTTCGTGCAGTTCAGGTTTACACGTCGAAGTAGAGCTCGAACTCGTACGGGTGCGGGCGGACATTGATCTCGGCGATCTCGGAGTCGCGCTTGAGGCGGATCCAGGTGTCGATCAGGTCGTCGGTGAAAACCCCGCCCTGCGTGAGGTAGTCGTGGTCGGCCTCGAGCCGGTCGATGACCTGCTCGAGGCTGCCGGGGGTCTGGGTGACCTCGGCGCTCTCCTCGGGGGTGAGCTCGTAGAGGTCCTTGTCGACCGGCAGGGCGGGCTCGATCTTGTTGGTGATGCCGTCGAGCCCGGCCATCATCATGGCGGCGAAGGACAGGTACGGGTTGCCGGAGGAGTCGGGGCAGCGGAATTCGAGGCGCTTGGCGCCGGCGCTGGTGCCGGTCACCGGAATGCGCACGGCGGCGGAGCGATTGCGCTGGCTGTAGACCAGATTCACCGGCGCCTCGAATCCGGGCACCAGGCGCTTGTAGGAGTTCACCGTCGGGTTGGTGAAGGCCAGCAGGGACGGCGCGTGGTGCAGCAGGCCGCCGATGTAGTGGCGGGCCAGATCGGACAGGCCCGCGTAGCCGGCCTCGTCGTAGAACAGCGGTGAGCCGTCCTTCCACAGGGATTGGTGCACGTGCATGCCGGATCCGTTGTCGCCGAACAGCGGTTTGGGCATGAAGGTGACGGTCTTGCCGGACTCCCAGGCGGTGTTCTTGACGATGTACTTGTAGAGCATCAGATCGTCGGCGGCGGCGAGCAGGGTGCTGAACCGGTAGTTGATCTCGGCCTGCCCGGCGGTGCCGACCTCGTGATGCCCCTTCTCCAATTCGAATCCGGCGCGCTGCAGGTGGGTGCACATGCGGTCGCGCAGGTCCACGTCCGCGTCGTACGGAGCGACCGGGAAATAGCCGCCCTTGGGCCGGACCTTGTAGCCGCGGTTGGGGGTGCCGTCCGGATTCGTGCGCCGGCCGGTGTTCCAGTCGGCCGACGACGAATCCACCTCGTAGAAGGCCCCGTTCATGGCGGTGTCGTAGCGCACCGAATCGAAGATGTAGAACTCGGCCTCGGGCCCGAAGTAGGCCGTGTCGGCAATACCGGTGGAGCGCAGGTATTCCTCGGCCTTGCGGGCCACATTGCGGGGATCGCGGCTGTAGGCGGCGCGGGTGTGCGGGTCGTGGACGAAGCAGCTGATATTGAGGGTCTTGGCGGCGCGGAACGAATCCAGTTGCGCGGTGCGCAGATCCGGTAGGAGCAGCATGTCGGACTCGTGGATGGCCTGGAAGCCGCGCACCGACGAACCGTCGAAGGCGATGCCGTTCTCGACCAGATCCGCGCCGAACATGCTCGCCGGGATCGAGAAATGCTGCTGGATGCCGGGGACGTCGCAGAATCGGATATCGACGTATTCGACTTCCTCGACGTCGATGTAGCTCTGTACTCCGTTGATGGTAGGGGTGATCACCGCTCGCTCCTCGTGGCCGCGCACGCCTACCCGATCGGACGGCCCGGTCGGGGTCCGGCGGTCCTGTTCGTGCTAACACGATACGTCGCAGAGATCCGGGTATGGACGCGAATGAGACTGCATTACAAGTCCCGGAGTTACCCACATCGTGCGAAATCAGTTGTCACGTCCCGATCTACAAGGATCTTCGTCACTGTGCACAAATCCGCCGCCGCAGATCTTCGCCATTGCCACTGGTCCGCCTGGACCGTTGTGCGGTCTGCTGGAACAGCCCGGGCCGTGGCCGCCCCGGCGATGGTCGATCCAGAGGTAGGTCGTGAGTTCAACACCGCGTGCGGGGACGGCCCCGCGCACCATGGTCGAGGCGTTCCAGGCCAATGTGGCCCGGTACCCGGACGAGATCGCGCTGCGCGCGCTCGGCGGCGCGGTCGTCCTCACCTGGCGCGAATACGGTGATCGGGTCCGCGCCATCGCCGCCGGGCTGGCGGCGCGCGGTATCGGCCGAGGTGACACGGTGGCGCTGATGCTGACCAACCGGCCCGAATTCCACCTGTGCGACACCGCGATCCTGCACACCGGCGCGACACCGTTCTCGGTGTACAACACCAATCCGGTGGATCTGCTGGTCTACCAGTTCGGGAACGCGGGCAACCGCGCGGTCGTCTGCGAGGCGCAGTTCGCGCCGCAGGTCCTCGAGGCGGTGGCGCAGGCGGCCGCGCAGGGCATCGCGGTCGAGCACGTGATCTGTGTCGACGACGCGCGCGAGGGGTGCGTGTCGCTGGCGGAGATCGAGGCCACCGGGGACGGCGGGTTCGACTTCGAATCCGCCTGGCGGGCGGTGGATCCGGAGGATCTGCTGACCATCGTCTACACCTCCGGCACCACCGGCCCGCCCAAGGGGGTGGAGCTCACCCACACCAATTTCCTCGAGAACGCCCGCGTGGTGGACGAATTCGGCGGCGGCTCCCCCGCCGACAAGGTGGTCTCCTATCTGCCCGACGCGCACGCCGCCAATCGCTGGTTCGCGCACTACCTGTCAATACTGACCGGCGGCGAGATCACCACCTGCCCGGACCTGCGGCAGGTGGCGGGCGCGCTCACCGAGGTGCGTCCGACGGTGTTCCTGGGCGTGCCCCGGGTGTGGGTGAAAGTCAAAGCGGCACTGGAGGAACGGGTCGCCACCGAGACCGGCCCGCTGCAGCGGCTGCTCATCGGCTGGGCGATCCGCACCGGCCGGGCGCGGGCGCGGGCGGCCTCGGACGGCCGCACGCGGAGCGTGCTCGACACCGTGCGGTTCCGGCTCGCGGATCGCCTGGTGCTGTCCAGGATTCGCGCACAGCTGGGCATGGACCGCATCCGGATCGCCGTCACCGGTTCCGCGAGCTGGCCGCCGCCTTCGCCGAACGCCATCAGGCGACCGATCGGAGCCTGCCGGCCCTGGCCGCGCACCCGCAGGTGCTGAAATCCCTGCAGGAGGGCATCAACGCGGCGAACAGCAAGCTCTCGCGAGTCGAGCAGATCAAGAAGTTCGCGGTGCTGCCCGAGGTGTGGGCCCCTGGCGGTGATCACCTCACGGCCACCGGGAAACTCAGACGCAAACCGATAGCTACCAGGTACGCCGCTACTATCGACTCGCTGTACGGGTAGTAGGAGAGTGATGCAGGCGCGATTGCGGGACCGAACGCTCGAGGAGCTGTACCGGCGCGCGGTCGTGGCGCGCGCGGAGGTACCGGCCTCGATGCCGCGCTACCGTACCCTGCCCGAACCTCTGGTGGCCGGCGGTTTCGAACGCGGCATCACCCTGAATGTGGACCTGTTCTTCGAGTTCGTGCGCTCCGGCCGCGTGCCCTCGACGGAGGACACCCAGGAGGTCGTGCAGATCGCGCTGAGCCGGGTCCGCGACGGCGAATCCCTCGAGGACGTGCTGGGCCGCTACAGCATGGGCGCGGAATACCTGTGGTCTCGCCTGAAGGACACCGCCTCCGAGCCGGAGCGGGAACTGCTCGAGGACGCCGCGGTGTCGCTGCTGCGGTACATCACCCTGCTCACCACCCGCATCGCCACCGCGTGCGTGCAGCGCGCGCACGATCCGCGCTGGGAGTTGCTGGAACGCCGCCGCGCCATCGCCGACGCGCTGCTGGCCGGCCGCGACCCGATCGAGTGGGCGGACGAGCCGGCCATCACGGTGCCGGACGCGTTCCTGGTCGCGGCGTTCCGGCTGGGCGCGACCCACAGCGCCGACACCGGCGAGCTGCGGCATCGCATCGAGTCCATTCCGGGTGTGTTCCTGCGGCTGGACAGTGGTGGCTGGACCGCGCTGCTGCCGCTGCAACCCGGCGACGACGGCACCGCCACTCTGACCGCACTGACCAGCCGCCTGCCCGGTCCCGCGCCCCAGCCCGAGACGCCCTTGTCCCGGATGGGCCCGCCCGCACCGTTCTGGGTGGGCGTCGCCACCGCCGCATCGCACGCGGCGGTCCCTGCGGTCTTCGCCGAGGCCCGCCTGCTGGCCGAGCTCGGCCGCTGCCTGGACCGCCCCCAGCCGGTCTGCCGCCGCCCGGACCTCATGTTCGAATACACCGTTGCCGCAGGTGGTTCCGCCCGCGCGGGGCTGGCGGCCGTGCTCGCGCCGCTGGACTCCCAGCCGCTGCTGGCGGAGACCCTGGAGGTCTTCGTGGACACCGGCTTCAATCAGCTGGCCACCGCCCGGCTACTCACCATCCACCGCAATACCGTCACCTACCGGCTGGCCCGGGTGCACGAACTGACGGGGCTGGATCCGCACCGCCCGACCGACGCCATGACGCTGTCGGCCGCCCGCATCGCCCGGCGGCTCGAAATCGCCTGCTTCGCACCGTAATCCGCCCCCTCGAACCGGCCCGTGACGCATCCTCGTTGCGGGCCTTCATGATTCATCGGCCCCCGCCGCTTGGATATATGCACAATGGCCCGGGCCGCAGTCTTGGCGATTGCCGGTAGCGGCGCGCGGGCGCTGTGCGGTCTGCTGAACTCCGACGACGAGGTCGTGCGGGGCGCCGGAGATCCGGCGGACCCGGCCGCGGCCCCCGACCATCCGCAGAGGTAGATCGTTGAGTAGCTCCTTGCGGCCGCGCCGCTGCCGTCTGGCCCCGTGGGCCGTGGCCGGTTTCTCCGTGCTGGCCATGACCGTCACGTCCACCACCCCCGCCGGGGCCGCGCCGGTGTTCGGTCCGGTGCCCGACGCGCCCGTGAACTTCGGGCTCCCGTCCGGCTATCAGCCGACGCCGGAGCGGTACGGGGTGGGTTATCAACTGGGACAGGTCGTTCCGCTCTCCGACGGCACCCAGCTGCAGGCCGAGGTGCGCTATCCGACCGATCCGGCGACCGGCCAGCGGGCGGCGGGCGAGTTCCCGGTCGTCGTCAACTTCACCACCTACGGCGCGGTGACCAGCGCGCTCACCGCCGCCATCACCGGCGTCATCGACGACCTGCACATCCAGCTCCCCGAGCAGCTGAAGGACGCCCGCCGCATCATCAATCAGGCCACCTCCATGCAGGACATGCTGGTGCGGCACGGCTATATCGAGGTGACGGCGGACGTGCGCGGCACCGGCGGTTCGACGGGCGCGTGGAGTCCGGCTTCCGAGCAGGACGGCAAGGACGGCGCGGAACTGGTGGACTGGGCCGCGCGGCTGCCCGGCTCCAATGGCAAGGTCGGCATGTACGGCTATTCGTTCCCGGGCCTGTCGGCCATGCGGACCGCCGAAACCGTCGGCCCCGGTTCGCCATTGAAGGCGATCGTGCCCTTCGCGGTGCCCAACAACATCTTCGACGAGGTGCTCGACCACGACGGCATGATGAGCCCGCTACTGCTCACGGTCATCTCGCTGATGGTCCCCTACCTCAGCCTGATCGGGCCGTTCCTGACCGCCGCGGTCTCACCCCAGATGTTCCTGAAGTCCCTCGGCGATCACCTGCTGGCGCTGGTCGGCCCGGACACCAGCACCGTGAAGCTGCTGTTCGACGCCTACACCGGCGGCGCCACCGCCTACGACAACTCCTGGTGGCAGGACCGGCGTTTCGAGACCGGCCTGCACAACCTGGTCGACAACGGCATCGCCATGTACCAGGTGGACGGCTGGTGGGATCTGTATCAGGAAGGCGCGGTACGCAATTACGCGCAGTTGCAGAACCTGGCGGCCGGCCGCGACCAGTTCGCGCCCATGGTGCCCGGCCAGCAGGCCGACGGGCGCTACCAATTGCTCATGGGCCCGTGGTATCACGTCGGCCTCGGGCTGGGGCCGGGCTCGCGCATGGACACCGATCGGATCACCCTGGCCTGGTTCGACCGGTGGCTCGAGGACATTCACAATGGCGTCGACGAGACCGGCACCCCGCTGCACGTCATCGACGCCGGGGACAATGCCGCCGACACCGCGCGCTATCCGTTCGAGCAGGCGGCCGTCCGGCAGCGCTATTTCGACGGTGACCGTCTGGTCGCGGACCGGCCGACCGCTGCCGACGCCTCCGATCCCCTGAATTACACCGGCATCGACACCATCTGCAATCGCGAGTCGCTGGGCCAGTACACGGCGGGCCTGCTCGATTTCGTGTTCCGGATCTTCACCGTCTCCAACCCGTGCACCGAATGGGTGCAGAATCCGACGGCGGGCCTGCGCTACACCATGGACCCGGTGACCGAGCCGACCGTGCTGGCCGGGCCGTCGAGCGTCACCCTGTACGCCTCCTCCACCGGCACCGACGCCGCGTTCCAGGTGTGGCTCGACGATGTCGCGCCGGACGGCACGGCCGTGAACATTACGGGCGGTTCGCAATTGGCCAGCCAGCGCACCCTCGACGACGGCAAGACCTGGACGACCGCCGACGGCACCGTCTACGCGCCCGAGCACACCGTACTGAAGGAGAACGAGCAGCTCCTCACGCCGGGCGGCGTGGTGAAGATGGAGGTCAAGATCCGGCCCGCCTTCCACCGGCTCGAGCCCGGCCACGCGCTGCGGCTGCGGATCAGCAGCGGCACGTTCCCCTCGTCGATCCCCAATCCGGCGGATCTGGGCCGGCTGCTGGGCACCTCGCAGCAGATCCAGAAGAACGCCGTCTATCCGTCGGCTCTGGTGGTTCCACTCGGACCGGCGGATTCGTTCACGCACTGAACCGGACCGCCGCGGGCGCAAGCTCCGCGCGTGCTGCGGATTCGGCGGGCGCTGCTTGCGGGCGCCGCTACAGGTGCATCCAGTTCGGCCACGCCTGTGACCACGGCTGCTTCGGGCCCGAGCACTTCCAGATGGTGACGTCCTGGGTATTGCCCTTGAAGCCCAGCCTGGTGTCCACCTTGCCGACGGGTTCGACGTGCCCGAACTGGCTGCGCAGCACCGCCTCGGAGCTGCCGACGGCCAGCACCGCGGTGGCGTCGTCGGGCGGGGCGCCGAAGTAGCCGAAGCCGCGACTGGGGCTGTACAGCGGCGGTAGCCGGTCGCGGCCGAGCTCGTCGAGCGCGCTCGCCTGCCAGTAGGTGTCGGTGACGATGACCGCGTGCGTGCGCTCGGCCGGGGTGAGCGCCCGGTAGGCGCGGGTCACCTCGTCGGTGAGCTCGTGCCACCCGAACGAGCCGTACACGCCGATACTGATGGCGGCCTCGGCGTCGTCACGGGGCGGATGCACCTGATCGGCGGGCCGCCACGGGGTCGAGTGGAGCGTGAAAACCGTTGCGCCCAGCGCCAATACGGCCACACACACGGTGAGCGACCGGCGCCACACCGGGGCGATCCGCTCGGCCGTGCCGACCACGCCGACCGCGCCCGCCGCGATCAGCACCGCGTACATGCCCGCCGCGTAATAGATCCGCCCGCCGGTGATCAGGAACGCCGCGTACAACAGCAGCAGGGTGACGCCCAGAAACCGGAAGGGCCGCAGCACGTCCCAGCGCAGCAGCACCCACAGTCCCCACAACAGCAGCAGGGCGCCCAGATATCCCGCCAGGCTCACCGACATCGGCACGAACAGCAGCCGCCCGCCCAGGATCCCCTGCTCGGATCCGATCACCCCGCCCATCTTCAGCTGCGGCCAGGAATGCCGGGCCTGCCAGATCAGCTCGGGCACGGTGGCGGCCACCACGATCGCCCCGCCCACCCACAGCAGCGGCCTCCGCACCAGCTCGCGCGGCCCGCACAGCAGGCTGCTCGCCACGACCGCGATCCAGAAGAACGGGATCAGCCACTTCACCTGCATATCCAGCGCGGTGACCAGGGCGGCGGCCAGCAGCAGCCGGTCATCGCGGGTGCGCACCCAGCGCACCACCAGCCAGGTGATGATCACCCACAGCGCGGTGTCGACGGCATTGGTGGTGAGCATGGTCCCCTGCAACAGCAGGAACGGCGAGCTGGCGTACCCGATCGCGGCGAGCAGCTGCGCCCACCGGCCGCCATCGAACTCCCGCGCGAGCATGGCGCAGAGCACGATCGCGGTCACCGTCAACGCGACCGACGGCAGCCTCAGCACGAAGAACGATCCGGGCGCGAGGCTGTCCATCAGCCACGCCAGCAGCGGCAGCACCGGCCCCTGATCCGCGTACCCGAACCCCGGCCGCCGGCCCGCGGCCAGGAAGTACAGCTCGTCCCCGAAATACCCGTACCGGCTCGCCGACAACAGCAGCGCCACTGCCGCCGGCACCGCGACAGCCGCGACGGTCCACCACGCCATGGGCGGGCGTTCCTCGGCCTTGGCGTGCCGTCCGGCACCGAGCGGCCGAGCTGGGCGATTCATCACATCTGTCAACGCGCACTCCTCGCCGACGGGTCATGGTGCGAACACTCCGGAATCTACAGCTTATTTCCAGCAAATTCCGGACACGGCGACACGCGATCTATACTCGATGCCGGTGTGACTGCCGCACAACGCGTTTCAGCGAAGGAGGACGGCATGACCGACCGGACCCCCGAGACCAATCCCTACGGGACCCCGACCACCACCGGTCCGGAGCCGATCCCGTCCTATCAGAACCTGCTCAATACCTGCATTCGCGGCCTGCTGCGGGTGCCGGTGCTGTCTGCCAAGGTCGGCAAGCGGCTGTGCGTGCTGCACGTGGTGGGCCGCAAATCGGGCAGGCACTACGACGTGCCCGTCGCCTACACCCGCCACGACGGCGACATCCTGGTCGGCACCGCCAAGCATCCGTGGGTCAGCAATATCCGCAAGGGCGTGCCCATCGAGGTGTCCTTGGGCGGGACCAGGCATACCGCCGACGCCGAGGTGGTCACCGATGCCGAATCGGTGGTACGGCTGTCGGAGGTCATCGCCCGCGACAACAAGCAGTGGGCCAAGTTCAACGGCATGGGCGTCGACGGGGCGGGCAATCCCAATCTCGCCGATGCCTATCAGAGCTGGCAGCAGGGTTGTGTGATCATCCGGCTCACTGTGCGCTGACCCTCCGACTCACTGTGCGCTGAGCCGCCCGCCGGGCGTCAGTCGGCGCGCCGGGCCTGAACGTAGTCCTCGGCGTTCAGGCCCACCAGCACCTGACGCACCAGCGGCGGGGCCCACGATGCGGAGGCGTCGTGGCCGACCACCGGATCGGTGAGGGTCACCGTGTGCCCGCGAGTCTCGAACTCGAAGGTCCCCGCCGCCCGAATGTTCTTCAGCCAGTCCACGTCCCGCCCGTAGGTCAGGGCGATGCGGTAGCCGCCGTCGCGCTCGAAGACCATGACCGGGGACCGGTAGACACGCCCGGACCGACGACCGCGGTGGATCACGATCCCGAAGAACGGCGCCACCCGGGCCCCGACCCCCAGAACCGGGTTGCTGACCCGCCGATTGATCCTCGCGAGTACCTGCGGCAGCGGCATGATCTCGTCCTCCCTGACGAAAACGGTTGCGTCCCTGAGGCTACGCCGGGAGCCGGGAGCCCGCGAGGCATGGCTACTGTGCACGGCAGGGCGCCGGGTTCCGCGGCGCGGCAGGAAGGAGAGCCCGGTCCATGCCGGAGATGATCGCGGTGTACGACGCCGCCGGTCGTGAGATCGGCGCGCAGGAGCGCGCGGTGGTGTACGCGGAGGGCCTGTGGCACGCCAGTGCGGGCGTGCTGGTCCGCTCGGGCGACGGGTCGAAGGTATACGTGCACAAGCGGACCGATACCAAGGCCGTTTTCGCCGGCATGCACGACTGCCTGGCGGGCGGGGTGCTGGATCCGGGCGAGGAACCGGCCGCGGCGGCGGTCCGGGAGCTGGGCGAGGAACTGGGCATCGAACTGGGCCCGCACGATGATCGGCCGCTGCCACTGGCGAGCGCGTCCTGGGACGGCGAGTGGGCGGGGCGGCCGATGCGCTGCCATCTGTTCGCCTACGAACTGCGCTACGACGGGCCGATCCGGCATCAGCCGGAGGAGATCGCGGACGGCTGGTGGTGGTCCGACGAGGAGCTGCGGTCACATCTGGAGAACCCGGCGTGGCCGTTCGTGCCCGACACCCGGGTGCTCATCCCGGACCTGCTGCGCTGAGCCCACCAACGCCGACGGCCCATCGAATCCCGCGCGATTCGATGGGCCGTCGTGCTACTGCGGTTTCAGGCGGTCGGCGTGGTGCCGCCGGCACTGCCGCTGAACAGACCCTGGATGGTCTTGATCAGAACCGAAGCCAGGAAATCCGAAGCGGATCCGGACACGGGGTACTCCTCATCTTTCAAATGACATGTCGGGCATGTGAATCATGCACGGTTCACATTCGAGGGGAGCCATTTCCCGGGGAAACATTTCCCCAACCCGACGAGAGCCCCACGGTAGAACGTGTTCCACCAGGGTTTATATCGGTTTGATAAAATTGTGACTTACATCACATAATGACCGGAACGCGCTACTTTCCGCCCTCGGCGAGGGTGACCGGCTGTGCGACGTAGGAACTCCCGGTGACATCGACGCCCTGGGACTTCAACTGGTCGAGGGCCTTCGTGACGTACTCGACGCTGTACGCGGCGGCGTCGGGATCCTTGGTGAGGACGGTCTTGCCCTCCTGGTTGCGGGTGGTCTTCGCGATCGAGACGGTGCGGTCCCACGCCGCCCGATCGATCATCCCGATTCCGCTCGGGGACGGCCAGATCAGCTTGTTCACCTCGGTGATCTGCCATTGCTGATGACTCGCGCCCAGGGTCGACCCGGCGGCCACGGTCAGATCGCGGCACCTGTCCACATTGTCGCGGCAGAAGGCCCAGCCCTTGAGCGAGGCGGCGATGAACTTCACCGTCTGATCGGCGTACTTGGCGTCCTTCAGCTTGTCGGTGTTGGCCCAGATGGCGTCCTGGAGCATGGCCACACCCTGATCGTTCCAGTCGATGGTGGCGAAATCGTTTGCCGTGTACAGATTTCCGGTGGCGGGGTTCTTCACCTCGAGCAACTGCGCGTACTCGTTGTAGGACATGGCCTGGGCCGCGTCGATGTCGTGGGCGAGGAAAGCGTTCATGTCGAACTGCTGCTGGACCAGGGTGACGTCCTTGGCGGGGTCCAGGCCCGCCTTGGTCATGCCGGCGAAGAGTTCGAATTCGTTGCCGTAGCCCCAGTTTCCGACCTTCTTGCCCGCGAGGTCGGCGGGGCCGTTGATGCCCGCGCTCTTGAACGACACCTGCTTGGTGCCGGAGCGCTGGAAGATCTGGGCGACATCGGTGATGCCCGCACCGGCCTCCCGGGAGGCCAGGGCCTTGGGCACCCAGGCGATCGCGTAGTCGGCCTGTCCCTGGGCCAGGACGGTCTGGGGCACGATATCGGTGCCGCCGTCGAGGATCTGGACGTCGAGACCCTGTTCCTTGTAGTAGCCCTGGGCCTGCGCGGCCAGGTAGCCCGCGAACTGGCCCTGCTTGAACCATTGCAGTTGCAGCTTGACCTTGGTGAGCCCGTCGGCGGTGGTCGGGGAATTGTCGGTGGTGCTGCATCCGGACAGTGCCGCCACCGCCAGGGTGGCGGCGGCCAGCACGGCCCGGATACGGAATCTGCGGGTGGCACTTCTCATTTCGATCTCCCAGGGATGGTGCGGGGTCTGCGGGTGAGCTGTTCGAGCAGCAGCACGGCGGCCAGGAACACCAGGCCGAGGATCATGGCGGCGACCACGTAGGCCCAGGCGCGCGGATAGGCGGTATTGGCCGCCGCGGAGGTGATGCGGCTGCCCAGGCCGTGCTGGAGACCGCCGAAGTATTCGGCGATGATCGCCGCGATCACCGCACCGGGCGCCGCAATGCGCAGCCCGGTGAACAGGTACGGCAGCGCGGCGGGCAGGCGCACGGTGCGGGTGATCTGCCAGCCGGTGGCGGCGTAGGCGGTCATGAGGTCTTCGTGCACTCGCGGGACCTGACGCAATCCCCGTGTGGTGCTGACGAAGACGGGGAAGAACACAACGATGGTGGCCACCAGCCGGCGCGGCAGGTCGGTGGTGGTGGAGTACATGGAGTTCAGCAGCGGAGCCAGCGCCACGATGGGCACCGCGGCCGCGCCGGCCGCCAGCGCGCCGAGCACCCCGTCGACCACCCGGAAGCGCACGGCCACCGTGGCGGCGGCCATGCCGAGCACCGCACCGGCGAGCAGGCCGGCCAGCGCGTTCTTCCCGGTGGCCAGGGCGGCCTCCAGGATGGCGTGGTGATTGTCGGCGAACGCCTGTCCGATGGCGCTGGGCGCGGGCAGCAGGAACGACGGGACGCCCGCCGCGACGGTCAGCACCTGCCACAGCACCAGCAGCGCGACGCCGAAAAGCGCTGGCGGCAACCAGAATCGGAGCATGCGCGTCATCGCATGTCCCGTCCGGCGGCGCTTTCCGGCGTGCCTGCGCTGCCGTGCCCCTCATGCAGGGCGGCGCGGACCGCGGCCACAGCGGTGAAGAATTCCTCGCTGGACCGGACCTCGTCGTCGCTGTGGCGGTCCCGGCCGCCGGTGGCCAGCACCCCGGTGATGCGCCCGGGACGCGGGGTCATGACCACCACGCGGTCGGAGAGGAAGACCGCCTCCGGGATCGAGTGCGTGACGAAAACCACTGCGGCGCCGGTCTCTTCGGCGATCCGCAGCAGTTCGCCCTGCATGCGCTCGCGGGTCATCTCGTCGAGCGCGCCGAACGGCTCGTCCATGAGCAGCAGCGGCGGTTTGCGGGCCAGCGCGCGGGCGATGGCGACGCGCTGCTGCATGCCGCCGGACAGTTCGGCCGGGAAGCGCCGCGCGAATTCGGTCAGGCCGGTGATCTCGAGCAGTTCGGCACTGCGGGAGCGCCTTTCGGCCTTGCGTACCCCGTGCAGCTGCAACGGCAGTTCGATGTTCTCCTGCACGGTCCGCCAATCCAGCAGTCCGGCCTGCTGGAAGGCGATGCCGTACTCCTGATCGAGCCGGGCCTGCCTGGCGGTCTTCCCGTGCACCACAACGGTTCCCGAGCTCGGCTGCTCCAGGTCGGCCACGATGCGCAGCAGCGTCGACTTGCCGCACCCGGACGGGCCGATCAGGGCGACGAATTCACCCGCCGCGACGCGCAGGCTCACGTCCTCGAGCGCGGTCACCGCGCCGGCGGCGAATATCTTGCCGACGCCACGCAACTCGACGGCGGGGATGGCCGCGGCCACCGCCGGTTCCGGTGCGGCCGCGGATGTCTCGACGGTCACGGGGTACCTCCGAACGAACGAACGGGTAGCGCGATGGTCACCGGGCCGCTCCCGCGGTGTGGCCGGACCGGGCATAGCGGCGCAGTAGCACCTCGGCGAGCGAGACCGATCCGGTGAGCACCACGCCCAGCAGGGCCGCCGCGATCACCGCGGCGTACAACCGCGCCGCATTGCCGGTCGACTGCTGGGAGAAGACGATGATCTGGCGGCCGATGCCGCCCGCGGTGCCGGTCGAGATCTCGGCCACCACACAGCCGATCACCGCGGCGGCGGCGCCCAGCCGCAGGGCGGGCAGGATGTGCGGCACGGCCGCGGGCAACCGCAGATGTATCAGGGTGGCCCACCATCCCGCCGCGCAGCTGTGCAGCAGCTCCACCGAAGCCCGTGCCGGCGACTGCAATCCGCGCAGCGTGCCGATGGCGACCGGGAAGAACACCAGGTAGGACGCGATCACCACGATGCTCATCCACGGCTGCCACGGCCGGCCCGCGATGACGATCTTGCCGCCCCACCCCGCCACCAGCGGGGCCAGCGCGATCAGCGGCACGGTCTGCGAGACGATCACATACGGCAGCAGCCCGCGCTCCACCCACGAGAACCGCTGCATGAGCACCGCCAGCGCGACACCGACCACCGTGCCCAGTACCAGCGCCAGCAGCGCGAGTTCGAGCGTGAAGCCCGCCGTACGCAGCAGGGTCGCGCCGACGGTGGTCTTCCCGTCCCGCTCCCCCAGCACGGTCAGCACCGCCCAGGAGTGCGGCAGCGCGCCGTCGGAGGTGCGGGGCAGGACGCGCTGGTTCCCGATGCTCCCGCCATTGGCCGGAACCAGCGCCTTCACCAGTTCCCAGATCGCGATGAGCAGGGCGAAGGCCACGATCGGATACAGCAGCCGCCATCCGCGCCCGCGGCCCGCGAGGGCGGTGCGGGCGAACGAGAATTCCTGCGGCTCGGTGCTGGTCGGGGACGGTGGCTCGGTCGTCGTCACACTCACGATCCGGTCACCGTCGCCTCGATCGGATGTGCCAGGCGTGGCAGCACGGATTCGCCGTAGGCCTCGAGGGTGGAGGTCTTGGCGTCGTGTTGCAGGTAGACCGCGAACTGATCGACGCCCAGGGCCTCGAGCTCGCGCAGCCGGGTCAGGTGCTCGTCCGGGGTGCCGAGGATGCAGAAGCGGTCCACGATGTCGTCGGGAACGAACTCGGCGTGCACGTTTCCCGCCCGGCCGTGCTCGTTGTAGTCGTAACCGCGCCGCCCGGCGATGTAGTCGGTCAGCGCCTTGGGCACCTCGGAGTCGGAGCCGTAGCGGGCGACGATGTCCGCGACGTGGTTGCCGACCATGCCGCCGAACCAACGGCATTGCTCGCGTGCGTGTTTCAGCGATCCGACGGTGCCGTCGGTGATGTAGGCGGGTGCCGCCACGCAGATGGTCACCGACCCCGGGTCGCGGCCCGCGCGTTCGGCGGCGGCCCGGACGCGGGCGATGGTCCAGGCGGTGATGTCCGGGTCGGCGAGCTGGAGAATGAACCCGTCGGCCACCTCGCCGGTGAGATCCAGGGCGCGCGGACCGTATCCGGCGACCCACACCGGCAGCCGGGAGTCCTGCGCCCACGGGAAGCGGACGGTGGTGTCGCCGATGTGCGCGCTGCGGCCGTTGCCCAGTTCCCTGATGACGTCGATGGATTCGCGCAGGGTCGCCAGGGTGGCGGGCCGCCCGCCCAGGGTGCGGACGGCCGAATCGCCGCGGCCGATACCGCAGATGGTGCGGTTGCCGAACATATCGTTGAGAGTGGCGAAGGTGGAGGCGGTGACGGTCCAGTCACGGGTGGACGGGTTGGTCACCATCGGGCCCACCGTGACCTTGCGGGTCGCGGCGAGGATCTGGCTGTAGATGACGTAGGGCTCCTGCCACAGCAGGTGCGAATCGAAGGTCCACACGTGCGAGAACCCGTGTGTCTCCGCGATTCTCGCCAGTTCCACCACCCGTGACGCGGGCGGTGTGCACTGCAGCACCACACCGATGTCCATGCGGCACTCTCCCCTCGTAGCTCGGGTTCGTCAGATGAGGTTCTGGGACAGGCCGCGTTTGACGTACCGGCCGTGGCCGGCACTGCCCAGGTACTGCCCCGCGTCGACGATCACCCGGCCGCGCGAGAGCACGGTGTCCACGTGACCGTCGATCTCGAAGCCCTCGTAGGCCGAATGGTCCATGTTCATGTGGTGGGTCTTGCCCAGGCCGATGCTGGTGTGCCCGTGGGGGTCGTAGATCACCACGTCCGCGTCCGCGCCGGGGCTGATGACGCCCTTGCGCGGGTAGAGCCCGAACATGCGGGCCGGGGCGGTGCAGCACACCTCCACCCATTTCTCGAGGGAGATGCGGCCGTCCTTGACGCCCTGGAACATCAGGTCCATGCGGTGCTCGATGCCGCCGATCCCGTTGGGAATCTTGCTGAAATCGCCGAGACCGAGCTCCTTCTGATCCTTCATGCAGAAGGGGCAGTGGTCGGTGGCCACGGTGCTGACGTCGCCGGTGCGGATGTAGCGCCACAGCTCGTCCTGATGACCTTCGGCGCGGGCGCGCAGCGGTGTCGAGCACACCCATTTCGCGCCCTCGAAACCCGGTGCGCCCAGGTTCTCCTCGAGCGAGAGGTACAGGTACTGCGGACACGTCTCGCCGAAGACGTTCTGGCCCTTGCCCCGTGCCTGCGCGATCTGTTCCAGGGCCTGCTTGGCGGAGACGTGGACGACATACAGCGGGGCGCCCGTCAACTGCGCCAGCATGATCGCGCGGTGGGTGGCCTCCTCCTCCATCTGCCACGGGCGCGTGACGCCGTGGTAGTACGGCGCGGTCTCGCCCCGCGAAAGCGCCTGTTCCACCAGCACATCGATGGCGATCCCGTTCTCGGCGTGCATCATGAGCAGGGCGCCGAGATCACCCGCGGTCTGCATGGCGCGCAGGATCTGGCCGTCGTCGGAGTAGAAGACGCCCGGGTAGGCCATGAACAGCTTGAAACTGGTGACGCCCTCGGACACCAATTCGCTCATGCCCTTGAGGGATTCGGCGTCCACCGAGCCGACGATCTGATGGAACCCGTAGTCGACGGCGCAGTTTCCGGCCGCCTTCTCGTGCCACAGCGCCAGGCTGTCCTGGACCCGCTCGCCCGGCTTCTGCACCGCGAAGTCGACGATGGTGGTGGTGCCGCCCCACGCGGCGGCGCGGGTGCCGGTCTCGAAGGTGTCCGACGCCTCGGTACCGCCGAAGGGCAGCTGCATGTGGGTGTGGCCGTCGACGCCGCCGGGGATCACGTACTTGCCGGCGGCATCGACGACGGTGTCGGCGGTGGCGGCCAGGTCGGCGCCGAGCGCGGTGGATCCCGGCTGCACCACCGCGGCGATGGTCTCGCCGTCGATGAGGACGTCGAGGGGCTGGGATCCGGTGGCGGACACCACGATTCCGCCGTGGATGAAGGTCGTGCTCACGGCTCCACCAGCTTTCCGTAGGCATCCGGACGCCGGTCCCGATAGAAGGCCCACCGGTCGCGCACCACATTGATCAGTTCCATGTCGAGGTCGCGGACCACCAGCTCGGGGGCGGTGTCGGAGGCGACCTCACCCACGAACTGCCCCTCGGGGTCGACGAAGTAGCTGGTGCCGTAGAAGTCGTCGTCGCCGTACTCCTCGATGCCCACCCGGTTGATGGCCCCGATGAAGTATTCGTTGGCCACCGCCGAGGCGGGCTGCTCCAGCTTCCACAGGTAGCTCGACAGTCCGCGCGAAGTAGCCGAGGGATTGAACACGATCTCCGCTCCGGCCAGGCCCAGCGCCCGCCAGCCCTCGGGGAAGTGCCGGTCGTAGCAGATGTAGACCCCGACTCTGCCGACTGCGGTGTCGAAGACCGGCCAACCCAGATTGCCGGGGCGGAAGTAGAACTTCTCCCAGAACCCGTTGACCTGTGGAATGTGGTGCTTGCGGTATTTACCGAGGTAGGTCCCGTCGGCGTCCACGACCGCCGCCGTGTTGTACAGCAGTCCCGGCTGCTCCTGCTCGTAGACGGGCAGCACCATCACCAGGCCGAGCTCGCGGGCCAGCGCCGCGAACCGCTCCACGGTGGGGCCCGGCACCGATTCGGCGTAGTCGTAGAACTTGGTGTCCTGGACCTGGCAGAAGTACGGCCCGTAGAACAGCTCCTGGAAGCAGATCACCTTCGCCCCCGCCGCAGCAGCCTGCCGCGCGTAGTCCTCGTGCGCTTTGATCATCGACTCTTTGTCGCCGGTCCAGCTCGTCTGCACCAGCGCCGCTCGAACAATCGCCATAGTTTGTGATACTGCACCTGAAACGAATTCGCTTGTGTTACAAGATGAAGGAAACGATTTCGTGACCGTAAAACCTCCGGCGCACCCGTCGGAGCCACCGCCGTCCCCCTCGCACACTGAGTCTGTGACCGCCGAATCCGCCGCCGACCTGGCCGCCGCCGCACACGACCGCACCGCGGCCGGGATCGCGGCCGGAATCGGCCAGCGCATCCGGTCCGGCGCGCTGGCGCCCGGCACCCGGCTGCCCACCGTGCGCGAGGTGGCCCGGGAGCTGAAGGTCTCCCCTGTGACGGTCAATCAGGCGTGGCGTGCGCTGGCGGCGGCCGGGGCGATCGTGGCGCGCGGCCGGGCGGGCACCTTCGTCCAGGACGCGCCGCATGCCCCGCACACGCCCGCCGCCGGACGCTACCAACGCCTCCACCCCCACTCCGACAGCGTCTTCCGCATCGACCTCTCACGCGGCACCCCCGATCCAGCGCTGCTCCCCGACCTCACCGCCGCATTGCGCGGTCTCGGCGACGACGGCCGCATCGACGACCTGTCGGCCACCTACCTCGGCGAGGCCGTGCTCCCCGAGCTCGAGGCCGCCATTCGCGCGGACTGGCCGGCCCGCGCCGAAAGGTTCACCATCCTCGACGGCGCGCTCGACGCCGTCGACCGCCTGCTCGCCGCCCACGTCCGGCTGGGTGACGCGGTGGCGGTCGAGAACCCGTGCTTCCCGCCGTTTCTGGACCTGCTGGCCCGGCTGGGGGCGCGACCGGTTCCCATCGATCTCGACGAATCCGGTATGCGTCCGGATCGGCTGGCCGCCGCCCTGGCGGCCCGCTCCCCGGTCCTCGTGCTGCTCCAGCCGCGCGCTCAGAACCCCACCGGCGCCTCGCTGTCGGCCCGGCGGGTACGCGAACTGGCCGACGTGCTGGCCGATGCCGCGGTCGTCGCGGGCGGCACGCCGGTCATCGTGGAGGACGACCACAGTTCGGGCATCACCCACGCGCCCCTGCGCTCCCTCGCAGCCCGCCTGCCGACCCGCACCGTGCACATTCGCTCCTACTCCAAATCCCACGGCGCGGACCTGCGCCTGGCCGCCGTCGGCGGCCCCGCCGACCTGCTCGACCCGCTCCTCGAGCGGCGCATGCTGGGACCCGGCTGGACCAGCCGGCTGCTCCAGCGGGTGCTGCTGCACATGCTCACCGACGACGCCGCCCGCACCACCGTCACCACGGCCCGCGGCATCTATCGCGCCCGCGCCGACGCGCTGCGAAAATCCCTGTCGCACCACGACATCCGTCTCCCCCGTGGCGACGGGATCAACCTCTGGTTCCCCGTCACGGACGAGAACGCCGCCATGATCTCCTTGGCTGCAGCCGGCATCAAAGCGGCCCCGGGCGGCCCGTTCGAGGTGACCGACCACCCCCACACCGACCACCTGCGCCTCACCGTCGCCGCCCTCGCCGACTCCGAAATCCCCGAGGTGGCACGGCATCTCGCCACCGCCGCGGTGGCCGTGCCGACCTACCGCCGGGTCCGGCGGGCCTGACACCAGATCCCACCCAGCGGGCAATCACGGGTCACGCCTGCCCCGGACCAGTAGGAACGATCTCGACCCCGTCCTATCGAGGAGACCCCATGGACCAGCTGGAAACCCGACTCGCCCTGCGCGAACTGACCGAGCGCTACGCCTCCCACGCCGACCGCCGCCGTGATGCGGCGATCGCCGAACTCTTCACCGCGGACGGCACATTGGTCATCGAGTGGGGTGGCGAGCAGCCCACGACGATGGTGCGCGGCCGCGCCCGGATCGAGGCGGCCATGCGGCCCCTCGACCGCTACCGCATCACCCGGCACGTGATCGCCAACCAGCTGCTGGACTTCTCCGGTGACGAGGTGCGGGGCGAAACCTATTGCACCGCTTCCCATGTCTACGACGATACCGACGGCTCCCGGGTCTTCGTCATGCACATCCGCTACGACGACACCTTCGCCCGCGACGGCGGCGCCTGGCGGTTCCGGCAGCGGCGGCTCATCGTCGACTGGACCGAGGATCGGCGGCTGCGCAGCACTCGCTGATCACGGTCCCGGCGCGTGATTGCCCCCACCGCGACCATGCCGTCCGTTACGGTCGCCCGGCACGAACCGATGCTCTCATCGATGCGCACTGTCAATCGACGTTCCATGGAGGGGTACATGAACACGATCACCCGTAGCGTCACCGGCCTGGCCGCCGCGGCCACCCTCACCGGTGCCGCCCTCGGCCTCGGCACCGGCCCCGCGGCCGCCGACGACTGGCCGGTCCAGCAGGACCGCAGCCCCATCTACGTTTTCGAGACCCATGACTTCCTCACCCCCGGCGACCCCGACTTCTGGAACCCGCTGGTCAATCGTGCCCGCCTCACCTCGCCGTACGGCACCTCGACCCGTATCGTCTGCTCCGGCTTCCACGGCGTCACCACCAACTGCGTCCAGGCCGACGCCGACGGCAACCCGCATGCACTGAAGCGGCTGCCGTTCAACTTCCCGAACGTGAGCGGCTCCGGCGCCCCGGGTGGCGGTGTCTCGCACTGGGTGTACCCCGGCTTCATCCCCGGGATCAGCTGACCCGCACCGCCTCCGCGCGTGCGAAGGGGCTCGCATCCGAAAGGATGCGAGCCCCTCGGCTTTTCCGGCTTACAGGTACTGGCCGGTGTTCGACTCGGTGTCGATGGCGCGGCTGGCGCTGGCGTTCTTCCCCGTCACCAAGGTGCGGATGTAGACGATGCGCTCACCCTTCTTACCCGAGATGCGGGCCCAGTCATCGGGATTCGTGGTGTTGGGCAGGTCCTCGTTCTCGGAGAACTCGTCCACGATCGAATCGTAGAGATGCTGGATACGCAGACCCGGATTGCCGGTTTCCAGAACGGACTTGATGGCGTACTTCTTGGCCCGGTCCACGATGTTCTGGATCATGGCGCCGGAGTTGAAGTCCTTGAAGTACAGGACCTCCTTGTCACCGTTGGCGTAGGTGACCTCCAGGAAGCGGTTGTCCTCGGACTCGGCGTACATGCGGTCCACCACGCGTTCGATGGTGGCCTGCACGCACTTGCCGCGATCGCCGTCGAACTCCTGCAGATCCTCGCTGTGCAGCGGCAGCGTCTCCGTCAGGTACTTGGAGAAGATGTCCTGCGCGGCTTCGGCATCCGGGCGCTCGATCTTGATCTTCACGTCCAGGCGGCCGGGCCGCAGGATCGCGGGATCGATCATGTCCTCACGGTTGGAGGCGCCGATCACGATCACGTTCTCCAGGCCCTCGACGCCGTCGATCTCCGAGAGCAGCTGCGGCACAACGGTGGTCTCCACATCGGAGGAGACACCCGAACCGCGGGTGCGGAAGATCGAATCCATCTCGTCGAAGAACACGATCACCGGGGTGCCCTCGGACGCCTTCTCGCGGGCCCGCTGGAAGATGATCCGGATGTGGCGCTCGGTCTCACCCACGAACTTGTTGAGCAGCTCGGGGCCCTTGATGTTCAGGAAGAACGACTTGGCTTCCTTGGCGTCCTCACCGCGCGCCTCGGCGATCTTCTTGGCGAGCGAGTTGGCAACGGCCTTCGCGATCAACGTCTTACCGCAACCGGGCGGACCGTAGAGCAGCACGCCCTTGGGCGGGCGCAGCGCGTACTCGCGGAACAGATCCTTGTGCAGGAACGGCAATTCGACCGCGTCGCGGATCTGCTCGATCTGGCGCGAGAGGCCGCCGATGTCCTCGTAGCCGACATCCGGCACCTCTTCGAGCACCAGGTCCTCGACCTCGGCCTTGGGGATCCGCTCGAAGGCGAACCCGGCCTTGGTGTCGACCAGCAGCGAATCACCCGGCCGCAGTTTGCGAATCGGACGATCCGGATCCTCGAGGTCGTCCACGTCGACCAGGGCGGTCAGCGGCCCGGACAACCAGACCACCCGCTCCTCGTCGGCATGCCCGACGACCAGCGCGCGGCGCCCGTCGTCGAGAATCTCACGCAGCGTGCCGATCTCACCGATGGAGTCGAAATCGCCCGCCTCGACCACGGTCAGCGCCTCGTTGAGACGCACGGTCTGCCCGTAGTGGAGGGTGGTGGTGTCGATATTCGGCGAACACGTCAGCCGCATCTTGCGCCCGGAAGTGAACACATCGACCGTCTGATCGTCGTACACACCGATGAGGACGCCGTAGCCCGAGGGTGGCTGGCCGAGGCGGTCCACTTCCTCACGGAGAGCGACCAGTTGCTGGCGCGCTTCCTTCAAGGTGTCCATCAGTTTGGTGTTGCGAATCGTCAGCGAATCGACGCGCGCTTCCAATTCCCGTGTGCGATCCGGCGTGTCGGCGAGTTGCCTCCGGAGTGCAGCGGCCTCGGCGCGTACTGCCTCGAGTTCCCTCCAGGCGGCCGAATCCGAATGTTCGATGGGGCTCATGATGCTGCTCCTCCCAGTCCCGGTCTATCAACGCTACCGGGCTCTAACCGTTCCCGCTTTCCGACATGGTTTCGTCGTGATCACATCTAGGCTGCGGCCTGCAGGTCGGACGAGCATGTTAGCCTGCCCTAACCTGTTTCCGGCGAGTTAATCGCCGGACCGAGCCGAAAGGCGCCGTTGATGCTCCTTCCCACCAGTCGTACTCCTGGTATGCGCAACGTCACGCGGACGCTTCGTGTTTCCGTGGCTACCGTCGCGGCCTTCGCGGCCGTTACCGCAACTGTGACCGGCTGCGGCTCCGACGACAAGGGTTCTTCGTCCTCGACCACCACCGTATCGGCCACCGCCACCGCGCCCGCGCCGACCGCGGACGCCCTGCAGAGCGTGCTCACGGCCTTCGCCGACCCGGCGAAGCCGGCTGCCGACAAAGCCAAACTAGTCGTCGACGGCGGCAAACGTCTCGGAAATATCGACACCATGAACCAGGGACTGGCGCATTACCAGGTCGGGTTCACCGTCGGTGAGATCAAGCAGGACGGGACCAAGGCCGACGCGAAGGTGTCGGTGACCTCCCCGCACGGCACCATGCCCGACGTCCCGATGACCTTCCAGTACAGCGACGGCGCGTGGAAGCTCTCCGACGCCGGCGCCTGCACCATCCTCGGCATGGCCCGCGCGGCCTGCCAGTAACCACCCCCTCGAGTCCCGAAAGGCCCGTTCGTTCATGCTCGCTCGTTCCGTTCGCCTGTCCCTGGCCGTCGCCGCGGCCGCCGTCGCCCTCACCTCGGGTGCGGGCCTCGCCGGCGCCGACGCCCCCGCGCCCTCCGCCGACGAGTTGCAGTCGACGCTGACCCGCTTCACCGACCCGGCCGTGCCCGCCGCCGACAAGGCGAACCTGATGGTCAACGGCGGTGCGCGCACCTCGAACATCGAGGCGATGAACCGGGGCCTGGCCAACTACGGCAGCATCGGCTGGACGGTCTCGGGCGTGCAGGCCACCGGCGACACCGCCAATGCCTCGGTCGCCATCGTCTCCCCGCACGGCACCATGCCCGGCGTGCCCATGAACTGGCAGCACACCGACGCGGGCTGGCAGCTGTCGGAGAACACCGGCTGCACCATCCTGGCCATGGGCAAGGCGCCCTGCTGACGCGGCGAAACCGCTTCGCGATCGGCTGAATACGACGACGCGCCCCCGCCGTTCCGTGGCGGGGGCGCGTTCGTATCGAGGCCGGATCCCGGCATCGGGATATATCTTCCCGGCGCTAGCCCTTGGACGGGCGGCGCTGCGGCTTGGGGGCGGTGACGCCGTCGGCGAGGCGGCGCGCCTTGACCAGGAAGGCGGTGTGGCCCTGCATGCGGTGTTCGGGGCGCACCGCGAGGCCGACCACGTGCCAGGGGCGGACCATGGATTCCCAGGCGGTGGGCTCGGTCCAGCAGCCCTGGCGGCGCAGCGCCTCGACCACCTCGGAGAGCTGGGTCGTGGTGGCCACGTAGGCGAGGAAGACGCCACCGGGGATCAGGGCCTTGGAGACGGCCTCGAGCGCGTCCCACGGCTTGAGCATGTCGAGGACGACGCGGTCGACCTGTTCGCCGGCGTAGTCCGCCACGTCACCGAGGGTGAGTTCCCAGTTGGCGGGGCGTTCGCCGAAGAAGCGCTCGACATTCTTGACCGCGTGCTCGGCGTGGTCGTCGCGGATCTCCCAGGAGATGACCTTGCCGTCGGGGCCGACCGCGCGCAGCAGCGAGCAGGTCAGCGCGCCCGAGCCGGCGCCGGCCTCCAGGACCTTCGCGCCGGGGAACATGTCGCCCTCGTGGACGATCTGGGCGGAGTCCTTGGGGTAGATGACCGCCGCGCCGCGCGGCATGGACAGCACGTAGTCGGTCAGCAGCGGGCGCAGGGCCAGGTAGGGGGTGCCCTTGGCGGAGTTCACCACGCAGCCCTCGTCGGCGCCGATGAGGTCGTCGTGGTTGATGTGGCCGGCGTGGGTGTGGAATTCCTTGCCCGCCTCCAGGATCACCGTGAACTTGCGCCCCTTGGCGTCGGTCAGCTGTACCCGGTCACCGATCTGGAATGGGCCGGTCCGTCTGGCCGTCATGAATCTCCGTTCTGCGTGGTTGTGATGAAGTCGTGCGTCGCCGCGAATGTGCTGCGCCGGATTCGTCCGCACCTTGTCGGTGCCTGCGTTTAGCCTGCCAGGTATGTCGGTTGACGTGATCAGTACCCCGGAGACGGAGCGGTTCGCTCCGCGTGGCCCCGCCCTGTCCCCCTCGCGCGCAATCGATTTCAAGCAGTGCCCGTTGAAATACCGGCTGCGGGTCATCGACCAGATTCCGGAACCGCCCTCGCGGGCGGCGGTGCGCGGCACGGTGGTGCACGCCGTGCTGGAGGCACTGTTCGGGCTGCCCGCCACCGAGCGGGATGCCGAGGCCGCGGCCGCTCTGGTCGAACCCGCGTGGACAGGGGTGCGCGAGTCGCGGCCCGAGGTGGAGTCGCTGATTCCGGCCGAGGAGCTGCCCGGGTTCCTGGCCGAGGTGCGCAAGCTGGTGGGCGTGTACTTCCGGCTGGAGGATCCGTCCGGCTTCGATCCGGAGTCGTGCGAGACGTTCATCGAGGCCGACCTGCCCGACGGCACGCCGTTGCGCGGCATCGTGGACCGCATCGACCGCTCGGCCGACGGGGAACTGCACGTCATCGACTACAAGACCGGCCGCGCCCCGGGCCTCACCTACGAGACCCGGGCCCTGTTCCAGCTGAAGTTCTATGCCCTGGTCCTGCTGCGCACCCAGGGCCGGGCGCCGGCGGAACTGCGGCTGATGTACCTCGCCGACGGTGTCACCCTCACCTACGCGCCGGACCCGGAGGAACTGCTGCGCTTCGAGCGGATCCTGTCGGCGCTGTGGGCCGCCATCGTGACCGCCGCCGAGACCGGGGAGTTCCCGCCCAGCCCGAGCTGGCTGTGCGAGTACTGCGATTTCAAGCGACTATGCCCCGAATTCGGCGGCACCCCACCGCCTTTCCCGTCCGGCGAGGACGAGCCGGAATCCGGCCCGTCCTGACCCGACCGGAATCAGAAGGCGCGGCAGGACCGGATGTCGGTGGCCAGGATCGCCTTGGCGCCCAGGTCCGCGAGCTGGTCCATGAGCTCGTTGCCGTTCTTGCGCGGCACCAGCGCGCGCACCGCGACCCACTCGGGATCGGTGAGCGGCGACACGGTCGGCGACTCCAGCCCGGGAGTGATCTTGACGGCCTCCTCGAGCAGCGCCTTGGGGCAGTCGTAGTCCAGCATCAGGTACTGCTGGGCGAAGACCACGCCCTGGATGCGGGCGACGAGCTGGTTGCGGGCCTTGTCGTGCTGATCGGCGCCCTTGGCCTCGATGAGCACGCCCTCCGAGGAGCACAGCGACTCGCCGAAGGCGACCAGGTTGTGCTGGCGCAGGGTGCGGCCGGAGCCGACCACGTCGGCGATGGCGTCGGCGACGCCGAGCTGGATGGAGATCTCGACGGCGCCGTCGAGGCGGATGACCTCGGCCTCGATACCGTGCCTGGCCAGGTCCGTCAGCACCAGGTTCGGGTAGGAGGTGGCGATGCGCTTGTCGTAGAGGTCCTCGACCTTCCATTCGCGCCCGGCCGGGGCGGCGTAGCGGAAGGTGGAGCGGCCGAAGCCGAGGGCGAGCCGTTCCTGCACGGGCGCACCGGAATCCAGGGCCAGGTCGCGGCCGGTGATGCCGAGGTCGAGCTCGCCGGAACCGACGTAGATGGCGATGTCCTTGGGCCGCAGGAAGTAGAACTCGACCTGGTTGACCGGGTCCAGCACGCTCAGCTCACGGGAGTCGGTGCGCTTGCGGTAGCCCGCCTCGGACAGGATGGCGAGGGCGGATTCGGAAAGTGCGCCCTTGTTGGGGACTGCGACGCGAAGCATGGGAGGTCCTTTCGGAACGGGGAGGGAAGACATGTCGACAGGGGCTGAGCGGAACGGTGCGCCGCACCCAGCCCTTGAATGGGCACAGCGTGCGGCGCACCGGCGCATCACAGATGTCGGTACACGTCCTCGAGCCGCAGCCCGCGGCCCACCATCAGCACCTGCACCCAGTAGAGCAGCTGCGAGATCTCCTCGGAGAGTTCCTCATCGCTCTGGTACTCGGCCGCGATCCAGACCTCGCCGGCTTCCTCGAGCACCTTCTTGCCCTGCGCATGCACGCCGGCGTCCAGGGCGGCGACGGTGCCCGACCCCTCGGGGCGGTTGGCGGCACGATCCTGCAGCTCGGCGAACAGGGCTTCGAAAGATTTCACGGGGAGTGATTCTTTCAGACGGGCGCACACTCCCCGCAATCGGTTATACGGTGAGCAGTTCGGCGAGTTCGGTGACCGCCCCGCGCAGCTGCTCGGCGAAGTCGTGCATCTGCTGGGCGACGTGCTTGGGCGTGGCCAGGTAGAGGTTCCAGCGGTCGGGCAGCAGCACGTAGGCGATGCCGATGCACTTGGGGCTGGTGGAGCCGAAACCGAAGTACTGGATGTTCACCGACGGCGCGGAGCTGGTGCTCAGGTAGTCGTCGCGGGTGATGGTCCAGCCGGGGCTGTCGTAGAAGGCCATCGGGGCCGTCGCGCCGAGCTGTTCGCCGCGGCGGCGCTGGATCCACTGCAGTTCCCACAGGTGCTGTTCGGGGGCCTCGCCGCGCTGGCATTCCTGGGCGCGGCGCACGTGTGCCTCGGCGGCGGTGCGCAGCGCCACCAGTTTGCGGTCCCGGTCCACGGCCGGATCCTCCATGGCGGCAACGAAATCCAGCATCTCCTGGGTGATCACGCGCATGGCCTCGGTGCGGCCGTTGCGGAACTGGCGGGTGGCGATGGATTCGTAGGTGGCGCCGTTGAGCCCCTTGCTGCGGCGGTGCGCGAGCTGATAGCTCAGCTGCGCGAAGGCGTCCGGGGAGATGCCCAGCCGCTTGGCACGGTTGGTGCCGAAGTCGAACGACACCGTGGTGGTGGCGGTGTCGGCGGCGTACTGCGCGAAAGACGCGGCGGCGGAGGCGATCTCGGTCTTGGATTCCGGGCCGAGGACGAACTCGACGGGTTCGATGGCGGGCAGGCCCTGCGCCTGCGCGCCCGACTGTTCGGCGTGGTCGGTCACCGGCGCCTCGAGCAGGGTGTCGACGAAGGACAGGATGGTGGTGCCGTCCAGGCCACAGTGCTCGACATTGATGCCGGCCTCGCCGTCGGCGAAGACGATGAACGACACCGACTTGTCGAACCAGCGGTTGCCGCTGTCGCCGTGCAGCAGCTGGTCGCAGGCGTGCAGGGTGTCGCGTGGCGCGAAGTCCTCGAGGCAGACGCAGAACAGCGCGGTCTCGATGGTGTCGAAGGCGGCGGCATTGGCGGGCCGCAGCGCCGCGTAGACCGGCGCCCAGTCGGCGCGGGCGAGGGTGGTCAGGTGCCCGGGCGAGGTGTTGGTGGCGGCGCGGCGCGCACCGGCCTTCATGACGGCACGCAGGCCGTCGGCGAGGTCCTCGGGGGTGTAGGGGACGCCGCCGGAGCCGAGGACGTCCATGCGGAACATGGTGCCGCGGTAGAAGACCACGATGTGGCGGGCGTCCGAGGGTCCGGGCCAGGCATCGCTGTAGGGCACCCGCACGGTGTCCTGCGGTGCGTCCGGTATGCGTGTCTCGGAGAACAGGAACTTGTTCTGCGCCATATTGAGTCGCGTGCCGCGCTGGGTGGCGGGCGGGATCTCCTCCCGGTCCAGGCGCAGCTTGTAGCCGACGGTCGCGGCGATGAGGGCGGCGGCGCGCTCGCTCTGGTCGGCGCTGGTCGACGAGGCGAGGGCGGTGTCGTCGCGGAACAGGAAGAAGAAGTTCGCATTCAACGCGATCCGGTCGCGGCGGCCCAGGTAGCGGGAGGGCCAGAACTCGTCGAGCCAGCTGCCCACGCCCGGGGTCTCGTCGAACCGCTGCAGATCGGCGTGCAGGGTGCGGGCGGGGCTGTCGGGGCGCAGCAGATCCTCGACGGCGGCCGCGGTGGCGGCGTACTCGTCGGAGGTCAGCAGGGGCGCGCACCAGTGCAGGAAGCGGGTGCAGCTCTCCTCCAGGGTGGGCAGCGGGACGCGGGGCAGCTGCTCGTCGAAGGCGAAGGTGCTGTCGCTCAAGGGGTGTCCTCGTGGGGTCGTCGGATAGGGGCAACCTGGCATTTGCACACGCGTGACCGTCCCCCTGGCGGTCACAGCACTCATTCTTGTCATCGAAACCGTCCGAGCGCCAGGCTTTCGCCCGAAACCACACGGTCCGGACCGGATGTGGATTTACTGCGCCACAATAGTTTTCATGCGGGTTCCGGAGTCACCCGGGATCGCCGATCTCCTTCAGCGCCCGCGGCACCTCGTCGGTCTGCAGGTAGCAGCCGGACTGCTCGAATCCGCCGATGGTGTGGGTCTGATAGTCGCCGTAGCCGATGCGCAGGAAGTCGTCGCCGCTGAGGCCGTGCACGGTCCAGTCGAAGGCCACGCGGGCGCGGGCGACGACCGTGCGCAGCGCCATCAGGTGGTAGCTGCGTGCCACGAATTGGGCTGGGACACCGCGCAATCCGATGCCGAGCGGGCGTGCCAGCGCATCGCGCCCGCCGAGGTCGACCACCATGCCGAGATCCGGATGCCGGTAGGGTTCGGATCGTCCGCCCCGCAGGGTCGCCAGCAGGTTCTTGCCCAGGTGCCGGCCCTGGCGCATGGCGTGCTGGGCGGTGGGCGCGCACACCTTGTCGACGCCGTCGGTCAGATCAGGCACCGCGGCGGCGTCACCCATGGCCCACACGCCGTCCAGCCCGGGAACAGAGAGGTCGGCGTGCGCGATGATGCGTCCCTTGTCGGTTTCCGCGCCGAGGTGCCCGGCCAGCGGGCTCGGGGTGACGCCGGCGGTCCACAGCACGGTGCGGGAGGGGATGAACCGCCCATTGGTGAGTTTCACCCCGTTGGCCGTCACCTCCGCCGCCGACGCTCCGGAGATGAGTTCGATTCCGCGTTCGGCCAGAATCCTTTTCGCCTCCGCGCCGAGCCGCTCGCCCAGCTCCGGCATGATGCGGTCGCCGTGGGTGACCAGGTGCCACCGCACCATGCCGCGTTCGGTCTCGGGGAAGAAGCGCTTGGCGGCGGCGTGGCAGACCTTGTTCAGGACCGCGGCGGTCTCGGTCCCGGCGTAGCCCGCGCCGATGGTGACGAAGTTGAGCCGCTCCTGGTCCCCGTCCAGCCCGCCGCGCAGGGCGGCGACGTCCAGCTGCCGCAGCACATGGTCGCGCAGGTACATGGCCTCCGGCAGCGTCTTCATACCGAAGCCGTGTTCCTTGAGCCCGGGCACGTCCAGCACCCGGGTGATGGAGCCCGGGGCCAGCACGAGATGGTCGTACTCGAGGGCGGTTTCGCGGCCGGTGGATCGGCGCACCACCACCCGCCGGGTGTCGTGGTCCACCCCGACCGCCATGCCCGGCACCACCTCGGTGCGGCGCAGGATCCGGCGCAGGGATACCGAGACCGACCGAGGGTTGAGGGTGCCGGAGGCGACCTGTGGCAGCAGCGGAAGATACAGCAGTCCGGCGTCGGGCGAGACGAGCTGGACGAACGCCTCGTCGGGCCGCACTCGGCGTTCCAGATATCGGGCGCACTCGACGCCCGCGAAACCACCGCCGATAATTACGATCTTCGCTGGTGCCACCGATTCACCGTAACAATCGCGGGGAGTTTTCAGGTGAATCCGGGATGTGAATTCGATGTGCGACGCGATCAGTGTTCGGTCGCGCCACTGATTTTCGGCCGGGACAGATACAGCTGGGCGTAGAGCCACCCGTCGGATTCGGCGCCGGCGGGGTCGATTCCGCTGTCCGCCAGGGTGTTCAGTACCCGTGCCTGCTCGTCCGCGGAGGCGAAGCGCCGCTGGCGGAACACGCCGGGTGCGCGTTCGGTGTGATAGCCGAGGGTCTCCAGGTGAGCGGCGATGGGGTCGAAGGAGAACATGCGCAGCACGAAATGTGCCATCCAGGGCAGTTTTCCGCCGTGCGCGCGGGCCACCCGCAGCAGGGTGCGTTCGGAGACGTAGCCGACGCAGCCGGTGGAGATGACCAGGTCCGCGACGGCGAGGGTGCGGCGCTGGGCCTCGGTGGGGTCGCCCGACTCCAGGTCGGCGTGCACGGCGTCCTGGAGGAAGCCGGCGGCGCCGGCGTAGTCGAGAGCGGGCCGGGAGGCGTCCATGCCGATGAAGCGGACGCCGGGGAGCTGATCGTGGGTCTGCAGCAGCTGCCGATCGCGGTCGATGAGCGCGGCGGTGTCGTCGGTGTCGCGGCCGCGGTACCGTCCGGCCAGGTCGGCCATGGTGGTGTCCAGGCGCAGCAGGGCCGCGTTCACGCCGTAGGAGCAGCCGATGTCGAGGACGGCGGGAGTGGCGATGCCGGTGGCCGACCGATACTCCGCGAGGAGCCGCTGGAAGTGCGGTTTGGCCAATTCCGGTATCTGGTAATCCAATTCGGCCATGCGCGCGTAGTACTCGCGTGGATCGGGGCGGTCGTAGATGTGGTCGAACGAGGCTTTTCCGGTGGAGCTGTGTAACGAAACCGGCACGCGCTGTTCCCTCTCAGTCGAGCAGTCGATCGCCGCGGACCTCACCGACGGCCAGATGATCCGGCAGTACCCGCCCGAACAGCTGCCGGGTCCGCTCGGCGGTGCCGATCAGTCCCGGGGTGTCGCTGTAGGCGAAGATCGCCGAATGCCGTTGCACCGTCCCGCCTACGGGCGCGACCCGGTGCAACGAGAATCTCCCCTGGAACAGCTGCAGATCCCCCGGCCGCAACTCCAGCCGCCGGATGAACCGCTCCCCCTGCCCCGTCAGCACGTCCCGCACATCCGGGAGGTGCTCCGCCTCCCGCGACCGGATGTTCGGGCAGTACTCGAACACCCCACCGCATTCCGGCTCCTGCGTGAGCATGCTGACGGTGAACTCGTTGGTATCGAAATGCCACGGATGCGACATTCCCGGCGCGACCACATTGAGGCACAACCCCGCCAGCGGATCGGTGTACTCGTGCAGCTCGGCCAGCCCGAAACAGTCCGCCACGAACCGCTGGAACCGGCGATCGGTGTACAGCCGCTGGATCAGCGCGTCCGCGGGAATGAGATCCCTTGCCACGAACGCGTTCCCGCGGTGCAGCACGATCCGCCCCGGATGGTCGGGCGGTAGATCGGTATCGAGGGGAATGTTGTAGGCGTTGACGTCCTCCACGGTGTAATACGCGTGCGGAGCCAATGCCACCCCCTCGCCACGCAAGGTAGTCAGCAGCTCGGGCCTGATGAACCCGCGCAGCACGCAGCATCCATCCGCGGCCAGCTCGGCCCGCGCCTCGCCCACCGCCGCCAGCCACGCCGCACTCCCGGGTGAGTCCAGCGGATACTTCCCGACATCCACTCCCGGCACCGGACCCCCGCCCGCCGCCGCATCGGCTTCCCACGAGTCCGCCCGACCCCCGACCGCAACCATGCGGCCCATTCTTGCCGCCCGAACGCCCGACACGCCCGAGTTCCACTCCGATTGTGAATACTCACTATTCCTGCGCCCCAGCAGGTTTCATGCGGTACCGGTCGTCCGCTTCATCGCGGCCCCCATCGACCGTCGCGACTCTACGCCACCCGGATCAGCCGATATCCACCGGCCGGGCGAGTCCATCCCACGCCAGGGCGACGCGGACATCGGGCGGTTGATTCCGGTTGCGCTACAACCGGATTCATGACGGTTGACAACGCTCCCGAAGGGGGTACACCGGTAGTGAGAGGACCGGCGCGATGGGCAGTCAGGGATCGTGGGAGACCATCAACCGGGCGCTGAATCGGGTGTCCGGGCCGGGGAGGCGCGGCACCGAATGGACTACCTATCTGTGTCCGGTTCACGAGGCGGATGGGCGGCGGCATCGGCCGTCACTGGGGGTCGTGTACAACCCGCGGCGGCAGCGGACGGTCGTCCGGTGTTTCGCCGGGTGTTCGGATGAGGAGGTGCTGGAGCGGCTCGGGCTGCGAGTGCGGGACCTGTTCGACGCCCCGGCGGAGCGACGGGGGCCACCGACGCGGGGGACGGCGGAGACGGGGCTGGCCGATCGGGCCATTTTGGCTGCGGGACTGGCACTTTCGGTACACAAGCGTGACTTCGGTCCGCCGATCGGACGGTCGCGGCGGGTCGCGGCCTATATCTACCGGTGGCCGGATGGCAGTCCGGCGGGGTGTGTGTTCCGGGTTCGGACGCTGCATCGGCAGGGGTATGTGAAGAGCTTCTATCAGCAGCGCCGGACCGAAACCGGTTGGGAGTACGGCGGATTCGAGCGTCTTCCGTTCCATTTGCCGGAGGTGATCGACGCCGTCGAGGACGGCCGTGACATCGTCGTCTGCGAGGGTGAGGCGGATGTTCTGACTGCCACGCGTGCCGGGTTGACCGCCACCTGTAATGCGGGCGGGGCGAACGGGTGGCATCGGGAGCATGCCGACTGGCTGCGCGGTGCGCATCGGGTGTGGGTGGTTGCCGATCGGGATGCGCCGGGGTATCGGCATGCGGCGAAAGTTGCCGAGTCACTGGTCGATTGCGTGGATGAGCTGCGGGTGGTACAGGCTCGGGACGGGAAGGATCTCACCGACCACTGCAATGCGGGGCATCAGGTGTCGGAACTGGATCCGGTGCCCGTGCTGGACGAGCACTATCGCGGGCGGTCGCTCGGCCGGCGGTGGTGACGGCACGCTGGTAGCGGTCGATCAGGGTGCGCAGGGCGGCGACCAGATCGGGGGAATCGACGATGTCGAAGTCGGCGTCCAGCAGACCCAGGTAGAGGGCGAGCATTTCCGGGTGGTCGGAGCCGGGTTCGAAGGCGCACCGGTTGTCGCCGAGTTCCTCGATGTCGATGGGGATCGGGAGGCGGGCGCGGACGTGAGCGGCGGGGGCGTGCACGATCACGCGGGCGCGGAAATGCCACGTCGCCGAGCCGATTCCGCGTTCGACGTAGGACGCGATCTCGGAGTCGGGCGGCAGAGTGCGCGGAGTGAAGCGCGGTCCGGACGGCGGGCGCGGGTCCATGCGGTCGACGCGGAAGGTGCGCCAGTCGCCGCGGTCGAGGTCCCAGGCCAGCAGGTACCAGCGCTGGCGGTGGTTGACGAGACGGTACGGCTCGACCGCACGCCGGGAGGATGCGCCCGAGTGGGTCCGATAGTCGAACCGCAGGCGTTCGTGGTCGCGGCACGCGGCGGCGATGGCGGTCAGCGTGTCGGCGCTGACCCGGGGCCCGCGCATCGGAACCGGCAATGCGCTCTGGAAGGCGCTGACCCGGTGCCGCAGCCGTGACGGCAGGATCTGCTGCAGTTTCGTCAGCGCGCGCAGCGACGTCTCCTCGATGCCGAGAACCGAACCGCTTGCGGCGGTGCGTAATCCGACGGCCACCGCGACGGCCTCGTCATCGTCGAGCAGCAGCGGCGGCAGCGCGCCACCGGTCCCGAGCCGGTATCCCCCGTCCACGCCCGGCCGCGCTTCCACCGGATAGCCCAGTTCGCGCAGCCGATCCATGTCCTTGCGGATCGTGCGCGGGGTGACCTCGAGCCGTGCGGCGAGTTCGGCCCCGGTCCAGTCGCGCCGGGACTGCAGCAGCGACAGCAGCCGCAGCAGGCGGGCGGAGGTTTCCAACATTTCTCGATGGTATGCGCGAATTGCGGAACGAACCGTTCCGCAATAGTCCATACCGTGGTGTCGAGCGGAAGATGAAGAGCCTCCGGCGAGGTTCTCCCGAGTGAACGGAACAGCCTGATGAGCACCGAGATTCGCCCCTTCACCCTCGACGTTCCCCAGTCCGACCTGGACTATCTGCACGACCGCCTGGACCGTGCCCGCTGGGCCGCCCAGCTGCCCGGCACCGGCTGGGAGCGCGGCATCCCCGAAACCGCCCTGCGCGAGCTGGCCGACTATTGGCGCACCGAATTCGATTGGCGCGCGCAGGAAGCCGAGCTCAATGCCTTCCCCCAATTCACCACCGAGATCGACGGCCAGCGCATCCACTTCCTGCATGTCCGTTCCGAGCGCCCCGATGCCCAGCCGCTGCTGATCACCCACGGCTTCCCCAGCTCGATCGCCGAGTTCATGGGCCTCATCGGCCTGCTCACCGACCCGGCCGAGGGCCCGGCCTTCCATGTGATCGCCCCGTCCCTGCCCGGCTACACCCTGTCCACCCCGCTGAGCGCCGTCGGCTGGACGATGGCCCGCGCCGCCCGCGCATGGATCGAGCTCATGGCCCGCCTGGGTTACGACCGCTACGGCGTGCACGGCGGCGATGTCGGCAGCGGCGTCTCGGGCCTGGTCGCGGCCCTGGACCCCGAGCACGTCACCGGCGTCCATGTGGTCACCGACCCGCTCACCGCCGCCAATGTCGCCACCTTCCTGCCCGGTCTGGCCGACGGCCTCGACCCCGACGACCCGATCGACAAGGTCATCCTGGACCGGATGGACTCCTTCCGCCGCGAGGGTTCCGGCTACCTGGCCATCCAGAATTCCCGCCCCCAGACCATCGGCTACGGCCTGGTCGACTCCCCCCTGCTCCAATTGGCCTGGATCGCCGAGAAATTCGAGGCATGGACCGACCTCCCCATCGACCGCGACCAACTCCTCACCACCGTCAGCCTCTACTGGTTCACCGGGTCGGGCGCGTCGGCCGCCCACACCCTCTACGAGCAGTCCCACTCCACCGAATGGGGCGCTCCCCCGTCGGTCCCGCAGGGCTTCGCCATCTTCGGCGCGGACGAGACCGTCCGCCGTGTCGTCCCCGCCCCCGCCGACGCCCACTGGACCGAATTCGAACGCGGCCTGCACTTCCCGGCGATGGAAGCCCCCGCCAACCTGGCCCGCGACCTCCAGACTTTCTTCGGTCCGCTGCGCTGACTCCGGAAAACGTGAACCGGCCCGGCGATACCGCCGGGCCGATTCTCGTCACTCGGACGCCATCCGCCGATCCAGCTCCGCCACAAGCCGTTTCGCCGCCACCATCCGATAGGCGTCCTCGACGATCTCCCCGATCTCGTCCCACTCCACGGCCGTATCCAGATACACGCCGAGCCACCCGCGATGCCCTACATACGGCGGCCGGAAGAACCGCTCCGGCTCACCGGCCGCCAACTCCTCCTGCACCCCCGCCGGTGCCGCACACCAGAATCCGACCCGCTCGTCATGATGGTGATCCGCGAACATCACGAACATCTTTTTCCCGCCCGCGAACCAGCACGGCTCCCCGTGACTGACCCGCTCGGTCACCTCGGGCAGCCCGGTGCACACACCCCGCAGCAACGCCAGCACACTCTCCATTCCCGCAGGCTAGGCGACGAACGACCCGCGGCCTTGGACGAATGGGAACCCCGGCGGGGTCATGGTGTTCGGAGTCAGCCGATTCCGGCGGGGACGAGATCGCCGAGGTCGGTCATGGTCAGCCCGACCAGGCTCTCGCGGAAGGTTCGGCCCGGGGCGTCCGGGACCGCGACCTCGCACGGCACCACCAGGAGCGCGCAGCCGGCGGCCTGGGCGGCGATCGAGCCGGTGGGCGAATCCTCGATGGCGACCGTGTTTTCCGGTGCGACGCCCAGGAGTTCGGCGGCCCGGAGGTAGACGTCCGCGGCGGGCTTGCCGTGGGGCACCTCGTCGGCGCAGACGGTGGCACCGAAGAACTCGCGGCCGATGGTGTTCAGGCCGTACTCGGTCAGCGACCGCTTGGTGTTGGTGACCAGGGCCATCGGGATGCCCGCGGCCTGCACCATTTCCAGCGCTTCACGCGCGCCGGGACGCCAGGGCACCGGGCCGTGGAACAGTTCGGTGACCCGTCGCTCCATCCAGTCCGAGGCCGTGGCGACGGCCCCGGGCGTGTGCTCGATACCCAAGCCCTCGAACAGAATCCGGAAGGCGTTCGGGCCGGACGCGCCGATCAGCGCGTGCCGGACCGTGTCGGTCAGCTCCCGCCCGTACTCGCCGGCCAGTTCGCGCAATGCCATGTCCCAGAGCTTTTCCGAGTCCAGCAGCGTTCCGTCCATGTCCCACAACACCGCGTCCAACCGCGCCACCGACTCGAACTCCTTCCACACCACCTGAACCGAAAAACCGGCTCCGCCGCGGGGCGGAGCCGGTTCAGCCTATCGGGGACCGATCACAGACCCGAGGCCGCGATCATCAGGTGCCCGGTCGAGGAGTCGACCTGGATCCACCGGTTCTCGGTGGACACCTGCCCGTTCTTGAGCACGTAGGTCAGCGCCACCACGGCCCGGTTGTCGCCGTTGGGCGTGATCGCGCCGACGCTCACCGACGAGATGCCGCCCCAGAACTGCGCGTACGCGTTGTAGCCGCCTGTGGAGGACTGGTAGCCGGGCGACAGCATGGACCACGCACCGCTCACATTGCCGGGGAGCATGCTGTAGTAGCCCTGGATGAACGAGGCCACCGAGGTCGCCGGCGGCGGGCCGAACGGTGTCGTCGAGGACGGCGTCACGGTGGTCGTGCTCGGCCGGGCCGAGGAGGTGGGCGCCACCGACGAAGTCGGCGCGGGCGTGGTGGTCGGGGCGTGGGTGGCCGCACCCGCCTCGCCGGTGCGCGTGGGCTGCTGGGTGCCGCCGTCGGCCTGGCCCATATTGTCCGGGGAGGTCGCCGGAATCGGCGAGGCCCCCGCGCTGACCGAGCCGCCGTTGCTCGCCAACGGCTGGTTGCCGCCACCGCTGTTGTGGCTGACCGACATGGCGATCACGACGGCCGCGACGAGCGCGGCCACCACGCCGGCCGCCACCAGCACCAGCCGCCGCGGATTCCGGTCCGCGCCACCGGTTTTCGCTCCCCCGGTCACGCCCGGCGGCGGCGTGCCCGGCATCGTCCCGCGCTGTGGGGACACGTCCCGGGCCATGTCGACGTGCACGGTGGCGTCGGTGGCATTGCTGGGCGCGCCGCTGCGCGAGGTCGACATCACGGTCGTGGCGGCCGAACCGTCCACGGCGGCAGCGGCACTCATCGCGGGCAGCACCTTGGTCTGCTGGATCGGCACGGCCGGGGCCCGCCCCTCCGCCACCGCCTGCAGCCGTTCCGCCGCCTGCGCCATGGTCGGCCGGTCCGCGCCCTCGGCCGCGAGCAGGTCCATCAGCACCGGCGCGAGCGCCGCGGCATGGGTCGGCGGCGGCACCTGGGCGCGCGCCACCGAGTGCAGCACCGCGAGGGGGTTGTCGCCCTCACCGAAGGGTGGCTTCCCCTCGACCGCGGCGTAAAGCGTTGAGCCCAGGGCGAACACGTCGGAGGTGGGCTCCGGGTTCTCGCCCCGCGCCACCTCCGGCGACAGGTAGGCGGGCGTGCCCGCCAGGAATCCCGTGGAGGTGACGGTCACGTCCCCGGTGGCCCGCGAGATGCCGAAGTCGGTGATCTTCACCGTCCCGTCGTCGGCCACCAGGATATTGGCGGGCTTGACATCCCGGTGCACGATCCCGGCCTTGTGGGCCGCGGCCAGCGCCTCGGCCACCTTGGCCCCGATCCGCGCCACCTCGACCGGCTCGAGTCGCCCCTTCTCCCGCATGTGCGCCGCCAGGCTGACGGCGTCCACGTATTCCATGACGAGCCAGGGCTGGCCGTCCTCCTCCGCCACGTCGAACACGGTGACGGCGTTGGGATGATGCAGTCGCGCCGCGATGCGCCCCTCACGCATCGCCCGCATCCTGGCCTCGACGGCCTGCGACCGGGTCAGCCCCGGTGTCAGCAGCAATTGCTTGACCGCGACCGTGCGCCGCAGCCGAACATCGGTCGCGCGCCACACGACCCCCATAGCACCGGTGCCGATCGGATCCGTTAGCCGGTACCGCCCCGCAATCAGCCGGTCTGCGCTCATGTGGTTGTGCCCCTCCTGCTGGCTTTCACGCCGAGCACCCCTGCAACTCTGCGCGAAAGCCCGGAAATCTGGTGAAGATATTAAGCGTTGAAGTACTTGGCTTCCGGATGCAGCAGCACGAACGCATCCGTGGACTGCTCCGGATGCAGTTGCAACTCCTCGGACAAGATCACTCCGATCCGGCCGGCGTCCAGCAGCTCCACGAGTTTCGCCCGATCCTCGAGATCCGGGCAGGCACCGTAGCCGAACGAGTACCGTGCGCCACGGTATCCGAGTTTGAAGTAATCCAACACATCGGCGGGATCCTCGTCGGCGACCGAATGTCCTTCCAGTGTCAGCTCTTCCCGAATCCGGCGGTGCCAAAACTCGGCGAGTGCCTCGGTGAGTTGCACGCCGATGCCGTGCACCTCGAGATAGTCGCGGTAATTGTCGCCCGCGAACAGCACATTGGCGAAGTCGGCAATGGGCTTACCCATGGTGACCAGCTGGAACGGCAGTACATCGACCTGCCCGGTCTGCTTCGCGTACTCGCGTGAGCGAATGAAATCGGCGATGCAGAGGAACCGGTCGCGTTGCTGACGCGGGAATGTGAACCGGAAGCGTTCCGGCGCATCGGGATTCGGCTCGGTGAGAACAATCACATCGTCACCCTCGGACACGGCCGGGAAATAGCCGTACACCACCGCGGCGTGCTGCAGCACCCCCTCGGCGGTCAGCCGGTCCAGCCAGTACCGCAGGCGCGGACGGCCTTCGGTCTCCACCAGCTCCTCGTACGAAGGTCCCTCGCCGCCGCGCTGGCCGCGCAGGCCCCACTGACCCAGGAACAGCGCCCGCTCGTCGAGCAGGCTCGAGTACTCGTTGACCGACAGGCCCTTCACGATGCGCGAACCCCAGAACGGCGGCGTCGGCACCGGCAGCTCCGCGGCCACATCCGAGCGCTCGGGCACCTCGACCGGCACCTCGGAGGCCTTGCGCTGCTCGGCGATCCGCTTGGACCGCTCGTGGCGGGCCTTGCGCTCGGCGGCCTTCTCCCGGGCGGCGATGGCCTCCGGAGAACCCGGGTCGGCCGCGCCGCCACGCTTGACGGTCATGATCTCGTCCATGAGCCGCAGGCCCTCGAAGGCGTCACGCGCGTAGTGCACCTCGCCGTCGTAGACCGCGGTGAGGTCGTTCTCCACGTACGCGCGGGTCAGTGCCGCGCCGCCCAGCAGCACCGGGAACTGTTCCGCGACACCGCGGCCGTTGAGCTCCTCGAGGTTCTCCTTCATGACCACGGTGGACTTCACCAGCAGCCCGGACATGCCGATGACATCGGCCTTCTTGTCCACGGCGGCATCCAGGATCGTCGAAATCGGTTGTTTGATACCGAGATTCACGACTTCGTAGCCATTGTTGGACAGAATGATGTCCACCAGGTTCTTGCCGATGTCGTGCACATCGCCCTTGACGGTGGCCAGCACGATGCGGCCCTTGCCGGAATCGTCGGTGGCCTCCATGTGCGGTTCCAGGTAGGCGACCGCGGTCTTCATGGTCTCGGCCGACTGCAGCACGAACGGCAGCTGCATCTGCCCCGAACCGAACAGCTCGCCAACGGTTTTCATACCCGCCAGCAACGTCTCGTTGATGATCTGCAGCGGCGGAACCTCGGCCATGGCGGCATCCAGATCGGCGTCCATACCGGCCTTCTCGCCGTCCACGATGCGCCGCTCGAGCCGCTCGAACAGCGGCAGCGCCGCCAGTTCCTCGGCCCGCGACGCCTTCGACGAGGCCGCCGACACGCCCTCGAACAGCGCCATGAGCTTCTGCAGCGGGTCGTAGTCCTCGCTGCGCCGGTCGTAGACCAGATCCAGCGCCGTCTGCCGCTGCTCCTCCGGAATCCGCGCCATGGGCAGGATCTTCGAGGCGTGCACGATGGCCGAATCCAGGCCCGCCTCGACGCATTCGTTCATGAACACCGAGTTGAGCACCTGCCGCGCGGCCGCGTTCAGGCCGAAGGAGATGTTCGAAAGACCCAGTGTGGTCTGCACATTCGGGTGCCGCTTCTTGAGTTCGCGGATGGCCTCGATGGTTTCGATGCCGTCGCGCCGGGACTCCTCCTGGCCGGTGCCCAGGGTGAAGGTCAGCGTGTCGATGATGATGTCGGACTCGTCGAGCCCCCAGTTGCCGGTGATGTCGGCGATCAGGCGCTCGGCGATCTCCACCTTCTTCTCGGCGGTGCGCGCCTGGCCCTCCTCGTCGATGGTCAGCGCCACCACGGCCGCACCGTGTTCGGCGACCAGCGCCATGGTCTGCTGGAACCGCGAATCCGGCCCCGCGCCGTCCTCGTAGTTCACCGAGTTGATGGCGCAGCGCCCGCCCAGGTGCTCCAAACCGGCCTTCAGCACCGGGGTTTCGGTGGAGTCCAGCATGATCGGCAGGGTCGACGCGGTCGCCAGCCGGGAGGCCAGCTCGGTCATGTCGGCGGTGCCGTCGCGGCCCACGTAGTCCACGCACAGGTCCAGCATGTGGGCGCCGTCGCGGGTCTGATCCTTGGCGATGTCCAGGCACTTCTGCCAGTCGCCGGCCAGCATGGCGTCCCGGAAAGCCTTGGAGCCGTTGGCATTCGTGCGCTCACCGATCATCAGGACCGAGGCGTCCTGCTCGAACGGCACCGAGCTGTAGATCGACGACACGCTCGGTTCGTGCACCGGATCCCGCTTGGCCTGCTGGACCTCACGCACCGCCTCGGCCACCTGCCGGATGTGCTCGGGCGTGGTGCCACAGCAACCGCCGACCAGCGACAAACCGAACTCGGACACGAACTGGCTCAGCGCGACCGCGAGCTCCTCCGGCGTCAGCGGGTATTCCGCGCCGTTCGCGCCGAGGATCGGCAGACCGGCGTTCGGCATGACCGACACCGGCAGCTGCGCGTGCTTGGACAGATGCCGCAGATGCTCGCTCATCTCGTCCGGACCGGTGGCGCAGTTCAGCCCGATCATGTCGATGCCGAGCTTCTCCAGCGCGGTCAGCGCCGCGCCGATCTCGGAGCCGACCAGCATGGTGCCGGTGGTCTCCATGGTCACGTGCGTGATGATCGGGATCCGGCGCCCGGCCTGGTCCATGGCCCGGTGACTGCCGGTGACCGCGGCCTTGACCTGCAGCAGGTCCTGGCAGGTCTCGATGAGGATGGCGTCGGCGCCGCCGTCGAGCATGCCGAGCGCGGCCTCGCTGTAGGCGTCGCGCAGGGCAGCGTAGGGCGCGTGGCCCAGGGTGGGCAGCTTGGTGCCCGGGCCCATCGAACCCAGCACGTACCGGGGAGTCCCGTCGGCGGACGGTCCCATCTCGTCGGCCACCTCGCGGGCGAGGCGGGTGCCGCGCTCGGACAGGTCTCGAATGCGGTCGGCGATGTCGTAATCGGCCAGGTTGGGCAGGTTGCACCCGAAGGTATTGGTCTCGACGGCATCGGCGCCGGCCTCGAAATAGGCCCGGTGGATGTGGCGCAGCACGTCGGGGCGGGTGTCGTTGAGGATTTCGTTGCATCCCTCGAGGCCGCGGAAATCGTCGAGAGTGAGATCCGCGGCCTGCAGCATCGTGCCCATCGCACCGTCCCCGATCACGACACGCCGTCTGAGCGTGTCCAAGAGGGTGGTGTCGAATTCGGCGCGGCTGCGTACAGACATGTACTCAAGAGTAGTGGGAGACGCCGACAATCCCTGCGCCGGTGTGGGGTGCTACCCCAACTCCTACATTGCGCGTCGCATGCACACTGCGTCTACGCACACCGTAGGCTGACCGGGTGAACGCCAGTGAATCCCCGGTGCCACCCGAATCGGACCTGCCTACGCTGCGGGATCCGGTACTCGTGGCCGCCTTCGAAGGCTGGAACGATGCGGCCGATGCCGCCAGTGGCGCGGTCGAGCATCTGGAACTGATCTGGGACGCGCAGCCGCTGGCCGAGCTCGACTCCGAGGACTATTACGACTATCAGGTGAACCGGCCGACGGTCCGGCAGGTGGACGGGGTGACCCGCGAGATCCAGTGGCCCTCGGCCATGCTGTCGGTTTGCTCGCCCCCGGGCAGCGATCGGGACGTCGTGCTCCTGCGGGGCGTCGAACCGAATATGCGCTGGCGCAGCTTCTGCAGCGACATCCTCGAATTCGTCGAGCAGCTCGGGGTGTCCACGGTGGTGATCCTGGGCGCGCTGCTGGCCGACACCCCGCACACCCGGCCGGTTCCGGTCACCGGGACCGCCTATAACAAGGAAGCCGCGGAGCGCTTCAACCTGGAGCAGACCCGCTACGAGGGACCGACCGGTATTACCGGAGTGCTGCAGGATGCGTGCGTGCGCGCGGGCGTCCCGGCCATCTCCTTCTGGGCGGCGGTGCCGCACTACGTCTCCCAGCCGCCCAACCCCAAGGCCATCATCGCCCTGCTACACCGGGTCGAGGATGTCCTCGATGTCGAGGTGCCGCTCGGCGGTCTGCCCGAGCAGGCCGAGGAGTGGGAGGGCGCGGTCAACGAGATGACCGCCGGCGACGAGGAGATCGCCGAGTACGTGCGCTCGCTCGAGGAGCGCGGCGATGCCGAGGTCGATATCAACGACGCCATGGCCAAGATCGACGGTGACGCCATCGCGGCCGAGTTCGAGAAGTACCTGCGCCGCCGCGGACGGGGCGGCTTCGGTCTCTGACACCGGGCTTCCCGCACCGAAACCATTGCCGCACCTGCGTTCACGCGCAGGTGCGGCGTTCGTTTCGACGGCTAGTGCTCTACGGCCCAGATCTTGACGGAGGCCTCGTGGGCCAGCTTCGCGATCAGCAGGTCGCGCGGAATGGTCTGCCCCGCAAGGTGATCGAGCGACGGCACCACCACGTGGTGGGCATCGGCACGCTTGAGTTCGGCCGTCAGCTCCGCGAACGCGGTGCCGTCGCCGGGGGTCGATTCATGGAACGTGGCAGCGAAGCAGAGGCCGGCGGACTGAGCGAGCCCGCACATGGCGTTCTCCAGCTCTTCGCTGCGGCCGTCGGCCAGATCGTCACGCACGTACCCATAGATCAACGCTTCCACCCGAACCTCCGTTGGATTGGGGATCGCTGTCATGAATGTGCCCTGTTGAACAGTTTGGCGAAATCACGAATGCAATTGCAGATGTCAACCCACTGACATCGAGATGCCCTATCCGGGTCCATCCTTCGTTAACTGGTGAGATACTACAGAGCGTGTCCGCCGGTGACGATCGACCTGTCTGGGCCGTCCGAATGCGTGCCGAACGTGATACTCGCGGGTGGTCTCAAGCCGATGCGGTCCGTGCCATGCGGGGCAAATCGAGCCACAATCTGCCAACGGACAGCACACTTCTGCGCAACTGGCGGCGCTGGGAGTCCGGGGAATCGCGGCCGGACGATTTCTACGCTCCGATCATCGCGGCGGCTTTCGATACGGTGACGGCCGCCTTCTTTCCCAAGGCGCGGCCCAATCGGGACGACGAGATGCTCTCGGCCACCGGAATGGACACGCTGGAATTCATTGGGCGGCTACGTATGTCCGATGTGTCCGCCTCGACGCTCGACGCCATTCGCATCACCGCTGATCGGCTGTGTTCGGAGTATCCGTGCGCCGATCCGCACGAGTTGCATGCCGAGGGCACGGCGTGGCTGCGGCGCATCACTTCGCTACTGGACGGTCGCTTGACTCTCGCGCAGCATCGGGAGGTCCTGGTGCTGGCCGGATGGGTTGCCCTGCTGATCGGTTGCGTCGATTACGATCTCGGCTGGCGCACCGCCGCCGAGGCGACCCGCCGGGCCGCGCTCTCCCTCGGCCAGGAGGCCGAGCACGCCGAAATCATCGGCTGGGGAGCCGAAATGGCCGCCTGGTTCGCACTCACGCAGGCCAACTACCGGGGCGCCATCGAGACCGCCGAGGCCGCGCACGCCACCACCGACCACCTGGGTGTCGGCGTCCAGCTGGCCGCACAGCGCGCCAAGGCGTGGGCACGGCTCGGTGACCGCCGCGAAGTGGAAAAGGCGCTCGCCCAGGGCCGTTCGATCCTGGACACCATCGAGCATCCGTCCGATCTGGACAATCACTTCGTGGTCGATCCGCAGAAGTTCGACTTCTACGCCATGGACTGCTGCCGGGTAGCCGGGCAGGACCGGCTCGCGGAAAACTATGCCCGGCAGGTGATCTTGACCTCCACCCGCCCCGACGGCAGCATCCGCAAACCCATGCGGGTCGCCGAGGCGCACCTGACGCTGGCGGTGGTCGCCATCCGCGATCGCAATCTGGAGCTCGCCCTCGACGAGGGCGTGCGGGCCTTCGCCGGCAAACGCCGCTCGCTGCCCTCACTCATATGGATCGCGGGAGAGACGGCGCGGGAGATGATCGAGCGCTTCCCCGGCGATCCGCGCACCCGGACCTATCTGGATCAGCTGCGCGCACTGACTGCGGGCTGACATCCCTCGCAGCGCGCCGGGACATCCCTCGGCACGCGTCCACCGGTTACGCTCACGCGCATGGACTTCAGTCTGTGGACCTGCGCTGCCCGAGGGCACGAGACCTACGCCCCGACCGAGCCCGAGCTCGCGGCACGCCTCCACGTCCCCACCCCGGCGGGTGAATCCTGGCGCTGCCTGCGTTGCGGAGATTTCGTGCCCGGCGAGCCGCGTCGCACCGGTCCGGCCGACGACGCGCCCGAGGTGCCGCGCGGGCATCTGCTGCGCGACCGGATCATCATGCGGCTGCTGGCGGCCGAGCGCATCGTCCGGGCCCTGGTGCTGATCCTGCTGGGCGCGGGCGTGCTGAAGCTGCGCGGTGCGCGCGAGCACTGGAAGGCCAACTGGGACAAGGATCTTCCGCTCATCCGCCAGCTGGCGGACCAGATCGGTTTCAACCCTGACCATTCCAAGATCATCAAGGGCATCGACAAAGCGTTCACCTTCTCCCCCACCGTGCTCACCTGGGTGGCGGTGGCGCTGTTCGCCTATGCCGCGATCCAGCTCACCGAGGCGGTGGGCCTCTGGCTGGTCAAGCGCTGGGGCGAGTACTTCGCGGTCATCGCGACCAGCATCTTCCTGCCGCTGGAGATCTACGAGCTCACCGAGAGGATCACCTTCCTGCGGGCGGCGGCGCTGATCGTCAACCTGGCGGCGGTGATCTGGCTGCTGTGGAGCAAATCGCTGTTCGGGCTCAACGGCGGTGCCGCCAAGTACTACGCCGAACACCACTCCGAGAGCTTGATGACGGTCGAACGTGCCGCCGTGGCAGCCGAATCCGAGCGGCCGACCGAACGCATCGACACCCAGCGCGCACACTGACCCGGCCGGGCCCGCGTCACTCGGGCACGCCGAGACCGTAGGCCAGGGTGGGCCAGGATTTGATCAGTTCGTCGCGGAAGACGGCCCAGGCATGGGACCGTTCGGCGGCAGGTCGTCGGTGACCGGGGGGCGCGCGCGGCCACCGGCGCGGCCAGGGACGCGACGGCCAGCCACCCGACGATCACAGCGCTCCGCAGTCGGTGCCGCACGGGCTTCCCCCGAGGTCGATGGTGAGGTCGACGCCGCCACGACCGGAACGCTGTAACCCCCACATCTATTCATGTGTGTCGCGGCGTGACGCCCCCGGTAACTCCCGTCACGCCGCGGCATTCCACCGCGCGGAGTACTACGGGGTGACGATGTTGAAGTTCGGGTCGGGCTTGTCCATGACGTCCTTCAACTGCTTCAGCTTGACGGGGTCGCCGCTGACCTTGATCGCGCCGGCCTGGATCTCCTTCACGATGTCCTTGGTCCCGGTCATGGTGGCGATCAGCTCCAGCCGGGACAGGGTGAAGGTGGCGTCCGGGGCCGGACCCTTGAAGTCGGCGGGGATCACGTAGTGGATGAGCACGCCGTTGCGTAGCTCGGTGCGGTAGGTCCGGTTCTGGTCGGTAATGATCCAGTCGTTGACCAGGTGCAGGTCCCACGCCTTCGGGCCATTGATCAGGAATGCCGCGGAGTCGAAGACCTGGTCCACGCTCAGGGCGCTGATCATGCCGGCGGAGTTGGCCTTGGTCGGGGTGCCGAAGGTGCCGTTGCGCAGCTCGTAGGCGCCGGAGAGGAAGAAGTTGCGCCAGGTGGCGTTCTCCGAGCCGTAGCCGAGCTGTTCGAACGCGCTGGCCTGCAGCATCTTCGCCTGCTCATTGCCCGGGTCGGCGAAGATCAGGTAGTTGAGAACCTGGACGCACCAGCGGTAGTCGCCGTCGGAGTACGCCTTGCGGGCCACCTTCAACGCCCCGCTCGCACCGCCCATCGCGTCCACGTGCCGTTTGCCGGAATCGACCGGCGGGTGCTCCCACAGGTGCGCCGGATTGCCGTCGAACCAGCCCATGTAGCGCTGGTAGATGGCCTTCACATCGTGGCTGACCGATCCGTAGTAGCCGTGGTTGTACCACTTGCTCTCGATGGCCGGCGGCATCTGGATCATCTCGGCGATCTCGATGCCGGTGTAGCCCTGGTTCAGCATGCGCAGGGTCTGGTCGTGCAGGTAGGCGTAGGTATCCCGTTGCAGCGACAGCCATTCGGTGACCTTGTCCGCTTCCCACATGGGCCAGTGGTGCGAGGCGAAGGCGACGTCGTACTTGTCGGAGAACATGGTGATGGTCTCGGTCAGGTACTGCGACCACACGTGCGCGTCGCGAACCAGCGCGCCGCGCAGGGTGACCAGGTTGTGCAGGGTGTGGGTGGCGTTCTCCGCCATGCACATCGCACGGAAGTCGGGGAAGTAGAAGTTCATCTCCGACGGCGCCTCGGTGCCCGGGGTGATCTGGAAGACGACCTTGATCCCGTCGATGGTCTCTTCCTGGCCGGTGTGGGTGACGTCCTTGTTCGGCGGAATCAGGCTCACGGTGCCGACCGAGGTGGTCATGCCCAGGCCCGCACCGACCTGGCCCTTCGCACCACGCGGCAGCGCCGCGCCGTACATGTAGGCCGAGCGGCGGGCCATGGCGGTGCCGGCGAAGACGTTCTCCTCGACCGCGTGCTCCACGAAGCCCTGCGGCGCGATCACCGGGATCCGGCCCGAGGCAGCGTCTTCCAGGCTGATGACACCCAGGGCGCCGCCGAAGTGGTCGACGTGGGAGTGGGTGTAGATCAAGCCGGTCACCGGCTTCCGACCGCGGTGCGCGAAGTACAGGTCCATGCCCGCCTTGGCAGTCTCGGTCGAGATCAGCGGGTCGATGACGATGATGCCGGTGCTGCCCTCGATGATCGTCATGTTCGACAGGTCGAGACCGCGGATCTGGTAGATGCCCGGAACCACTTCGTAGAGGCCCTGTTTCACCACCAGCTGCGACTGCCGCCACAGCGAGGGATGCACCGAGTTGGGGCAGGTGCCCTGAATGAATCCGTAGGAATCGTTGTCCCACACCACCTTTCCAGTGGAATCCTGCACCACGTCCGGCTCGAGCTTGGCGATGAAGCCCCTGTCGGTGTCGGTGAAGTCCTGCGTGTCGGCGAAGGGCAATGCGGATTGCGCCCGATGCTGCTGGTCGACGATGTGGCCGCTCGGATCGACCGGATCCTTGCTGGTCCGCTCGGCGGCGGAACCGTTGTCGCCGTTGCTGTCACACCCGGCGACGGCGGCTCCGACACCGGCGGCCACCAGCGCGGCCGCGCCCACCCCGAACACCCCCCGCCGCGACACCGTGAAGCCGCCCGGCCTGCGGTCGTCGCCGTTGTTCGTGAGGTCCGCGTCGGTCATCAGCGCTCTCCTGTCTCCATGCGGTCGATATCCGGACAGCAGGAGTAGCCGATCATTCGCTGCCGTTCTGCCATCGCCGCCACAGTACATCACTATTGCAGTGATACTGCAATATGATGGCCGTGTGACACCACCCATGACCCCGCGAACCCTCCGCCGGACCTGCGTGCACACGCTCCGGCCGGATGTGATCGGATTCTCGTCATGAGCGAGGGCAAAGGCGAAGGCCCACGGCGGCGACGCAACCCGGAACAGACCCGCAGAGCGATCATCGAGGGCCTGCTGTCGGCGGTCCACGACGGCGAGTTCGACCCCACCACCCGCAGCATCGCCGAGCGCGCCGGCGTGTCGGAACGCAGTATCTTCGTGCACTTCCCGACCCGGACAGCGCTGATCACCGCAGCGGTGGATCAGCAGTCCGAGCAGGTCGAGGCGCTACTGGCCGAGATCGACCCGGAACTGCCACTGGCCCAGCGCATCGAAGCGGTGGTGCGCCAGAGCGAGGCCATCTTCACGCTGCAGCGCGAGCCCCGGGTGCTCGGGCTCATCGAATCCCTGCGCACCCCGGCGGTGGACACCCGGATGCGGTTGACCGACAAGCGGATTCGGGACGCGCTCACCCGCGCCTTCGCACCGGAACTGGACTACGCCGAGGGCGAGCAGCTACTCGATCTCGTCGACGCCACCGTGGGCTGGCCGTACCGCCACCACCTGATGGACCGGCGCGGCCTGTCCACACGCGCCGCCTCCGAGGCGGTCGGCCGCGCGCTCACCGCCATGCTCACCCACGAACACTGAACCGGCCGAGCACCATTGGCGACCGCCGTGCCGGGCACGGACCCCCGCCGCACCCGTCGCGGGTGACTCGGGGTCCGGAATTCAGCAAACCCTCACGCATTGCCGCTACGTTGCTGATGACGGCTGATTGCGGGCTGATTCGGCTCACCCGAAACGGGTGAAAGTACGCGCACGAACCGAGAGCACACAATCCTCCAGCCAAGCTTCACCCGCCGCTTCGGGAATTCACGCCCTGCGGCGACAAAACCGATCGAAAAGCAGTGGGGTCCGGCTGGTTTCCCAGCCGGACCCCACTCGTGTCCGCTGCTACGGAGTCACGATGTCGAAGTCCGGGTCGGGCTGGTCGAAGAGGCCCACCAGTTTGGCGAAGGCCTGGACATCACCGTCGATCCTGAGCCGTCCGGCCTGCACGGCCGCCTGTAGGTCCTCGCCCGCGAGCAGCACGCCGATCAGGGTGGGCCGGGTCAGGGTGAAGGTGACGTCGGGGGCCGGCAGTTTGTCACCGTCGCGGCGATCCCAGTGCAACAGCACGCCGTTGCGCAGCTGTAGCCGGACGGTGCGGTTCTCGTCGGTGAAAACCCAGTCGCTGGTGGCCTTTTCGTGCCAGGCCTGGGGACCGTCGAGCCGCAGCGCCATGCCGTCGAAGACCTGGTCCACGGTGAGCGCCGCCATCATGGACGGCGAGCTGGCCTTGGTCGGCGTACCGAACTTGCCATTGCGGAGCTCATAGGCGCCCGAGAGGAAGAAGTTGCGCCACGGGCCGTTCTCCGCGCCGAAGGCGAGCTGTTCGAAGGCGTCGGCCTGCAGCGCCTTGGCGGCCTGGTTGGACGGGTCGGCGAAGATCACGTAGTTGACCGCCTGCACGACCCACCGGTAGTCGCCCTCGTCGAAGGACTTGCGCGCCTTGCGCAGCACCTCGTCCGCGCCGCCCATGAACTCCACGTGCCGCTTGGCCCCTTCGACCGGCGGGTGCTCCCACAGGTGGGCCGGATTGCCGTCGAACCAGCCCATGTACCGCTGATAGATGGCCTTCACATTGTGGCTGACCGACCCGTAGTAGCCGTGCGCGGCCCACGAATCGACCAGCGCCGGAGGCATTTCCATCATCTCGGCGATCTCGCTGCCCACGTAGCCCTGGCTGAGGCGGCGCAGGGTCTGGTCGTGCAGGTAGGCGTACAGGTCGCGCTGCAACTCCAGGTACTCGACCAGCCGCTCGGTGCCCCAGGTGGGCCAGTGGTGCGAGGCGAAGACGACCTCGCTCTCGCGGCCGTACAGGTTGATCGATTCGGTGAGGTAGGTGGACCACACGTGCGGGTCACGCACCAGCGCTCCGCGCAGCGTCAGCAGGTTGTGCAGCGTGTGGGTCGCGTTCTCCGCCATGCAGAGTGCGCGGAAGTCCGGGAAGTGGAAGTTCATCTCCGACGGCGCCTCGGTGCCGGGGGTGATCTGGAAGACGATGCGCACGCCGTCGATCGTCTGCTCCTGCCCGGTGTGGGTGATGTCGAGGGTTGGAGCGATCAGCGTGACACTGCCTGTCGAGGTGGTCTGCCCCAGCCCCGCACCGACCTGGCCCTTCGGACCGCGGGGCAGCGCGGCACCGTACATGTAGGCTGCACGCCGGGCCATGGCGGTGCCCGCGTAGACGTTCTCGGCGACAGCGTGTTCCAGGAATCCGGCCGGCGCCACCACCGGCACCCGCCCGGACTCGGCGTCCTCCACGGTCATCACACCCATCGCACCGCCGAAATGATCAACGTGCGAATGGGTGTAGATCATGCCCGTCACCGGCTTCCGGCCGCGATGCGCGAAATACAGGTCCATCCCCGCCTTCGCGGTCTCGGCCGAGATCAACGGGTCGATGACGATGACACCGGTGTCGCCCTCGATGATCGTCATATTCGACAGATCCAGGCCGCGGATCTGGTAGATGCCCGGAACCACCTCGTACAGGCCCTGTTTCACCACCAGGCCCGACTGCCGCCACAGCGACGGGTGCACCGAGTTGGGGCAGGAGCCCTGCAGGAAGCTGTAGGAGTCGCCGTCCCAGACCACAGTCCCCTTGTCGTCCTTGACGATTCCGGGTTCCAGCTCGGCGATGAAGCCGCGGTCGGCGTCCTGCTGGTCGGCGGTGTTGTCGAACGGAAGCTCTTTCAGGGCACGCTGGTTCTGCTCGATGATGAACGGGCTCGGTTCGGTGACCGCACTCACTGTCCGCCTCCTGTAACTGCCGGGATCTCCGACGTCGATGGGATCGAAAAGGCTTGCCGCTTACCGGGATCGGTGAGACCGATGATGAGCGCCACCCCGCACACCACCAGCACCGCGACCGTCGCGATGGCGATGACCCGCTGCCCGTGCGCCCAGTGCCCGTGGTGCAGTGAGTTGTTGCGCAGGACGCTGAGCCCCGCGACGAACATGAGTCCGACCGCCGCGAGGGCGGGCGCGATGGCCGCCGGATGCCAGCCGCTGGTCGCCGCATGATTGACGAACAGCACCCCGGTCCCCATCGCGGCGATCGCGGTGCGCCGCCAGGCCAGTGCGGTGCGCTCGGCGGGATAGGTGGGCGGCGCGGTCACGGCCACACCGTCGCGATCGCCGCGAAGATGGAGACGATCGCGATGCCACCCGCGAGAATCGGGACGAGCATCGTGTTCCCCAGCGGCTCACCGCGCACCATCCGGTCCTGGACATCGCGCCAGTGCGTGTACGCGCCGGCGGCCAGCACGACCGCCAACACGATGCAGCTGAGCGAGAGCAGCCGCCGCACCCCGGCGTGATGGAACGGCTGCACCAGCGTGTGCACCGCGACACCGGCGGCCAGCAGACCGAGCGCGGTGCGGATCCACGCGAGGAAGGTTCGTTCGTTCGCCAGGGTGAACCGGTAGTCGAGCTCCGGGTGTTCCGTGTCGCCGCTGTCCTGGGGTTGGTTCTCCACTGCTACCACCTGTCCGGTGTCGCGATCGCGGTCCGACTACAGCAAATGATCAGCAAGAGCGATCATTCCATGAAATCGGCGACAGTTCGATACTCGACGGGCACGGCGAGTGACGCAACCGAACCCGGCTATGACGACTGGGCGGGCGAATGACCGGCGATGTGACGGCCGGCCTGGCCCGATTCCTGTCCGAGGACCTCGGCCGCGCGGTGACCGCTAGGCCCGTTCACGCAGTCGGCCCAGGTGTCCATGTGCAACTACTGGTCCAACCGGCTGTGCTGTGAAGCGGCCGATCGCGCTATGCAGATTCACGGTGGGCTCGGCTGTTCCCGCCACACACCGTTCGAGCACATCTACCGGCATCACCGGCGTTATCGAATCACCGAGGGCAGCGAGGTGATTCAGATGCGGCGCGTGGCAGGATACCTCTTCGGTTTCATGCAGCAGGCTGCGCCCAAGTGGCTGTGACTCACTTCAGGAGCCGTTGCTCGTTCGCGACGGCGACTGCCGCGGCGCGATTGTCGACGCCCAGCTTGTCGTAGATTCGCCCCAGGTGCGTCTTCACGGTCGCCTCGCTGACATGCAGTGCCCGGGCGATTTCCCGATTCCCCAGCCCCTGCGACAGCTGGCCGAGAATATCCAGTTCCCGGGCCGTCAACGCGGGCTGCGGGTTTCGCATGCGGTTGAGCACCCGGTCCGCGATGGGCGGGGACAGTGCCGTACGCCCTTGCGCGGCCGCGTGAATCGCCGCGAACAGCTCCTCGGGGCGTTCGGCCTTGAGCAGGTAGCCCGTCGCGCCGGCGGCGATGGCGCGCGTGATGTCGGCGTCGGTGTCGTAGGTGGTGAGCACCAGCACGTGCGGGGTCGCACCAGCGCCCGCGGTGATGCGGCGGGTGGCTTCGATGCCGTCCATGTCACCACCGAGCTGGAGATCCATCAGCACGACGTCCGGCTGCAGACGCTCGGCGAGGGCGACCACCTCCGGGCCGCTGCCCGCTTCGCCGACGACGTCGATGTCGGGTGTGCTGCCCAGCAGGGCGCGCAGGCCGGCGCGGACGACCGCGTGGTCGTCGCAGATCACCAGGCGGACAGTGGTTTCGGCTTCGGTCACGACCGCTCCAGGGGGACTTCGGCGGAGACGACGGTGCCGTCTCCGGGCGCCGATTCGACGGTGAGGGTGCCGCCCAGCTGGCGCAGGCGGGCACGCATGGCGGGCAGGCCGTGGCCGCGGTCGGCGGTGGTGGCGGTCTCGGCGGGGTCGAAACCCCGTCCGTCGTCGGCGATGTCGAGGACGAGCCGGTCACCGAGGTCGGTCAGGGTGATGGTGACCGCGGTCGCGGCCGCATGCTCGCGCGCATTCGCCAACGCCCCCTGCGCGATTCGCAGGACCGCCGCCGCCACGCCCGCGGGCAGCCCCACCGGCGCGCCCTCCACGTGGATGCGCACGCTGAGCGAGTCGCCGCTCTCCCGTTCGGCCATCGCCTCCAGCGCCGCGACCAGCGACCCGCCCGCGGCCAGATCCGTGGGCGCGAGGTCGTGCACGAAGCGGCGCGCCTCGGCGAGGTTGTATTCCGCGACGGCTGTCGCGCTGCGCACGTGCTCGCGGGCCCGGTCCGGTTCGCTGTCCCAGATCCGGTCGGCCGCCTGCAGCAGCATGCGCTGGCTCGAAAGTCCTTGGGCCAGGGTGTCGTGGATCTCCATGGCGAGACGCTGCCGTTCGGCGAGGGTGCCTTCGCGGCGTTCGGTGGCCGCGAGTTCCCGGCGGGTGGCGCGCAGGTCGTCGATGAGTGCGGCCTGCCGTTCGGTCTGACGGATCAGGCCGACGAACAGCGCGGTGCTCAGGGCGGCGACGGCGGGCGGGGCCAGCAGCAGGTTGGGGTCGGCCCAGCCCGCGAGCTTCAACTGAGCGAAGACGACGAGCGCGGTCAGCCCTGCGACCAGCCCGAGGGCGACACGCAGCGGGAGGATCCGCAGGCCGGTGTAGAGCAGCGGCACCGCGCACCACGCGAAACTCGGTGCGAGGACGACCAATACCGCCCACGCGGTCACCAGCAGCGCGAACAGCAGCACACGACGGGAGGCGCGCAGTTCGCTCAGCACATAGAACACGGCCAGTCCGAGCGAGAGTCCGATCACCCACGGCATGCGCGCACTGTCGGGATGGCGGAGCACGAACCGCAGCATCGACGCAGCCAGCAGGACGTAGAAAGCGCTGTGCACGATGGTGCCCAGCAACCGGGTGTCGTCACGGGGCTGCGCGCCCACCTGGTCCGGAGACGGCATACGGGCACCTCCTCGGCGGCAGCGACGTGGGCGAACACTCGGTGACATGGACAAACACCCTCATTCTGCCGTGCCCATCCGCTCCCGGGGTCATCCGATCGGTTGATACGGGGATCAGCCGGACCGCGCGCGAATTCCCAGCCGCTGCGCCGATGTGCCCGGCCGGCCTGGGCAGCACGCTGGAATGCGAACAGAGCGAACAGCTTTCACCCGAGATCCGTGGAGGACATCATGACCACCCCGCAGCAGTCCAGCTCCAACCGCAAGCGCCTCGTCATCGGCGGCGCGGCCGCGGCGGTCGTGGCCGCCGGGGTGATCGGCGTGGTGTCGGTGAACGCACAGGATCCGGATCCGGGCAGCAAGGCCCCGGTGGCGGCCGATGTCGCCAATGCGAACCTGCAGCAGAGCACCCATCTGACCATCGCCGCCGCCACCAGGGCCGCGCAGGCCGCGCTGGATGCGGCGGTGAAGGAGAACCAGCACGTGACGGTCGCCGTGGTGGATCGCGACGGCAATACCGTCGTCACGTTGCGCGGCGATGGCGCCGGGCCGCAGTCCTACTCGTCCGCGCAGCAGAAGGCGTTCACCGCGGTCTCCTGGAACGCGCCGACCTCGCAGCTGGCCAAGCGCCTCGACAGTGCGCCGCATCTGGCCGACATCCAGGGCACCCTGTTCCTCGCGGGCGGCGCCCCGGTGGCCGCCAAGGGTGGCGCGCCGATCGCGGGCATCGGAGTCGCGGGTGCGCCGAGCGGTGATCAGGACGAAAAGTTCGCGCAGGCGGGCGTGGCCGCGCTCGGTAACTGACCGCCGATCGCGAACCCGGAATCGGCCGCCGGGGGGCCGGATCGGGCGCGCCGACACTCGGCACGATTCCGAACCGGTCGGGAGGGAGTACTAACCTTCTCCCGGTGACCGAGTCCGCTGACGGATTGCTGCCCGACCCGAGGGGGGTCGGGTCCGAGGAGATTCCAAGCGCGGAGAGGCGGAGCGACGCCGACCGGCTGCGTCTGTTCTCCTTCGCCACCGCCGAGAAACGGGCCGATTACCTGTGGGTGTTGCGGGCCTTCGACACCGCCCGCGCCGCCTACGTGGTGCTGTTGCACGCCTCCGACGTCGCCGACTCGCTCGATCGTTGCCCGGGCGCGCCCGCGCTGACCGCCACCGAGGTGGGTCCGCTGCTGGAGCAGCTGCACCAGTGGGGTGTGCTGGAACGCAGTTACGACGGGACCCGGGCGGCGACGCTGGCCGAGTATCGGAACCGGCATTTCGTCTATCAGTTCTCACAGGCGGGTTATCAGGCATATCGGGCGGTTTCGGATGTGCTGGAGGCGCGGCTCGACGAGGCCGCGCTCTCACGGCTGGTGCTGCCGGAGCTGCTGGCGGATCTGCACACCCTCGCCGAGGCCAACAAGAGCGCGGACGCGCCGCGCGTCTACCGGGTACTGAACCGGCTGGACCGGGCGCTGTCGGATCTGGCCGAGCGGGCGGCGCACTTCTATCTCACGCTCGGCGATCTGGTGCGGACCACCGAGGCCACCCCCGAAGCCTTCCTCGCGCACAAGGACGCGCTGCTGGCGCACATGCGCGAATTCTCCATGGACCTGGCGCGTTTCGCGCCGCGGCTGGCCGCCGCCATCCGCGAGGTGGAGGGCACCGGGGTCGCGGATCTCATCGAGCGCGCGGCCCGCTGCGACGAGCGGGTGCTGCTGGATACCGCTGAGCGCCAAGCGGATTGGCGGGCGCGCTGGCAGGGGCTGCGGGGCTGGTTCATCAGTGACGACGAGGGCGGGCTCACCGAATGCGAGCGGCTGCGCGAAGCGACCATGAGCGCCATCGCGGCCGTGCTCTCACTGCTGCGACGAGTCACCGAGACACGTAAGGGCGGAGTCAGCCGGGAATCGGCGCTGCGACACCTCGCCGGATGGTTCACCGCCGCCCCGACCGCCGAGGCCGCGCATGCGCTGTACGACGCCGTCTTCGGATTGGGCCGTCCCCGCCATCTGGCCATGCAGCACCCGGACGCCGACGTGATTCCGGCCATCCGATCCTGGTGGGACGCACCACCTTTGGAGATCGCCCGCACCCTCGCCGAGACCGGGCGGCCGCCGACACCGGGTGCGCCCGCCCGGCTGCAACGCAATGACGCGGGGATTCGCCGCCTGCGCCAGGTACAGCTCGACGCCCAGCGCGCCCGCGCCGAGGCCGCACGCTCGCTGGCCGCCGCAGACCTCTACGACCGGGAGCTCGACGAGGGCGAGACCGAGGTGCTGCTCAAGCTGCTCGACGCCGCGTCCACCGCGTGGGTGCCGGTGAGCGGGCGGGTACCGGGCACCTCTGGTTCCGACAACGGCGTGACACTCACCGTGTCCGAGCACCAGGGGTCCACGCTCGTCCGTACCTCCAAGGGGGTGCTGCACCTCAACAACCGGCGACTCGAGGTTCGCGAGACGGCTGCCCTGCGTGGCCGCAAATCCTCTGCCGCGCAGTCGAATCGGCCGGATCCATCGGTCACGCCCGCGGGCGGGGTTGCCGACGGCGGGGAGGTGGGCTGATGCACGCGCGAAGTATCGATTCGCTGGCGCTGGACAGTTATCAGCGTGCGGCGCGGGTGATCCTGGCCAATCACCTGGTCACCCGCACGTATCCGGATCGCATTGCGCTGCCGCTGCTGCGGCGATGGGCGACGGAGCTGCGGGAGGATCTGGCCGAGCTGTTCGGGTACCGGCTGGAGGTCACCGAGACCACGGCGCGGCTGTTCCCGGTGCTGGATCGCCTCGACGCCGGACGGCCCGCGCGGACCACCGGTGACCGGCTGTTCGATCGCCGCCGCTACGCCTATCTCGCCTTGGCGCTGGCCGCGCTGGGTCGCGCCGGGGATCAGATCACGTTGTCGGAGTTGGCCGATCAGGTCGCCGCCTACACCGAACGGGTGGAGGGCCTGGAGCTCGCGCCGGATCGGGCCGCGGATCGGGATGCGTTCGTCGACGCGGTCGGCTGGCTCGCGGCGCGCGGCGCGGTCACCCTGGCCGACGGCGATGCCGGGGGCTGGGCGAGCGACCCGGAGGCCGGTGAGGCGCTTTACGACATCGACCGATCGGTGGTCTTCGCGCTGTTCCGGCCGCCGCGGGCGCTGCAGCATCTGCAGAGCGTCACCGGACTGCTCGGCGAGGAGGCGGGCGGATCCGATACCCGTTCCCCCGCACTGGCGTTGGCGGCACGCGAGGTCCGGCGGGCCCTGGTCGAGCAGCCCGTGGTCTACGCCGACGAGCTCGACGAGCCGCAGCGCTCGCTGCTGGGGCAGGAGAAGCTGGTCGCCGAGGTCGAGTACCTCACCGGGCTGCGGGCCGAGCGGCGTGCGGAAGGCGTTGCGCTGATCGACAGTTCGGGGCGGCTGTCGGATGTGCGATTCCCGGGCACGGGCACGCTCGCGCAGGTGGCGCTGCTGCTGGCGGGTGAGATCGCGGATCTGGTGCTGGACATCGACAATCCGGTCGAACGCCGGCCGCGGCCGGACCGTCCGCTGCTGGATCTGGTGGAGCAACTCGACACCGCCATCCCGTCGAATACCGTGTTCGCTCCGCTCGCGGATCCGATGGATGTCTTCGGGCCGCACGAGGATCCGGACGTGGAAGCAGCCGAGGCCGAGATCCCCGACTTCCCGTTCCTCGCGTCGTCCTGGATCCGCGACACCGTGCAGATGCTGACCGACCGGTACGGCAACACCTTCGCGGCCCAGTGGCAGGCCGATGTGCCGGGCCTGACCGCCGAGGCGGTCTCGCTGTTGGAGCGGCTGCGGCTGGTGGAGCTGGTCGACGGCGGCCTGCTCATCCTGCCCGCGCTGGCCCGGTACCGGGGCGCGATCGTCACCGTCCGCACCCGCGCGGAGACCGAATTGTTCATCTCCCCCACACAACTCGGCGCGAACGCCGTGCCTGCGGACAGCTCGACAGAGAAGGGATCCGGGAACTGATGGCCGACCACATTCACGGTGGAGTGCGCTTCGTCCCCACCCGGGCGGGCATCATCAACCTCTGGGACTACCGCGACCAGGAGTTCTGCTTCGCCGACGGGCGGCTGGTGCTGCGCGGGCCCAACGGCTCGGGCAAGACCAAGGCCCTCGAGGTGCTGTTCCCGTTCGTGCTGGACGGGCGGATCGAGCCGCGGCGGCTCAATCCGTTCGCGGGTGAAGAGCGCACCATGAAGTCGAACCTGCTGTACCGCAAGCAGGAATCGGCCTACTCGTACGTGTGGATGGAGTTCGCGCGCGGCAGCTGGACCGGGCCGGAGACGGTCACCATCGGCATCGGCATGCGCGCGACCCGCTCCAACGACAAGGTGACCCGGTGGTATTTCGTCGCCGACGGCCGGGTGGGCGTGGACTTCTCGCTGCTGGGCCCCGACGACCGGCCGCTGACCCGCAAGCAGCTGGCCGAGCAGATCGGCTCCGACGCCATCGTGGACCGGCCGGTCGAGTACCGGGCGGCCATCGACGCCCGCATGTTCGGGCTCGGGCAGCAGCGCTACGACCAGCTCATCAATCTGATCCTGACGCTGCGCCGCCCGCAGCTGGCCAAGAACCTGGACCCGCGCGGCCTCTCGCAGGCGCTCACCGATGGCCTGCGCCCGCTGGACGAGCAGCTGATCCTGGACGCCGCCCGCTCCTTCAGCGATATGGAGGAGGTCGGGCGCACCCTCGAGGGCCTGGTCCAGGCCGACACCGCGACCCGCGATTTCGTCAACGTCTACCGCAAATACCTTGCCGTACAGGCGAAGACGGATATCGACCAGGTACGGGTGCGCCTGGACGCGGTCACCCACTCCAGCACCGCCCTGCACGCGGCCGCCGCCCTGCGCAAGCGCCGCGACACCGAGCGCGCGGCGGCCGAGACCCGCGCCGAGGACGCCGACCGCGCCTACGAGCAGGCCCTCGCCGACCGGGAAACCCTCCAGCGTTCCAGCGCTTACGAGGGCAAGCAGCAGCTCGACGATCTCGCCGGCGCCGTCCGCCGGCTGGAAACCTCCGCCGCCGTGCAGAGCGACAAGGCCCTCAAGTCCCGTCAGACCGTGGACCAGCGGCTCGAGGAATCCGAACGCGCCCAGGCCGCCGTCACCAACGCCGCCTTCGCGCTGTCCCGCGGCGAGGACGAACTCCGTTCCGCCGCAGCGGAAGCCGGCATCGGCTGGTCGGCCCTGCCCGAATCGGCCCGCGCCGAGCACCTCACCACCACCGTCCGCTCCCACGCCGAGGAGCGCGACGCCGACGTCCGCGCCGTCCGCCGCGCCCTCACCCTGGTCGACCAGGCCGTCACCGAACGCACCCGGGCCGAACGCGCCGCACAGCGCGCGGCGGAGCTGCGCGAATCCGCGGCCGCCGAGCTGGCCGAGGCCGAAGCCGGAGTGGCCCTGGCCCGGTCGAACACCGCTGTGTCCCTGCGCGACTGGTGGGACTCGCACCGCGCCGTGTATGCGCCGATTCGCAACGGCCTGTTCGAGGCGCTCGACGGCGCCTTCGGGCACGTCGGCACCGAGCACGCCCCGCGCCCGGCCAGCGGCGGCAAGAAGGCCGCGATGGGGGCCGGGTCTCGCACCGGTGTCGACTCGGCGGCCCAGGACGGGACCGGAAAGGCGGGCGGAAAGCGTTCGGCGACAGGACCGGATGGCGGCGGACCCGTCGACACGGCTGCGACCGGCCCGGGACCGGTCGACGCGTTCGACGACGGCTCGGTTCCGGCCACACCGGCCGAAGTGCTCACCGAACGCACCGAACCGCTCACCGAGGAGATCCGGGCGCGGCGGCAGGAGTCACGGGCGCGGGCGGCCCAGGCGACCGCACGGGCGGGCGAACTGCGCGCCGAGCGGGAGCGGGTCGCGGCCGAACGCGACGACGCGCCACCGGCTTTCGCCGCGCGCACCGATGCGCGACCCGATCGGGCCGGCGCGCCGCTGTGGCGATTGGTGCGTTTCGCCGACGGCGTCGGTGCGCACGAGGCAGCGGGGATCGAGGCTGCGCTCCAGGCCGCCAACCTGCTCGACGCCTGGGTGTGCGCGGATGCCGAACTGCCGGACCATGCTTCGGACCAGTTCCTGACGCCGCTGCCGCAGCAGTTGCGCCCCACCGGCCGGACACTGGCCGATGTGCTTGTCGTCGAAGATGATTCGGGCACGCTGACCGTGCCGCGCGAGATCGTCTCCGGCATTCTGGCATCCATCGCGCTGCACGAGGTCGCCGGCTCGGTCACGGCCGCCGGCGCGGATGGCAAGGGGCGCACTGTCACCGGGGCCGAGGCACAGCCTGTCGGCGCGGAGGGGCAGCTCACCATCGCCACCGACGGCCGGTTCCGGCAGGGGGTGCAGGTCGGCCGGCACGTCAAGGCCGACGCCGAGTTCATCGGCACCACCGCCCGCGCGCGCCGGCGCGAGTTGCGGCTGGCTGAGCTGGCCGCTGCCATCGAAACGGCTGTGGGCGAGGCCGATACCGCCGCAGCCGACGAACAGGCCGCCACCGCGGAGCTGGGGCGGATTTCGGCGGCGGCCAAGGCGCTGCCGCGGACCACGGCGGTCACCGCCGCGCTGCGGAGCGTCGCCGAGGCGGCGGGCATGCTGCGCTCGCGCTCGGAGGCGGCGGGCCAGGCCGAGCGGGATCTGGATCAGGCCGTGGCGGAATACACCAACGCGGACAAGAAGGTTCGGGCCATCGCGGCCGATCATCGTGCGCCGCGCGATCCAGCCGAGCTGGATGCGCTGGCGGCCGCTGTCCGCCATTTCGAGAACGCCGGGACGGGGCTGCTGCGCTTGCGCGGCGATCATCAGCGCGAGCACGAGCGGGCCCGGGAGGCCGGGGACCGGCTCGAGGAAGCCAAGGACCTGGCCGAGGCATTCGCGGAAGAGGCCGAGGCCGCGCGCGCCGGGTACGAGGAGCAGCTGCGCAAGCTGGAGACGCTGCGTGAGGCGCTCGGCGCGGGCGCCGCGGATATCGATCGCGAGCTGGACGCGGCCCGGGAGAAGATCGAGGCGGCGCGCGCGGAGCAGAAGGCCGCCCGCAAGGCCGCGGCCGAGGCCATCGAGGCGGTGGGCACCGCCGAGGGCGCGCACCGCGCCGCCCACGACACACTGGGCACCGCGCTCACCGAATTGCTCGCCGACGTCCGTCATCTGGCCCCGTACGCGCGCCCGGATCTGCTGAGCCTGCTGGGCGCCCCCGTCGACAGCCGCTGGCCCAGCAGCGATGCCGCGTGGTCGACGCCGGAGCAGCTGTTGTACCGGATCGAGAACGGCGATCCGGAGCAGGAGCCCACGGTGCTGCCCGCCGAGGTGTCCGCCCTGTTCGAGAATCTCGCCGCCGCAACCGCTTCGGTGCGTGCGGGCGAGGCGGCCCGCAAGTCGACCCGCAGCGCGGTCACTACCGCCCTGCAGGAGTTCGACGCCGCGCTGACCGCCGCCCGCCAGGACTACCGCCTGCACTGGGATGCCGCCGACGGCCTCACCGTGGTGCAGGTGCACGACGACCACGGCCTCTCCGCGCTGGCCGATTTCGCCGCGCGCATCGGCGCGGCCCGCCGCGACCAGGAGCTGCTGCTCACCGATGCCGAGCGCCGCATCCTGGAGGACGCGCTGCTGACCGGGCTGGCCCAGCAGATCCACGAACGCACCTGCGACGCCCGCGATCTCATCTCCCGCATGGGCGCGGAGATGAGGCAGCGCCGCATGTCCTCCGGCAACACCATCGGGGTGCACTGGGTGCTGGCCGACAATCTCGCCGAGCCGGCCCGCGCGGTCTGCAAGCTCCTGGACCGCGACTCCGCCGAGCTCACCGCCGAGGACCTGTCCACCATCCGCGCCTATTTCGCCGCGGAGATCCGCACCGCACGCGCCGCCCACCCGGAGCGCTCGTTCCCCGAGATCCTCGCGGCCACCCTCGATTACCGCGCCTGGCGCGTCTTCTCGTTCACCATCGTCACCGCAGACGGTGCCGAGGACCGCCTCACCGTCGCCCGGCACAGCGCCCTCTCCGGCGGCGAACAGTCGGTGTCCCTGCACCTTCCGCTCTTCGCCGCCGCCCACGTCATGCTCGATTCGGCCGACCCGCAGGCCCCCCGCCTGCTGGCCCTGGACGAGGCCTTCGCCGGTGTCGACGACAACGGCCGCAGCGAACTCCTGGGCCTGTCCGTCCAATTCGATCTCGACCTCTTCATGACCGGCTACGACCTCTGGATCACCTACCCCCACGTCCCCGCCTGCGCCCACTACGATCTGGCCCACTCCGCCGCCGAGAACACCGTCAGCGCAACGCTGCTGGTCTGGGACTCCGACGATCTCCTGGCCGAACACGACGGCACCGACCTCACCACCGCCCTCGGCTCCCCCAACCGCCGCCGCCTCCCCCACGGCCTGGAAGGCGCGATCCCGATGGACGAGGAACTCGAGACGATCAGCTGACCCCGAGCCCCGCGCCGAATCTCCCACCGTCCGCCCCTCTTTCGATCCTTCGCCCACGCAGCTTCACCTATGCGGGTCGCGGTTCCTGCGCAATGCGACCGGGTCCTATATGGTGGTGCCCGAACTCCGGTCGGCAACCCCTCTGGACAGCCGATCGGACGACGTCTCCGTACTGCCCTGACTCCCACTCAATTCCGCGTGTCGCAGCGCGGCGCGCCGTAAGGATTGGACCATCGGCAAATCAACAGTTTCGCGGTTGGGCGTGTATCGACTAGAAATGTTCTCCGTGCCTACCGGAATCACCTGTCAGCCATCGGGACTCCCTGGACGGGGGACCAATTGACGATCGAACATCCGCGCGAGGACGAGGTCACCCAGCTGGCGCAACGGGTCGAGAAGGCCCGGGGACGGCTGGCTTACCAATACGATCCCGCTCTCACCGATGCGCTGTCGGAGACCGAGCTCGTCGCCGAGCGCGAGCTGGCCGAGCGCATCCGCGAGCAGGAGCGGGCGCAGCGCTGGAAACAGGCCGAGGCCGCGGCATCAGCGGCCGATCGGGCCCGAACGACCACTATAGAGATTGAGAAGGCCGACATTCGCGACTTGCTGCTGGCGCGCAAGGCGATCGCTGCTCAGCGGCGGGAATCGAGCCCGCACGCCAAACTGGCGTCCCTGTACAAGCATCGGGCGTGGAGTCAGCGTGCGCTCGCCGGTGTGGTCGCGGCCGGCATGCTCTGGTCCGCGGTCAACGTGCAGCACAACATCGCCCCGGGCGGGGCGAGCGATCCGCTGTACTGGTTCAGCTACCTGCTCGAAGGCATGATCAGCGTCTGCCTCGTAATCATCATGATCGGCACCAACAAGGTGGCCGAGTGGGGTGTGATCGACAGCCGCCGGCAGGTCGTGGTGGCCGAGTTCGCGCTGCTGGGCCTGACCGTCATGCTCAACACCTACCCGTACCTGAAGAACGGCAGCTGGTATGAAGTGGCCGTGCACGCCATCGCACCGGTGATGATCGGTGTCGCGCTGCTGATCCACAATGCCGCGGCCGGCCGGTACGGTCTGGCCATCGTGCGTGCCACGGACCAGATCCGGGATCTGCCGGACCCGGGCGAACAAATCCGCCGCTCCATGCCCACCGTCGTCTCCTGGCCCGGCCGCCCTTCCCCCTCGGCGGTGCCGACTCCCACCCCGGCCCTTCCCGCGGCTCCCGCTGAGCCCGAGAAGACCGTCGATGCCGAAGCCCAGGTGGTCGAGCCACGACCTGCCCGGGCCGAAAGCCAGTCGGACACCGCGAAACCCGCCGACAAGGAGCGCCGCTCCGCCACCGGCAAGAGCCGCAAGACCGAAGAAGAGGACGAGCGTTCCCCGCTCGCCGATCTCGCCGATCCGGTCCCGCCGCTGAATGTCTATGACACCGGCCAGTTCCGGATCGCCGAGACCCTCGAGCAGGAACTCGCCGAACTGCAGGCCGCCCGCCGCCGCGCCCGCGCCGCGTCGCGCTCCCGCAACGGCAGCTCCCTCGACGACTGACCCCCTTCGCGCCGAATCGGCCGCCGCTGCACCAGCTTCGGCCGATCCGCCCGCCCGCACCCCGGTGACCCGCAGCCAGCGGCACCGGGGTCGCGTCATTTTCCGGACCTGATCCACCACTCCAGCATTTCGTCCGAAATGCGGGACAAATCCGCTCCCGGCGTGCGGGCAGTCCTGAAAGGCCCTGGGGCACTCAGCGCGTACTCGATGAGCTCCTTGGTCGCCCGGGCTTCCTCGATGCGCTGCTCGAGCGTCTGAACGCACTCACGGAGCAGATCCGCAGGCGCCGACCGGGCGCTGGCCCGCTCGTGGTGCGCCACATGGTTTTCGGTGCAGTATCGCGGCGAGCGCCGGTGACGCGACGCGCGCGGTGCCGTCGCTGGTCGTGGCGTCGGGGCTGGTGAAACGACCCGGACGCTCGGTGGCGCAATCGGTCTCGCGGTTGATCGTGGCGGCCGCGAGCGACAGGTCGGATCGCCGGGGCTGGTACCGAACCGACTCAGTGAGCACCCGGGCGGGCGGTATCGGCGGGCACCACTACGGCAGAGCGCGGCTGGGCCGGGGTGCCGGCGTGCTGGAGGTAGCCGAGCCAGCCGGTGCCGACGAAGACGGCCAGCAGTACCGCGGTGGGCAGTTCGAAAATCAGCCAGCTGGTAGCGAATACGACATCTGGGGCAGGTTGGGCGGGGCGCCGGGTGACGCGAACGGGTGGGCGCTGGTGCTGGAGTGTGCCGTGATTCGTACGGTACTGCCCGCCCTGCCTGCCCACCATGCCTCCGTTGCTAGAGAAGTGCCGAACCCAGGATGCCGAACCCGCGGCGCGCGCACAGCGGTGAACGAAGGGACATCGCGATATCCGATCGAGCCTGGGTAGGTCATCCAGGTGGGGTGGCGCGCACTCGCATCAGGCAGTATGCCGAACAGCACGGGAACTGTGGGCGTATTGACCGGACCTACCGGTGCGTCAACCGGTGTGTTGCTGGTCAACTCGCCGAGGGCTCCGCGCACAGGCCGGAGAAATCACGCCGGACGACATGATTGCGATCGACAAAACTGCCCAGTGCGTGATCGGGGTGCATGCCCAGGTACTGGCTGCGGGTGCGCGTGCTCCAGCGTCGCGCCGCCTCGGACCGGGTCTTGCAGAAGTTCACCAGATAGCCGCCCTCGTAGATCCGCACCAGGGTGTACCCGCCCGGATACTCCTTGACCGCGCCCACCTCGAGGAATTCCACACCGATCCCGGAATCGGGGCGGCTCAGCCTATTCCGGTGCGTGTGGCCGCTGTGGTGCAGGAACACCCCGGGCGCGGTGGCGTAGAGCGCGTGCAGCGCGGCCGCGTTGAACCTGTCCAGCACGAAGCCGGGCCCGCCCGGATTGCTCACCGCCGCATGCCTCGTCACCGGGTGGTGACCGAAGATCAGTGTCGGCCGGTCGGGTTCGCCGCGCAGCAGTTCGCGCAGGTGGTCCAGCTGCGCCGGGTCGAGGGTGCCGCCGGCGCCGCGCGCCCGGGTGGTGTCGAGCCCGATGAGCCGCAGGCCACCCACGAAGTATTCGACGAGCCGGTCCCGGGCATGGAACACCTGACCCCAGTGGTCGGTCTCCTCCGGTGGCCGGACATCGTGATTTCCCCTGCACACGAAGTAATCCCGGCCCAGATTGCCCCACTGGTCCAGGCTGTCCCGGACTCCACGCGACTGCTCGGCCGTTCCCGAATCGGTCAGATCGCCCGCGACCACCAGATGGTCCGCCCCGCGATCCGGCAGGCGCAGATCCTCCAGCATGGCCTGCAGCATGAACTCCGGATACTCGTCGGTACTGTGCCGCAGCCCTTCGAAGAATCCCGCGAACAGCCCACTGGCCGGTTCACCGTAGTGCAGGTCGTTGGCCAGGGCGAGGGTCCGCAGCAGCCGCCCCGGCGGCGGCGTCAAGGTGGTGAAAATGCCGGTGGATTCAGGTGTTCCGGACCGTCGCGTCACCAGCGTCCGGGCGGGCACCGCGCGCTGCCCGTCGGAGTACGCCTCGAATCGATAGGCGCGCCCCGGTTCCAGATCCCGGACCTCGGCATAGTGGTACGCCGTTCGCATGCCCTCGAAGACCAGGACACGGGGCACACCGCGCCCGTCGGCGGGAGCGATCCGCAGCTCGGTGTCGGCGGGCGCGGGCCGCAGCCGCCCCGCCCGGTTCCGCGTCCGCGTCGTCCAGGTGATGACGGCCGAATGATCGGTCACCGTCACGACTTCCAGATCCGAGGCCACCACGGCCTCGTGCTGCGCCCGCCGCGCCTGGGCGGCGAACACCGGGCGCGGCGTGCGCACGGCGACGGCCGCCGCCCCGCTCGCCGCATTGGCCAGCCACATGGTCCGAAGTCGTGGTTCCAGCATCACATCTCCGTCCGCCGTGATCCCTCAGCCGCGACGGTACGGTCACCAGTTGAACCGCCAGGTGCCCGGACATGACCGATCAGCTTCCGGTTCCGGACATTCAGGTCATCTCCGGGCGGCTGGGCCTCAGAACGGTTTGGTCGGCAGGTACTTTCCGTCCAGCGTGATGACCGCGCGCTCGCCACCCTCCGGATCGGCGACCTTCTTGACGTCGAGCTTGAAGTTGATGGCGGAGATGATGCCGTCCCCGAACTGCTCGTGCACCAGGGCCTTCAGCGTGGTGCCGTAGACCTGCAGCATCTCGTAGAAGCGGTAGATGGTCGGATCGGTCGGCACGCCACCGGGAATCGAGCCGCGCAGCGGGATGGTCTGCAGCAGCCGGGCGGCGTCGTCGTCGAGCTCGAGCAGTTCGGCCACCGCGAGCGCGGACTTCTCCGGCAGCGGGTGCTGGCCCAGCACCGCGGCGGTGACGAAGGCGACCGACAGGCCGGCCGCGTCGGCGATCTGCTGCCAGGTCAGGTCCTTGGCGATCTTGGCGGCGACGGCGGCATCGGCCAGCGCCTCGCGGGCGGTCGGATCGAACTGTGCGTGCACCATGGCGGTGCCTCCTTTCGGGAAACCGTTTCGCGGACGCGAAATCGGAGGTCGGATTTCGGAGAGAACGGGGAATCAGGCGGCGAGAGTGCTGAACTCGCCCCCGGCACCGAGCGCCTCGACGCGGCCGGTGCCGATGTCGTACACCCAGCCGTGCAGGGTGAGGGTCCGCCGGGACAGCGCCCGGGCCACCGCGGGATGGGTGGCGAGGTTGGCCAGCTGTGCCACCACATTGTGGCGGACCAGCGCGGATACCGCTGCGGCACCGGTGATGTCGGGGTCGACCAGCGCCCGGGCGGCGTCGGCGTGCCCCAGCCAGCCCGCGACCGCGGGCAGGGTCGACAGGTCCTGCCCCTCGGACAGCGCGGTCATGGCGCCGCAGGCCGAGTGCCCGCACACCACGATGTCGGTGACACCGAGGACGCCCACCGCGTACTCGATGCTCGCCACCACACCGTCCGCCGCACCCGGGGTGTGTGGCGGCACCAGGTTGCCGGCGGTGCGGATGACGAAGAGTTCCCCGGCCTCGGCGGAGGTGATCAGTTCCGGCACCACGCGGGCATCGGAGCACCCGACGAACAGCGCGCCCGGCCGGTGATCACCGGCGAGGCGGGCGAACAGCCCGGCCTTGGCGGGGAAGACATCGCGTTGGAACCGCCCGAGACCGGCCGCGAGATTCGGCATGGGAACTCCTCTCCGAGGGTCGACGACCCCTGTGGGCCGACCTGCTCCACCTTGCCTGAGCTGTAGCTATAGTGTCCAAGACTTGATATCGATCATGCCGATTACTGCGATCTATAGCTGGTACGCGACACCCGAACTGCGTCGTCGCTGCCGTCCCCGCGAACTCCGGAGCCGCAATGATTCGCGGGCACAACACAATTGGTGGTCGCAGAGTCGAAAACTGCTGAGAGGGCGGCGGCCTCACCCTCGGTGTCGGCGTGCTATGTCCCGTGGGACGAGGGGGTCAGCGGTCGCTGGCGTCGGGGAGGCGGGCGGGGCAGGGTCCGTCGGGGGTGGTGGCGACGGCCTTGGCTGCGGGCAGGCCGTCGGCCGTGGGTGCCGCGTCCGAAAGCTGTTGGGTGGCAGCGTGTGCCGCGGTGAGTGGGCCGCCCATCAGACCGGCGCTGGCCAGGACGGCCACGGCCGCCGCTCTCCGGGTTCCCGGCGGTCGCCGCGGGGCGGTCGATAGGTCAGGGCTCTGCGCACGCATCCACTTGGCTGCTGGCTCGACCGTCACGGTCACCGGCTGCTCGCGTCGGGCAGGCGGGCCGGGCAGGCGAAGCCCGGGAGGGTGGCCAGTTCGAAGTGCCACCATTCGTTGTCGTACATGCGGCACAGGCCCCAGCGGTTGCCGTTCGCCTCGAGCCAGGCCGCGCCCTCACGCGGCCCGACGTCGATGGCCTGGCCCGTGACGTGGGTGGATTCGCTGGGCGGCAGCACCCAGCGGCGGGCGGCCTCGGGGCTGCCGTAGGTGCGAATTCCGTCCTCCCACAGGGCTTCCTGCTCGGCGGGGGTGCGGTAGCCGGAGACGATCCACAGCGGCACGCCCTGTCCCTGTGCCTGGGCGAGCGCGAATTTGTAGGCCAGCGCCAGCCAGGGGTCCAGGCCATCGGTTTCGCTCGCGACCGGGGTGGCGAGCGGGCCGCTGCTCACGCCGGGCGCGGGTGCGGCGTGCGCGAGGGGCAGTGCGCCGCAGAGCATTCCGGCCCCGGCGGCCAGCGCGAGGACGGTGTAGCGGCCGCCGCGACGCCGGGCGGAAGGCACCGGATCGGGGTGGTGCCGAGTTTCGATCCGGTGGGCCCTCCGCATTCGCATGCCTCCTGGCGTCAGACGCGTTCCTTGGACCGCTCGCGCACGCGCAGGGCGATCGGCTTCGAGGTCTCGGCGAAGAAGTCGTTGCCCTTGTCGTCGACGACGATGAAGGCGGGGAAGTCCTCGACCTCGATCTTCCACACGGCTTCCATGCCCAGCTCAGGGTATTCGAGGACCTCCACGGACTTGATGCAGTCCAGCGCGAGTCGCGCGGCCGGACCGCCGATCGACCCGAGGTAGAAGCCGCCGTGCTCCTTGCACGCCTTGGTGACCTGCGCGGAGCGGTTGCCCTTGGCCAGCATGACGTGCGAGCCGCCCGCCGCCTGGAACTGGTCGACGTAGGAGTCCATGCGCCCGGCGGTGGTGGGACCGAAGGACCCCGAGGCGTAGCCGTCGGGCGTCTTGGCGGGACCGGCGTAGTAGACGGCCATATCGCGCATGTACTGCGGCATCGGCTCGCCCGCGTCGAGGCGCTCCTTGATCTTGGCGTGCGCGATGTCGCGGGCCACCACCAGCGGGCCGGTCAGCGAGAGCCGGGTCTTCACCGGGTACTTCGACAGCTCGTTGCGGATCTCCGACATCGGCCGGTTCAGGTCGATCTCGACGACGTCGCCGCCGAGGATGGCGTCGGTCTGCTCCGGAAGGTACTGCGCCGGTTCACGTTCCAGCTGCTCGAGGAACACGCCCTCGGGGGTGATCTTCGCCAGCGCCTGGCGGTCGGCCGAGCAGGACACCGCGATGGCGACCGGACAGGAGGCGCCGTGGCGCGGCAGGCGGATGACGCGCACGTCGTGGCAGAAGTACTTGCCGCCGAACTGCGCACCGATACCGAAGGACTGGGTCAGCTTGAAGACCTGCTCCTCCAGCTCGAGGTCGCGGAAGCCGTGCGCGGCCATCGAACCCTCGGTCGGCATGTTGTCCAGGTAGTGCGCCGAGGCGTACTTGGCCGTCTTCAGGGCGAATTCGGCCGACGTGCCGCCGATGACGACCGCCAGGTGGTACGGCGGGCAGGCCGCGGTGCCCAGGGAACGGATCTTCTCGTCCAGGAACTCCAGCATGCGATCGGGGTTCAGGATCGCCTTGGTCTCCTGGTACAGGAACGACTTGTTGGCCGAGCCACCGCCCTTGGCCATGTACAGGAACTTGTAGGACGGGTGCGCGGGATCGCCTGCCTGCGAGTACAACTCGACCTGCGCGGGCAGGTTGTTGCCGGTGTTCTTCTCGTCCCACATGGTGATCGGGGCGAGCTGCGAATAGCGCAGGTTCAGCTTGGTGTACGCGTCGAACACACCGCGCGAAATCCATTCCGCGTCATCGGCTCCGGTGAGCACACCCTCGGACTTCTTGCCCATCACGATGGCGGTGCCGGTGTCCTGGCACATGGGCAGGATGCCGCCCGCGGAGATATTGACGTTCTTGAGCAGATCCAGCGCCACGAACCGGTCGTTGCCGCTGGACTCCGGGTCGTCGATGATCTTGCGCAGCTGCGCCAGGTGCGCCGGCCGCAGGTAGTGGCTGATGTCGTGCATCGCCTCCGCGGTGAGCATGCGCAGCACCTCGGGCTCCACCTGCAGGAAGGTACGCCCACCCGCCTCGAACGTGCTCACGCCCTCGGTGGTGAGCAGCCGGTACGGCGTCTCGTCCGTACCGATGGGCAGCAGATCCGAGTACAGGAAATCAGGCGCGGTCACGAATCGGACTCCTCGAGCAGGGCTGGGGGCTGGTCAGCCGACGGTTCAAGCAGAGTGACTGTACCGACCCGTGCGCACCTGCCGATGACCAGGCCCGGCCATGTTCGCTCGTCGGCAAGCGCGTTCGATGCCGTACACGACGCGGCGACGGGCACCATGGGTCGTGGTCGAGGACACCGCAATCCGCGACCGGATGCCGCGAACAGGTACATGTTGCACCTTCAACCGAGCAGGTGTTACCTGTGCATGATGCGCTTGTCGGCGGCGGGGAGGATTTAGCATGACAACGGAACCCGGGAGTGGAACTGTGGCCGAACCCCGCTGGCTCGATGATGTCGAGATGCGCGCCTGGCTGGGATTCGTGTTCACCCGCGACCTCATCGCCGCCGCGGTCGGGCGGGACTCCCTACGCGAATCCAATCTGACCTACGTGGAATACACCGTGCTGGCCCGGCTCGCCGACGCCCCGGACCACCGGCGCAGTTTCGCCGAACTCGCGGCAGTGCTGGAGTGGTCGCAGAGCCGGCTCTCGCATCAGATCACCCGGATGGAGAAGCGCGGCCTGGTCGCCCGCGAATCCATTCCCGACGACGCCCGCCGCACCGCCGCGGTCCTCACCGAAAAGGGCGTGCAGGTGCTCGATTCCGCCGCTCCCTCGCATGTCGAGAGTGTGCGGCGTCACATGGTGGATGTGCTCGATCGTGGCCAGCTCACGGCGCTGGCAGATATCTACGACACACTGCTGACCCATCACCGCAGACCGGAAACCCGTGACGAGCACAGCTGACACCGAATTCGCAGCCCACCAGCGTTTGGTTTGGCACCCATCGGGTACTGGGTAAGACTAGGCTCGGCACCGGCTTCCGACGGCGGTCGGCACCGAGCACACGGCCGGTTATCGGTCGTAGAAGTGAGCACCCGACCTGGCCTTAGCGAAAGGGGCAGGAGTTTTCATGTCCGACGTGTCCATCGGTCTCTCGGCGGATTCGCTGCCCGCGGGTTCCGTCGACAACCTGCTTCCGCAGCTCGTCGAGCACCTGCGGCAGAACCGCACCGAACTGCGCGAGGAGTGGGCCCGTCGCATCACCGATGCCCAGCTGCTCACCGCGATGACGCCCGAGGAGATCTTCTCCGAGGCCACCTCCGTCTACGACAACTACGTCGAGGTGCTCGAGACCGGTAGCGTCGAAGCCCTGCAGGCCTACGCGCGCGACCTGTCCGAGCGCATCATCCCCAGAGGAGTCGAGACCGACGAGGTCGTCGGCATCGTGCTCCTGCTGCGAGACGTGCTGGCGCGCAGCCTCTTCGAGAAGTACCAGTCCGACTTCGAGCTGCTGAAGCTGGTGCTCGACGCCTACGAACCGGCCGCGAACCGCATCGCCAACACCGTGGCCGTGTCCTTCGTGCAGGAGCGCGAGCGTGTCATCCGCCAGCAGCAGGAGGCGATTCGCGAGCTGTCCACGCCCGTTCTCCAGGTGCGTGAGCAGCTGCTGATCCTCCCCATCATCGGCGTGCTGGACTCGCAGCGCGCGCGTCAGCTCACCGAGCAGCTGCTGCGCGCCATTCGCGCCAACCGCGCCAAGGTCGTCGTCATCGATATCACCGGTGTGCCCGCGATCGACTCCACGGTCGCCAACCACCTGGTGCAGACCGTCGACGCGTCGGGCCTCATGGGCGCCAATGTCATCATTACCGGCCTGTCGTCGGAGATCGCGCTTACCCTGGTGACCATCGGCCTGGATCTGTCGAAGATGAATGCCGTCGGTGACCTCCAGGGTGGCATCGAGGAAGCGGAGCGGCTGCTCGGCTACGAGGTGTCGCGCGTCACCGATCGCGACGGACGGTAATCAGGGCGGGTCAGATGCCGGTACCCATTCTGAAGCAGGGCACCTATCTCATTGCGTCGGTGCAGTCAGCGCTCACCGACGCGGATACCGAACGCCTGCAAGACGATCTGATGACCTACGTCAGCAGATACCGAGCCCAGGGCATCATCGTCGATGTCACCGCAATCGACGTAATGGACTCCTTTGCCGCTAGATCGCTGCGTACCATCGCCCACATGACCAAGCTGCGGGGGGCGGAGACGGTCATCGTGGGCCTACAGCCCGAAGTCGCTTTCGCGATGGTGCAATTGGGGCTCACCTTCGAGGACATGCACACGGCGCTGGACCTCGAGGAGGGCCTGTCCTGGCTGAACAAGAAGATCAAGAGCCGAGGCCAACGAGACGGTCGTGAACGTGGCCGCTGACGACGTGGTGATCGCGGTGAACGTGTCGAACGACATCGTGACCGCTCGGCAAGCGGGGCTGGAGTTGGCTGCCAAACTCGGCTTCTCGCTCTCCGATCGCACCATGATCGCGACCGCCATTTCCGAAGTGGCGCGCAATATCACGAGCTACGCGGGCACCGGGGAGATCCGGCTGGCCGTGCAGGATCGGGACGGCCGGCGCTCGATGGTGGTGCAGGCCAAGGACAGTGGGCCCGGTATTCCCGACATTCCGCGCGCGATGGAGGACGGCTTCTCCACCGGACGCGGTCTGGGACTGGGTCTTCCGGGGGCCAAGCGACTGATGGACGGCATGGTCATCAATTCCAGGCCGGGACAAGGCACCCTCGTCGAAATGTGGAAGTGGGTGCCCACCGGTGCGTGAGGACGGTTTCATCGGCGCGGTCGAATGGGCCGTCGCCGGTCGCGCACTGCCCGGGCAACGGGTTTCGGGCGACCGATCGGTCGTGCTCGACGCGGGCGGGGGCTCGGTGCTCTTCGCGGTACTGGACGGTCTCGGCCACGGTGCGGCGGCAGCCGACGCGTCCGATCGCGCGGCGCAGGTGCTGGCCGAGAACCGCGCCGAGCCACTGGATGTGCTGTTGCTGCTGTGCCATCGCGCCATGGCCGACACCCGCGGCGCGGCGGTCTCGCTGGCGCTGTTCGACTCTCGCGACCGGGTGCACTGGCTGGGCGTCGGCAATGTCGAATCCCGCATCGTCGCAGCGGCTCCCGGCCAACCGGCCATCCGCGCCACGGCCCTGCTCTCGGGCGGCATCGTCGGCTACCTGCTGCCGCCGAACCTGCAGCCGCAGACCGTGGCCGTGCGCCCCGGCGACCTGCTGCTGATGTCCACCGACGGCATCACCAGCAGTTTCGCCGACGCCGTCGACCTGTCCAAGCCGACCGCGGAGATCACCGCCGAGATCCTGGCCCGCCACGCCAAGGACACCGACGACGCGCTCGTGCTCGCGGCCCGCCATCGCGGGCAATCCCATCCCTCCCAACCCATTCCGAGTGTGAAGCCATGAGCGAGAACCCGGCATGAGCGGTCGAGGCCCGGAGGCGGAAGCTTGCGTAACCACGCAGGGCCTGCGCTCATGCCCATGGAGCAGAGCGTGAGTACGGTACTGGCCGCGTTTCGCGAGGCGTACGCCGCCGCGCTCCGGCTGCACCTGCGCGCCCCCAATCAGAACACCCTGGCCGAGGGCTATGAGCTCGGGCGGCGGGCGCTGGTGGAGGGCGTGAGCATCCTCGACCTCACCGAGCATCACTTCCGGCTGCTCGAACTCGAGGGCCTCGGGCCCGCGCCCGACGGCACCGACCGCACCGAGGCGGCGCTGGAGTTCCTGCTGCAGACCATGGCGGCGCTGGACGTCGCCACCCGCGGCTTCCTGGACGGGACCAGGCGCTACGAGCAACAGCGTTCGCGCGCCGACGATCTCGCGGGCCGCGACGCCTTCCGCACGGCGCTGGTGGAGTCGCTGCAGGACGGGTTCTTCGTCGTCGACGCCCAGGGCACGCTGGTCGAGGTCAACTCGGCGTTCGGCGCGCTCACCGGCTATGGGCCCGACGGGATTCCGTATCCGCTCCCCCACCCCTGGACCGTGCCCGAGGCACCGCGCTACCCGGATCTGGGCACCGACGCGGCCCGCTTCGTGATGCCCATCCGCCACCGCGACGGGCGGCTGCTCTGGCTCGCGGTATCGACGTCCTCGCTGGTGAAGCCCGAGAACGGGGAACGGATTTTCGTCGGCACACTGCGCGATGTGACCGCCGAGCACGACGCCCAGGCCCGCGACCAGGCGGTCTCCCGGCTGGCCACCGCGGTCGGCGCGGCCACCAGCGTGGTCGAGGTGCTCACCGTCGGCCTGGAGGAACTGCGGCGCGCTATCGGCGCGGAGGCCGCGGTGGTCTCGGTCTGGCCCAACCATCACACCGGCCCGGAACTGTATGTCTCCGAGGACAATCCGTACACCGGCGCGGGCCTGGCCCCGCACGACACCCAGCCCATCCGCCGACGCGGGGAGGCCGAGCCGGCCGAGGGCGGCGAATCCCGGCGCGTCCTGGACGCCCGGGCCCGCGCCCTGCTCGACCGCGCCCGATTGCAGCCCGGCCGCACCATGTTCGCCATCCCCGAGGGGGCGGCGAGTTCGGAGGGCATCGTGGCGCCGCTCGGCGAGAGCGGCGACTCGGCGCTGTGGCTGCGCTTCGCCGCGCCACGCGTGATCACACCCGGTGACTGGGCGCTGTTCTCGCTGCTGGTCGGGCATCTGAGCCTGGCCGTGCAGCGGGCGCGCAACTTCGATCAGGCCCGTTCCACCTCGCTCACCCTGCAGCGCGCCATGCTCGGCCCGATCGAACTGCCGCCGCGCTTCTCGGTGCACTACGAGCCCGCCCTGCCTCCGCTGGAGATCGGCGGCGACTGGTACGACGTGGTGCGGCTCGAGGACGGCACCATCGGCGTCGTGGTCGGCGACTGCGTCGGCCGTGGTCTCTCGGCGGCGGTGGTGATGGGCCAATTGCGCACGGCCGCACGGGCTCTGCTGCTGCGCGGCGCCGGCCCGGCCCAGCTGCTGGCCGAACTGGACACGGTGGCCTCCCGCATTCCGGGGGCGATGTGCACCACCGTGTGCGCGGCCATTCTGGACCCGGTGCGCGGGCTGGTGCGCTACTCCAATGCCGGGCACATGCCCCCGGTGCTGGCCGAGCCCGCCAAGCGCGGCCGGCTGCTGGAGGGCGGTCGCGCAGTCCCGTTGGCCACCTTCGATATTCCGCGCCGCCCGGAGGCCACGACGGCCATGGCTCCGGGCTCCACCCTGGTCCTGTTCACCGACGGCCTGGTCGAGCAGCGCGGGGTCGACATCGATGACCGCTTCGTCGAACTCGCCGACGAATTGTCGCGCGTGGCCGGGCAATTGCCGCGCGAGGTGGCCGATTCGGTGCTGTCGCGGCTGCGGCCCGCCGCCGGCTACGACGATGACGTGGCCATGGTCGTCTACCGGCAGCCGCCCGGGCCGTTGCGCCTGGACGTGCCCGCCGAAGCCCGTGAGCTGTCCGGTATCCGGCGCGCGCTGCGTTCCTGGCTCACCGCCGCCGCGGTACCGCACGACACGGCGGTCGATCTGGTCGCGGCCGCGAACGAAGCCTGTAGCAACAGCATCGAGCACGCGTACCTGGGCGGCGAACCCGGCCGGGTGCGGCTCAGCGCGGACTGCGGCGTGGACACTCTCACCATCGAGGTGTCCGATACCGGTGTGTGGCGGCCGCTGCCCGCGGATCCCGGTCACCGGGGCCGCGGCATCGCCATGATGCGTGCGCTCACCGATGTGCTCGACATCGACAATTCCGGTCCGGGCACCCGAGTGCGGATGTCGGTGCGACTAATGGCCGTTTCATTTTCGGCGGCCGGGCGCATGTGAATCTGGGCCCGCCGGCACAAATTCGGCGGGCGGTTTCGGAGGACTCCGAAAGAGCGCGGTAGCTGCGGTTTTCGCTATAACGCCCGCTACCGAACCAGTACCGATGTGGTAGACGATGCAGCACGAACGGACGGATCATGGCAGATTTAACAAACGTGACCAATACTTCCGGAGACGGCTATCCTTTCGCCGAGACGATGACCACCTCGGTCACCCCGCACGCTGAGGCCACCGTGCTCACCGTGACCGGCGAAGTCGATCTGGCGACCGCCCCCGCCCTCGAGAGCGCGATCGACGCGGCCCTCGCGGGCAAGCCCGCCGCACTGGTGATCGACCTGTCCCCGGTCAGCTTCCTGGCCTCGGCGGGCATGGCGGTGCTGGTGGGCGTCCACAAGCGCGCCGGGGGCACCCGCCTCGTGGTGGTGGCCGATGGGCCCGCCACCAGCCGCCAGTTGAAGATGACCAGCCTGGACCAGGTGTTCTCGCTGCATTCCACCCTGGACGAAGCGCTCAGCGCGCTGCGCTGAGGGTATTGCCCGCACACCGCTGCGGGCCACCCGTGGACGACGAAGCCGAGTCCGGTTCATTCCGGACTCGGCTTCGCGGCGTTCACGGCTCGGTCAGAGGAGCTCGCGCAATTGCTCGATCAGCTTCACGCGCTCGGCCGCGGTGCCGGCCATCGGGACCACGTTCAGCACGGTCACGCCGGCCTCGCGGAAGGCCGCGATCCGCTCCTTCACGAATCCGGCCGAACCGATCAGGTTGATGTCGCGGACCAGATCGTCCGGAACCACCTTGGCGGCCTCTTCCTTGCGGCCCGCCAGGTACAGCTCCTGGATCCGGTCGGCCTCGGCGCCGTAGCCGTACTTGGTGGCCAGCGCGTGGTAGAAGTTCTTGCCCTTGGCGCCCATGCCGCCGATGTAGAGGGCCAGGTGCGGCTTGACCCCGTCGCGCCAGCTGTCGACATTGTCGCCGATGGCGAGCGCGGGGCCGGCGAACACCTCGAGGTCGCCCAGCGCCGGATCACGCTTGGCCAGGCCGGCTTTCAGCGAGTCGCCCCACACCAGGTCGGCCTTCTCGGGCAGGAAGAAGATGGGCTGCCAGCCCTCGGCGATCTCGGCCGCCAGCTCCACGTTCTTCGGGCCCAGCGCGGCCAGCAGCACCGGAATGTTCTCGCGCACAGGGTGATTGATGAGCTTGAGCGGCTTGCCCAGGCCGGTGCCCTGTCCCTCGGGCAGCGGGATGTTGTAGTACTTGCCGCTGTGCTCGAGGCGTTCGCGCTTCCAGACCTTGCGGCAGATCTCGAGCACCTCGCGGGTGCGGCCGATGGGGGCGTCGTAGTTCACGCCGTGGAAGCCCTCGATGACCTGCGGGCCCGACGCGCCCAGGCCCAGGATGAAGCGGCCGTCGGAGACGTAGTCCAGGCCCGCCGCGGTCATGGCCGTCAGCGTGGGCGTGCGGGTGTAGAGCCGCAGGATGCCCGAGGCCAGCTGCACCCGGTCGGTCTTCGCGGCCAGGTATCCGAGCGCGCTCACCGCGTCGAACGAATACGCCTCGGGCACGAACACGATGTCGAGGCCCGCCCGTTCGAGGTCGGCGACCTCGGCAGCGGTCTCCTTGAAGCCGTCGGTGTAATTGATCGACAGTCCGATACGCATGTCCGGGACCTTACTCACCGGTCGGCACACCGACAGCGGGCGGGTTGCCGCACACGGCCCCGCGACCGGTACGGTAAGCGGCGAAATCACCTGAATTCGCCGTACTGCCAAGGGAGGCCACCCCTCATGACTCAGGACACCACCACCTTCGGTGATTCGACACTGCGGGGGTACCTGGGTGAACTGGCCGCCAAGGTGCCCGCCCCCGGCGGCGGCGCGGTCGCGGCGCTGCACGCGGCCCAGGGTGCGGCCCTGGTCGCGATGGTCGCGCGGTACACCACCCGGGCCAAGGATGCCGAGAATCGCCCGGTCATCGACCGCATCATCGCGGCCGCGGACGTGGCCCGCGAGCGCTCCCTGGCCCTGGCCGACGCCGACGCCGCCGCCTTCACCGCGGTCGGCGCGGCCTACAAGCTGCCCAAGGAGTCCGAGGCCGAGCAGGCCGCCCGCGGCGAGGCCATCACCGCCGCGCTGCTGCAGGCCGCCCGGGTGCCCGCCGCCGTGGTCGCCGAGGCCGACGAAATCGTCTCCCTGGCAACGGAACTGCTGCCCATCGGCAACCCCAACGTGGTGACCGACATCGGCGCGGCGGCCGACTGCGCCCGGTCCGCGGCGGCCAGCTCGCAGCTGAACATCGCCATCAATGTGACATCGCTGGACGGCACGGCCGCCGCCGAGTTCGCTCCGGTGCTGAAGCAGATCGAGGAGATCATCGCCCGCGCCGATGCCCTGCACAACGATGTGGTCGCGGCCATAACCCGCTGACCGCGCAATTCAGCCTGCACTGTGCCCCGTTCCGTTATGGAACGGGGCACAGTCATTTTCCGGCCCTCTACCTGGTGATACGAACTTCGCATAACCCCCACGCCGGGACAATGGTTACGAACCGGGTACATTTCCAGATGGGACTGATGACCAAGTCATAGTCTGAGAAACCCTGCCCCACACCCTCTCGAAGGGATGGAAGAATGCGGAAACCGATTCGCTCCCTGTTCGTCGCAAGCTTCGTCGCCGCGGCGGCCGCGTTCGGAACCGGAGCCGCGGGTGCGGCCCTCGAAACGCCCAATCTCCCAGCCGTCCAAGCCATTACGCCGGCCTCAGGTCAGGTGGTGGGCATCGCCGCCCCCGTGACCGTCCAGTTCGCCGACGCGGTCACCGATCGCGCCGCCGCCGAACGCTCCGTCGACGTCCGCGCGCAGGACTCCCTCGCCGGCCACTTCACCTGGATCGACGACCGGCAGCTGATGTGGCAGCCCGCGAACCTCCTGCCCGCCCGTTCGCCGATCACGGTCAGCGCCGGACGCGAGCAGGCCAAGTTCCAGACCAATGGCGGGACCACCGCCGATGCGGACATGTCGGCGCACACCTTCACGGTCTGGGTGGACGGCGTCGCCCGCACCATGCCCGCGTCGATGGGTAAGCCGGGGCGCGAAACGCCGGTCGGAACCTTCCCGGTGCTGTCCCATGAGCGCTCGGTCACCTTCGACTCCCGGACCATCGGCATTCCGCTCAACGATCCGGAGGGCTACCTGCTCACCGGGGAGTTCGCCGAGCGCCTGACCTGGGGTGGCGTCTACGTCCACTCCGCACCTTGGTCCGTGGATTCCCAGGGCAACTCGAACGTCAGCCACGGCTGCATCAACCTCGCCCCCGCCGACGCCGAGTGGTACTTCGACAACGTCTCCGTGGGCGACCCGGTCACCACGCACTGGTGACCATTGCCGGTCAGGACACGATCAGGGAGCTCCCGGCGTGGGGAATCGGACGGATTCCCGCGCTGAGAGCTCCCTGATTCGCTGTTGTCAGCGGCCGTTCTCGGCGGCCTGGACCACGTGGCGCATGAGGAGTGCGGTGGTGACGGGGCCGACGCCGCCGGGGACGGGGCTCAGGGCGGCGGCCTTGCCGGTCACCGAGGCCGCGTTCACGTCGCCGGTGATGTTGCCGTTCTCGTCCTCGTTGGTGCCGACATCGATGACGACCGCGCCCTCGCGCACATGGTCGGCGGTGATGAGGCCCGCGCGGCCGACCGCGGCGACGACGACGTCGGCGGCCGAGGTCACCGCGGGCAGGTCGGTCGTGCGCGAGTGGGCGATGGTGACGGTCGCGTTCTCGGCGAGCAGCAGCTGAAGCAGGGGCTTGCCGACCACATTGGAGCGGCCGACGACCGCGACGTGCCGGCCGGCGAGCGGGATCTGGTGGAACTTGGCCAGTTCCACGACCGCCTCGGAGGTGGCGGGCGGGAAGCCGGGTAGGCCCGCGGCGAGCAGGCCCAGTGAAAGCGGGCTGACGCCGTCCACATCCTTCTCGGCGGCGATGGCGGAGCTGACGTCGTCGAGGCCGACACCCTTGGGCAGCGGGGTCTGCAGCATGATGGCGTCCACCGACGGGTCCTGCGACAGCTCGGTGAGCTTGGCGCGGATCTGCTCGGCGGTGGCGTCGACACCGAGATCGACGTTCTCGCAAGCGATTCCATTGCGCTCGGCGGCACGGTTGAGGGACTTCACGTACCAGGCGCTGGCGGGGTCGTCGTTCGGGATCACGAGGGCCAGGCGGGGGGCGGCGCCCTGCTCGGTGAGGGCGGCGGCGCGCTGCTTGGTGTCGGCGTTGATGGCGGCGGCGAGTTCCTTGCCGATGAGCGAAGTCGTATCCACGGGTGCACAGCTTATCCCGAGTCCCGGCCGCGCCCTCCCCGCGCACACCGGAGGCCGGGCGGGCGGTGCGTTCCGGGGACGACACGTGACGCGCACGCTTCGCGCGCGTTCCCGATGGATTCGGGCAAAACGGCGAAATCAGTTCGGCAAATACCCGACAACCAGGGTGGACAGTCGTATCGTGTCTCCATTCGATAGGAGCCAATAGCCAGCTACTTCCGTGGATAGCCAGCAACCAAGCAATGCGTGACACCCCCGAAAGGTCGACGGCAGTGCAGATCGCCAGGCGTTTTTCCCTCATGCTCGCGGCGGCGGCCGCCGCCCTCACCATCCTCGGCAGCGGCGCCGCGCACGCGAACCCCGCAGCGCTGTACAACTCCGCGCAGGACAATTTCACCGCCGGCAATGAGGCGGCCGGGCTGGCCGACCTGCGCCAATTGCTCAGTGAATCACCGGATGACGCGCAGGCGCTGGCGCTGCAGGCGATCTGGTCGGACTACACCGGCGACATCATCACCCGCGAGGTGGCGCTGAACCGCCTCAACGGCATCGACGGACGGCTCGCGGACGACACCCGGACCCTGTTCCGGGCCATCGGCGCCGCGGTGGGCACGCTGCCCAATCCGATTCCGGCGATCGCGGGACCGCAGACCGGCATCGCGGTGCTCGGTTACGGCCTGCTCCCCGACGGGTCCATGCGCCCCGAGCTGGTGAACCGGATGCAGGCGGCCTGGCTGCAGGCGATCGCCTCACCCCTGTCGCCGATCCTGGTGACCGGCGGTAATCCGCAGAACGGGATCACCGAGGCGGCGGCCATGCAGGGCTGGCTGATCGGGCACGGCATTCCCGCGAGCCGCATCGTGGCCGACCACCGCGCCGGGTCGACCGTGCAGAACGCGCTGTTCGGCGCGCAGATGCTGAAGGACGCGGGCGCGACCAGCGCCATTGTGGTGACCTCCCCCAACCACATTCGCCGCGCCGTGGCCGACTTCATCGTCGCCGGAATGCCGGTCATCGGCGCGACCACCTCCCTCGAGCAGCTCGTCTCGCAGCTGCCGCCGCCCGTGCGCAGCAGCCAGCGCGGCATCTACCTCGACACCACCCGCACCTTGCTGCTCCCCGCCGAACGCTGATCCCCACGCCCGGACCCCGCTCGAACGGGGCGGCCGTCCGGGCGTGCACAATGACGTGGTGACTCTTTCCGCCACCGAAACGCTGGTCGCGCGGCTCCGCGCGGCCGGGTGCGTGTTCGCGGAGGACGAGGCCGCGCTGCTGCTGGCTGCGGCCACCGACGCTGACCACCTGGAATCGCTTGTCACGCAGCGCATCGCCGGGTTCCCGCTGGAACATCTGCTGGGGTGGGCGGAGTTCCGCGGCCTCAGGGTTGCCGTCGGGCCGGGCGTTTTCGTCCCACGACAACGCACGAGCTTTCTGGTCGAACAGGCTATCGCCCTGGGCCGCAGCATGATCCGGCCACCGGTGTCCGCTGGTATCGCACACCACAGCACGGCCGGTAACGCTGTTGCCGGGACCACCATCGCTGCTGCCCGTACCGCTGCCGGTGAGCATCAGCCCGTCCGGCCACGAACGCTCACGCACCTGGTCGAGACCACCGTCGCTCACGCGGATTCGACACTGATCGCACTCGATATGTGTTGTGGCTGCGGGGCTCTGGGATTGGCATTCGCGAAAGAAATAGCGGAGGAAGGTATTCGGGTCGAGCTGACTGCGGCCGATATCGAGCCTGCGGCGGTGGCTTGTGCGCGGGAGAATCTCGGCGTGGTGGGGGCGCTGGTCGTGGAGGGCGATCTGTTCGACGCCGTGCCCGCGGATCTGCGCGGGCGCGTGCATATTCTGCTGGCGAATACGCCTTATGTGCCGTCGGAGGACATTGCCTGGATGCCGCCCGAGGCGCGCGATCACGAGCCTCGGCGGGCGCTCGACGGCGGCGCGGACGGGTTGGACGTGCTGCGGCGGATTGCCACCGTGGCGGGCGAATGGCTCTGTGCCGGTGGGCATCTGCTGGTGGAGGAGAGCGAGGAGCAGGCTCCGGTCGCCGCCGGGATCATGCGGGAGTACGGGCTGTCGGCTCGGATCGTGGAGTGTGAGGACATGGGGGCGACCGTGGTGATCGGTACGCGCGCATGAGTATTCGCGGTGTGCTGTTCGATATCGATGACACGCTCATCGACTATTCCGCGACGGTGCGGATCGGATTCCTGCGGCATCTCGCGGCGGAACAGCTCCTGGATCGCGTCGAGTCGCCGGAGGCGGCGTTGGCGCTGTGGCGGGCGATCGAGGAGGAAGAGTATCCGCGGTTCCTGGCCCGTGAACACACCTTCAAGGGGCAGCAGCGGGTGCGGACCGAGCGATTTCTCGCGCACCTGGGCATGACGACCGACGATCCGGTCGCATGGTTCGCCCGCTATGCGGTACACCGCGATTCCGCGTGGTCGGCGTTCCCGGATGCCGCGCCGGTACTGGAGCGGTTCGCCGGGCGGAGGGCGCTCGGCGTGGTGTCGAACGCCTCCCAGCTGTACCAGACCGGGAAGCTGCGCACGGTCGGGCTGCTGCACCACTTCGGGGACGCCATCCTGTGCTCGGACGAATTCGGTGCGGCCAAACCTGATCCGGCGATCTTCCGCGCGGGATGCGAGATGCTCGGGCTGCCGCCGGAGCAGGTGGCGTACGTCGGCGATAGGTACGACTGGGACGCGCTGGGCGCCAGAAATGCCGGGCTGCGGGCCTATTGGCTGGTCCGCAGCGGGGCGGGGGTCGCCCCGGACGCCGGGATCACGGTCATTCGCTCACTGACGGAACTGGATTCGCCGGCCGGGTGAATCTCTCAGCCCGCCTCGAGCGATTTCCGGATCTCGGCCTGGATCTCTAGCTGCGCCCGGGCAGCGGTCAGGCCCGCGTTCACGTCGGCGGCGGTGCGCTGGGTGGCGGCCGAAACATACTGTGCCACCGCCGCTTCGATGGATTCCACCGCCGTCGTCGCGGTCGCCAACTGGTCGCCGCGGGTGGCGGCGGGCAGGGCGGACATGGCGACCAGGCGGTCGTCCCAGGCCAGGGCGGCCTGCTCGAGTTCGGCGCGCAGCACGATGGTGGTGGCGTCGTCCAGGGCATCGGCGGTATGCAGGGCCGTCATGGCGTCGCGCAGGCGGCGGTGCAGGCGCGGTTCCGGGTCGTGCGAGCCCGCCCAGGAGACGGGGGCGCGGGTGGGGGTGCCGGGGACGACCTGGTTGGCGGCCGCGATCGCGGTCTTCTGGCGGGAGGACACCAGCATCACGCCACTCACGGCGGCCCCGATCGCGATCAGCACGATCAGCACGACAATCAACATGGTCGGCTCACTTTCGTCGGTCGGTCAGCGATGAGTGGTGGGGTGCGGCGGGGCGACGGTCGAGTGGCTCGGTCCGGTCGGATGCGCCGGGGTGTGATGGCCGTGCACCTTGCTGTACACCAGGATGACCGTGAGGATGATCGCGAGCACCGCGAGGATCGCGGCGATGATCTTCACCTTGCTCCAGGGGCGGTCGCCGGACACCTGGCCGGTGAGGCCGTTGATGTACACCTGGTAGGTCTTGTCCATGTAGACGACCGTCAGCAGCCAGATCGGCAGCAGCAGATGCTTGTACGCCAGCCAGTTCCAGTTGGTGTTGAGCTGGTGGATGCGCTGATGGTCACCGCCGATATCGCCGCGCACGGTGGATTCGATCGCCGACTCCATCCGCTGCTGCGCTTCCGGCAGCGACTGCTCCGCATCATTGTCGTAGGTGCGGCACAGGTGCCCGGCCACGAATTCCGGTGAATAGGCGCGCGCCTGCTCCACCGGCCACGGTTCCAGCGCCCGGATCCGGTTGCGGTTCAGATTGTCATTGGCCAGCACCGGGAGATCCGCGAATTCATTGGCGACCTCACCGGCCACCGGATACCACCGGGTCCGGGTCTCGTAGATCGGATCCCCGTCCGAATCCGTGCCGACCCGCACCTGATAGTCGTCGCCGCGCTCGCCCTGATACCAGCTCTGGGTATCGGCGTCGTAGGTGAAATACGCGGTATACAGGCTGGAGAACGCCCCGATCCGCCGATATTTCCGGAAGTTCGACGGCGCGAACCACCGCCCCGACACCCATTTCTCGACCAGCTCCCGAGCCTGCTTCTCCCCCACCCGGAACGGCACCACACCGTCCACCGGCAGCCGGGCCGGCGCATTGTGCACATCATCACGCTGAATGGGCGTGGCGCAGTATGGGCACCGAGTAGCGGTGAGACTCCCATTGAACCCGGTTGTCCCACCACAGTTCTGGCACTTCACCTCCCACTCCCCCGTCACCTGCGGCCCCGCCGCATGCGCCTGCAACTCCCGCAACGCCGCGATCGCCGGCCCCAACTCCCGAGCCTGCACCGCCACATCCGGCGCCGTCACCGGAGACCGATTCCCGCAACTGGGACACAGCAGATCCTGCCCCACCGGATCGAACACCAACTGCGCCCCACACGAGGAACACGGATACGTCCGAGTCAACTCCGTCCGATGCAACATCGCCCGATCCGGCACCCCCGCCTCCGGCTGCGCCACAGGACTTTCCGCCCCGCCATCCCCGACCCCCGGAACAATCACCGGCGCCACGATCACAGGCTGCGGCATCGCACCCATGGGCCCCTGCCCCGGATTCCCCGCCCCGAACCCACCCGGCAACGGCGGCGGCCCCGCCGTCACCCCGGGCACCGGAAGCGGCGGCGGTGCAATGGTTCCCGGCCCGGCAGCAGCCGAAGGCGCCGCAAGGGACGCCGACGGCCATCTCCCCTGCTGCTCGCCCGGACCACCGGGCAGTGGCGGCGGCCCGCCAAGTCCACCTGTCCCAAGCGAAGGCGGCGCAGCAACTCCTGATCCAGCTGCGGCAATCGGCGGCGGCATGGGAGTCGGCGTTCGTGCCGGAGCCCCGGACCCCGGAAGCGGAGGCGGCGCAACGGTTCCCGGCCCGGCAGCAGCGACCGGCGGCGGGCCGAAGTTCTGCGGCGGGGCGGCCTGCGGCGTGGGCGGGACTCCCCCGTATCCACCTGGAGCGGACGGAAGTCCCGGCGGAGGCGGGACCGCCCCGCGTTGCGGCATGGGCGGGACACCGCCATCGGCGGGCCCGGAGGTCGGCAGCGGAGGAGGACCGGCCGGAGCCTGCCCGAAATTCTGCGGCGGCACAGGCGATCCCGCGCCGGGAGCGAACTGCGGCGCACCAGTGGGTGCATTCGGCCCGGGTGGGGGCGGCGTCATGCCGTGCACCGGCGGGAGACCACTCTCGCTCGAATCATGACCCGGGAGCGGGGGCGTCCAGGGTTGAGGGTCGGCCGGGCGTGGGGTGGCCGGGTCGCTACGCGGGAGCGGCGGCGGGCCGGAGGGGTGTGGGGGCTGGTTGTCGTTCATCTGGGCTCACTCGGTGCGGCGGACTCGAGGGTCACGCATTGCGGTGGAAGGGATTTCGGGACGCACCGAGTTGTCGGGCGTTGGGTTCCAGCGGGGTACGGCGGCGGACCCGTCGGCAGTCGAGGGTGCCGACGGGTGCGGCCGGGCCGGGTCGGCCGGGCTGGGCGGGGAGACTGCTACTGCGGGGGCAGGGGCGGCGGGGTGCCCGGGAGCGGGGGCGGGGTGGCGAAGAGGGGCTGGAGGGCGGGGACGGAGCCGGCGGGTTGCCAGCCGGGCATGCCCTCGGTCCAGACGTTCGTGTCGCGGGTCAGCTGGCCGGACGAGACGTACTGGCGTAGTTGGTCGATGGGGAACGGTCCCGCGGCCTGGCCGGCGTTGTCGAAGTGGAACTGCTGCTGGCCGGGGAGCGGCGGCGGGGCCGCCTGCTGGGGCGCGGCGGGCTGCGCGTAGCCACCCTGCTGGGGCTGGGCGTAACCGGGTTGCTGGGGCTGGGCGATGCTGCCCTGCATGGCGCCGGCCATCTGGCCGCCGAGGACCACGCCCATACCGGCCTGCATGGCGGCTCCCATTCCGCCGCCGGGGTTCTGGGCGGCGGCGAGCATGGCGTCGGCGGCCTGCATCTGCTGATAGCGGTTGAGGTCGACATTGTTCATGAAGCCGCCGGCTTCGACGCCGCGCGCCACGCCGCGGGTCATGGCCTGCTGGATCTCCTCCGGCAGGGAGATCGTCATGGTGACGCCCTCGACCCCGATACCGAAGCCGGACAGCCGCTGACCGACGAATTCGCGCAGCTTGTCGGACAATTCGACCTGGCGGCCCTGCAGATCGATGGCGCCCAGGCCGCTGGCCAGCACCATGTCGGAGAAGGCCAGCGCGACATTGGCGCGCAGCTGCTCGCTGAGCACGTCGGCGTCGACCTCGGCATTGGTGCCGATCATCTGGCGCAGGAACACCTCGATGTCGGTGACGCGGACGTTCGCGGTGCCGTTGGCGCGGATCTGCACCATGCGGAAGTCGGGGTCACGCACGGTGACCGGTTGCGGTGTGCCCCAGCGCATGTCGGTGACGGCGCGAGTGTTCATGTAGTACACCTCGGACCGGAACGGCGAGTTGAAGCCGTGCCGCCAGGCCTGCAGGGTGGACATGATCGGCATGTTCTCGGTGGTCAGCTGGTAGTGGCCGGGACCGAACTTGTCGGCCAGCTGCCCGCGGTAGACGAAGACCGCCTGCTGCCCCTCCCGGACGATCAGTTCCGCGCCGTTCTTGATCTCGTTCTCGTAGCGGGGAAACCGCCACGCCAGCGTGGTGCGAGTGTCATCCAACCATTCGATGACGTCGACGAATTCGCCGCGGATCATGTCGAACAGGCCCATTGAGTTCTCTTTCCTCCCTCGGGCGCTGCGCCCGACCCCGGCCGAGTATGGCACAGGGTCGCCGGCGCGCGCGGTCACCGTCGTGTGGCTATCGAGCCAACCACAGGCAGTGTTAATCATTCATGAACGACCATGGCCCGCGCGGGCTTTCCCGCGCGGGCCATATCAATCCGCTACCAAATCCCCGTCGCGCCCGGAGCTCATCGTCGCGATCCCCCACCGAGCCAAACGATCTTGCCGGAGAAGTGGATCCGGCGGGCCTGGATCAGGCGGGAGAGTCGAGTTCCCCGGCCACCACACCTGCGGTGAAGGCGTCCCACTCGCTGGGGGCGAACACCAGCGCTGCGCCGGTCGGATTCTTGGAGTCACGAATCCCGACCAGTCCCCCATCGAGGAACGCGACCTCAACGCATTCGGAGTTCCCCGAGCTATGCGTGCTCTTGAACCACTGCTCCCGGGTACGGAGGCGATCATTCACTGTCAGGAGTCCCTTCTTGCGACCTGCCGCAGCAGGTTCCGGCTGATCGCGGCGTCCAACGCGGCGTGCTGGATCGTCGCGAACGCCCGACGGTACTTGCCGACGTCGGCTTCTTCCTCAAGGTACATATCCCCGGTGTAACTCTCGACATAGATGACCGTCGGTTCGGCGACACCTTTCGGGTCCGGTTTGAAGTCGAGCGTGACGAACGGCCCGACTGGGGTCCCGAGTGGGAATCCGGCGCGGAAGGGCAGGACACGAATGGTGATGTTCGGGCGGGTACCGAGGTCGGCGAGATGCCGCAGTTGCGCCGCCATCGTCACGTCATTGCCGACTGTTGTGTGCAGCGCTGACTCGTGGAGCACGAGATCGATGGTGATGGGAGCCCTCTTGCGAGTGATGATCGTCTGGCGTTTGAGCTTCAGTTCGATCCGTCGATCCTGTTCTTCCTCACCGTCTTTCGGAAAGTAGATCCTGTTCAGCGATCGGGCGTAGTCGGAGGTTTGGAACAGTCCAGGGACGAGATCGGGACGGTAGATCTCCATCGCGCCCGCTTCGGTTTCCATCCGCATGTAGACATCGAAGTTCGCCCGAATGAGGTCATTGAAGCTGTTGTACCAGGTCTTTTCGGCAACCTGCCGGGCGAGCTCGATCATGGCGTCGGTCTTCGCGTCCGCAATCTCGAGGATCTTGCCGAGCTCACGAAGATCTCGATCGAGAATCCTGCCGGGCTCACCCCGCTCCAACCGGGAGTATTTGCTGTGGCTCCATTGCATCGCAGCCGCAACCTCGGCCTGCGTGAGTACCGTGTTCTCCTCGCGCTGACGGCGTATGTATCGCCCGAGCTGCCGACGTGGCAGCGAAGCGCGCGGAATCTCCTCGGGCATCGCTAACTCCTCGACTCTGTCAGGGTGGCACTGCTCCGATCCCAGAGTGACACCGCTGCTGCGGCTTTGCCCTCGTTTCCCGAAAATCCCGGAATGACAATGTCATAGGAGGTCGATGGTGATGTGCTGGTACGACAACGACGGCACACAGGTAGGTGACTATGTCCAGCAACAACCCGTGGTCTGTGCAGGCGATCATCGACCGCATCGAACGAGAGAAGCGACAAGCCGCCGACCCCGAACCTCCATCGAAGGAGAGCGCTACGGTCGGGTATTCGGTGCGCGGGCTGTGGTCGTGCTACTCCGATCCCGGCGAACTGACTGCCGCACAAGCACATATCGCGATGCAACTGCATCTCCAATGCGGAGTCGACACCTGTGCGGTGCGTTGGCGGGCGCGCACCGCCCTGGTCACATCCGGGCGCATGGTCCTCGACCCCCGGGCGGCGCGAACACCGCCGTCGGCACACAGATCCCTGTTCACCCTGCTACGTGCCGCGGTATTCGGCTACAGCACACTGCTTTTCGGTGGTCGCCATGCCCTGCGATGACCCGGACCTGATCGAGATCCAGGTCATCCAGGACGTCCTCGACACCATCGAAACCCGTCTGCGCGACCGCGAACGCCACGGCTGGCGCTTGACCGTCCCCCGCTCCCGCGTCTACGCAACCCTGCTGCACGCGGTCATCGTCAGCGCTCGCGAATGCCACCGCCTCCCAGCCACACTCGACCGCGCCGCCATTCTCGACACCATCCTCGACGGCGCCGAACCCGCGAGCCACGATGCCGCCGACCGACCGATCGACGACGTCATCGACCGCCACACGGTGCCCGTGAACTGAATTCGGCCAGCGGGTCTAGGCAGGCACCTGGCCGAGCAGGTCTCCGATGACTGGTCGACAGCCTGCCCCGTCGAAGCAGCTGTGCGGAGCACCTCACTGCGCAGGAAGACGGTCCCAGCTGTAGGCATCCGGCATGTTGTGCCTGCCGCCGGAATTCTGGTTCTGGATCACCGCATTGGCGGTATACGACGAGCCATCGGTGAACACCACGACGCATTTCAGATGCGCGGTCTCCTCTCGCATCGTGTCGTGGACATGCGGTGTGCACGACACCGACCGCACCGGCCGGTGGTCCTTGGCGGTGATGTTCTCCTTCATGGCGTTCTGCAGGGCGACGTAGGCATCGTTGTCCGGCCCGCATCCGGCCACGAGCGCCAGCGAGGCGAGGATCACGACCGGCCCGGCCCGCCGAGGGAAGCTCATAGCACCCATCCCACCACCGCGGTCCGCGGACGGCACGGTTTCGATCGCATCGACGGGTCGGCCGGCGAACGACCTCATCAGCGAGGGCGCTCTCGAAGGACTCGAATCCGCCCGCGCCAGATGACGACTCGGCGGCCGGCCAGGTCGGCCTCCGGGACCTCGTCCACGACGCGCAGCGTGCTGCGATCGGCGTGGCGCTCTATCCAGCCAGCTCGAGCCGGGCCACTACGTTGTCGGTGAGCTTGGATACCTCGTCATCGCTCATCGCAAGTGCCGAGTACCCGACGCTGAGGTCGAGGCCACCGAGCCGCTCGTTGGCGATCACGAACAGTGATGGGCCGAACATGTCGAGCGAAACGGCCCTGGTGACGTCCTCGAGCGTGTAGTCGCCGTAGCCGGCCTGCAGGCCGGACTCGCCGGTCGTGGTCACAGCAAGTCCGTCGAGGCGCCGGTTGTTCCGGATCCCTGGGCCGGCTTCGTGCCGATACACCTCCCATCCCGGAAACTTCATCATCGAGGCGGACTCGTGGTCCTTGGCCAGCGCGGCGATCAGCTTGAACGAGACGTCACGGGCGGTTGCCCAGAAGTCGTCGGCTATCGGGTGCTCGGTGCGCAGGATGTCGACATAGCAACCGAAGGTCTCGCGCGGCCGCGCGAGTCTACTGAGGCGACGAAGGTCGACCGTGGTCAACACGGTCATGGCATCGAGCCTGTACCGCTCGCGCATGGCAAGCAGGAAGGCTGCCGTTACCGCACCGTGAGGCGTCGTTCTGTTGGCTTTGACGGCATCCATGAGCGTTGCCGTTACGCCGGGCTCGAGGCGACGAGCCAGTACTCGCGTTTCTTTCTTCCGGTCGGGTACCACCTGCTTGGGTAGCCGAATGGCCGGCGTATAGGTGGTCTTCTTGCCATTGCCGGACTTGCTGAGCAGGCTGTCCTCGATCGACGGGGGCAACGTGGTGTCGAGCGGGCGTTTGAGTTGCGCCGCGGCTGGATCGGCGAGGAACTCGAGAAGCTGGCGAGCGAGCATGTTGGCGGACTGGGCGTCGAGCGTCGCGTGATCGGCGCAAATGAGGATGTGGTTGAGGTCGGCGTCGGGCGACTGCCGCACCAGTGTTATCCGCAAGCGCGGATGGTTGCCCTTCGGGATCGGTGTGCGGATCTCAGAGGCGAAAACCGTGCGCCAAGCGTCCGGGTCGGTGTCGTCGAGCACGTTCAACGGGATCTCCGTCGTGCCCTCGGTGTCGAACCAGGGCCGGCGATAGGCGAAGAACGGCATGTGTCGCCAGACGAGCTTGCCGTAGCGGATATGAGCGCGAAGGATAGGGTGCTGGGTCTGTAGCCAGGCGAGCGCGGCCGTCACCAGCGCCGGATCGAGGCGGCCGCGCACATGCAGCACCTGCATGGTGATCAGCCCGCCGTGTACATGCAAATGGCTGAGCAGTTGTTCCTTTTCGCCCAGCGGACGTGTATCGCCCAAGCCTTCCTCCCACGTTTTCGAATACCATTCCAGGTCGCGCTGAAATTGGCTAGCATGCCGACTACATAAGGGACTCAGTGATGAACGATGTCGAACGACCGATAGTCGAGTATATCTCCGCGATGGTGGCCGAAACCGGCGGTTCGCCGGTCGATCGCGAGACCCCTTTGCTCGAGGCAGGCCTGCTGGACTCGATCAGTTTGGTAAAACTTGTGTATTTCCTCGAGGAACGATTCAAGATCAGCATCCCGGACACGGAGATACGGCCGGAGCTATTCGAATCGCCTGCGAACATAGCGGCCTATGTTTCGCAGCGAGCGGCTCAGCCCGCCTAGAGCTCGCGCAGCCGCGCACGGAGCACCTTGCCGGCCGCGCTCCGCGGCAGTGCGTCGATGAACGCGATCTCGTCCGGGACTTTCTGAACCGACAGCCTGTCGCGGGCATAGCGGATCAACTCATCGGCCGACACCTCCGCCCCTTTGACGACAAACGCGATCAGCCGATTGCCGTTGCGCGAGTCCGGGAGACCCGCTACTGCGGCTTCGGCGACAGCAGGCAAGGTCATGAGCGTCTCCTCCACCTCGATGGGGTCGATCTTGTAGCCGGATACCTCGATCAACAGCTTGCTGCGGCCACGGATGAAGATGCGACCTTCTTCATCGAGCGAGGCAAGATCGCCGGTCCGGAACCAGCCCTCATCGAACGCCTCGGCATTGGCCACGGCATCGCCGAGATAGCCCTGCATGAGCGAGGATGATCTGATTTCCATTTCGCCGACGGCTGGGCCGAATTCGGTGTCGAACGGGACAACGCGGACCCTGGCGTCGCCCGCGGGCTTGCCCACCGAGGCCCAGCTCGCGTCGAGATCGGCGGAGTTGTTGTGCGAGAACATGCTCGCTTCGGTCGAGCCGTAATCCTGACGAAGTGGGGTACCCAGGCGCTCGCGCACCGCTTCGAAGATCGGCCGTTTCAGTGCGACGCCGCCCGAGAAGGCCAGGCGCATGCTCAGGTCGAAACTGCCGGTCTGACCAGTGACGATTTCGTACATTGCCGGAACGGCGCCCATGACGGTGACGCGCTCGCGGACCATGGTGTCGAGCAGCTTCTTGCGTGAAAGCGCCAGCGGCAGGCGATCGCTCCAATAGAGCGTCGTCGCACCGCCGGCGACGGTTTGCGTAGCGCCCAGTAAGAAGCCCAGCGAGAAGTTGCCCGGCAGAATGTCCACGACGATATCGTCCGGCTGAATTTCCCAGGCTGTGCTGGCTCGTTCACCATCAGCGACGAGTTCGGCATGGGTGTGCGGCACCACCTTGGGCAACCCGGTCGAGCCGGACGAGAAGAGGTAGAGCGCCGTTGTATCGCCTCCCAGTTTCGGCAGCTGGGTGGTTGCGTTTCCTTCGGGAAGGGCACTCGTCAAGAGCAAGGGAATGCCGGGGGCCGCATCTGCGATCAGTGTCTCGGCAACAACGGCAAGACCGGGAGTTGAGATGACTGCGCGGGGTCCGGTCTTCTGCGCGAGTGCGGCAAGTTCGGATCGCGTGGCCGTCTCGCCCAGAGGCATCGCGATGGCGCCGATGGCGAAGAGCGCGTGGGCGGTCACGAAAAGATCGGGCGAGTTCGGTATCAGCAGGGCAACGGGATCACCGCGCCCGATGCCACGGTCGATAAGGCCGGCGGCGAGCCGGCCGATCCGCTCGACCAAAGCGGCGTAGGGCGTAAATGCTTCACCCTGCCGCAATCCGCTGGTGATCGGTGCCCGCGCTGTCAGCGCGAGCAGGTTGTCGTAGATCATCTCTACTCCGCAGGGTCCGCCCCCTCTGTTCGTAAGGATAGAAGTGGGATGCGGCATCTACAAGCCGTCAGCGATTACGCCGGCAAGTCAGTTGGAGAACGCCGGTATCGAACGTCCAAGCTTCTGCCAGTTCCAAACCAAGCCTTTATCGTGGTCGTCATTGAAAATGGCTGGATGCCGCCGCCAAAAGGACCAGCGAGACAAGGAGGCTCAGTTCAAGTCCAGGCGACGGCACCTCAATTCGGTCCTGTCGCAAGCGATTTCCGTGTCCGCGACGAGTTCTTCTCCGCTGACAACACCGTGCTATCGATCATCGAAGGCCAAGGGTCCGAGTGTTCTCGAGCTCGGCGCCGGGAAGCGAACGAAGTAAACAGCCATTGAATTCGGCATGTCAAACCCCACGGTCGGGCGACCAGCGGCATGGAAATGCGCTGCGGCCGTATAGTAGCCGGGCCGAGTTGATCCGGGTGTTTCGACTATCCGGGTAGTTCGGGCACGTCGAAATCCAGTGCGGCTGCGAGGTTTATCGCTCTGCGGGGAGTGACGCATTGCCGGGTCAGGCTTTGCAGATCAAGCCGGTTGTGGCGGGCTTGGAACAGGAACAGTGCGGCGGGATGCTGTCGTAGCTGATCGGTGCTCGCGCCAGAAGAGCACGCTGCCATGCACGCATGAACGGCCAATCCAACCGTTCCAAACACGCACTACAGCTGAGAAATTGGCGCGAAATCACTGTTCTACAGCTGATTGTGCGGGATTGCACCGGCCGTCCGAAACTCGGGCATGAGCGCACGTTGCCCGGGATTGATGCCGAACGCGTGGAAGGCGTATTGGCTTCCGATGAAGCGTGGCACTTTACGGCGTGACAAGGAGCCCGCGTGCCAGGGCTGTTGTGACCGCAGCGGTGCGGTCCGACACGTCGAGCTTGGCGAATGCTCGCTGGAGGTGGGTTTTGACGGTTGTTTCGCTGATGTGCAGGGCTTGACCGATCTCGGCATTGGTCGATCCGTGTGCGACGCGTCGTAGGACTTCGAGTTCACGCGCTGACAGCTCGGTCTGCGACTGGCGGTTTCGGCGATGCAGCCGGGCGCTCACCGAGGGTGTCAGGACCGTCTCGCCGCGTGCGGCTGCGCGTACGGCGGTGGCGATTTCGGCCCGTGAGCTGTCTTTCAGTAGGTATCCGCACGCGCCTGCCTCCACAGCACGCAGGATGTCGGTGTCGGTGTCGTACGTGGTGAGGACCACTACCCGGGTCTCGGGGCAGGCGGCCAGTATCGCCTGGGTCGCCGCGGCGCCGTCGATCTCGGGCATCCGCAGATCCATCAGCACCACGTCAGGTCGAAGTGCGGTGGCCACCGTGATGGCCTCGGCCCCTCCGGCGGCCTCGCCGACGATGGCGAGATCGGTTTCGCGGGAAAGCATTCCGCACATGCCCTCGCGCACCACCGGGTGGTCGTCGACGAGCAGGACGGTGATCATGCGGGCACCACGAGATCGACCTGAGTACCAGCACCCGGGCTGGTCTGCACGGTGACGGCCGCGCCGATCTCCTGTGCCCGGCTGCGCAGGCCGGGCAGCCCGAATCCATCGACGTCGTCCTCGTCGAAGCCGATTCCGTTGTCCGCCACCGACAGTCGCACACCATGCTCGGTTCGTACGAGATCGACCCTGACCCGGTCGGCGCGTGCATGCTTGCCGATATTGGTCAACGCCTCCTGCGCGGCGCGCAGCAACACCACCTCGGTGCTGGTATCGAGCTGTGGCACAGCGGGATCCACGTTCACGGTCACCGCGATTCCGGTCTCGTCGGTGAGTTTGCGACCGCGGCGGCGCAGGGACTCGGCAAGGGAGCCACGCCTCAGGTCCGGTGGCGTCAATGTTTCGACCATGGTGCGTGCTTCGATCAGGTTCTCTCTCGCGGCGGCCTCGATCAAGGCCAGATGCCGGCGAGCGGCTCCGGGGTCGTTATCCATCTCCGATTCCACGGCCTGGGCCAGTGTCGCGATCCCGGTGAACCCCTGGGTCAGAGTGTCATGAATTTCTCTGGCCAGGCGGGCACGTTCGGTCATCGAACCTGCTTCCCGGGACAGTCGCGCGACATCGGCGCGGCTGCGTTCCAACTGGTCCACGAGCACCGCCAATTGCTCACCTCGGTCGATGGCCAGGGTGATCGTCGCACCGATCGCCGGGTTGAACACGACCGCGATCAACGATATCGCCAGTCCCAGCGGCACCTGGGAGTGAGCGAGAAGAGCGAAGACCACAGGCGTGAAACTGACCGCGGCCGCGGCCGCAATCGCGGCTCGAACCGGCAGCGCCATGTAGATCAGCGCATATACCACCATCACCGCGGCGAGCGCGGGTGGCGACCACCAGGCGGCGGCGTGAAACAACACCAGCACACCGACCACGAACAGCGCCGAATTCCGGTCCACCTTACGTCGATAGAACGCATCGGGATTCCCGCGACGCGGAGCCAGCAACGCGGACCACGCCAGCAGACAGGCCAATGCCGTCAAGCCCGCCCACGTTTCGCCGGCATAGGTGCGCCGCAACACGATGACGAGAACTCCGGTGGCGATGAGGCCACCGACCACGTAAGCGCTCCAGATCCGGTACCAGAAGTCCCACCGCTCGGGCGCAGCACCGGGCGTAGTCATGATCCGACGATAACCCGGATCGTGTCCCGCGGTGTCCTCCGAACGGCGGACGTGTACCCCCTGACCGGCGGCATACGCTGCGACAAAAGTCCACGCGTACAGGGGGATTGGCCATGACCACTACACAGGTAACACCCGACGAGACGCTCTACCCGCCCCGTTGGCAACCCGCGCCGCTGCGCTGGCACTGCACCCCGGTGTCGTGGCGGCAGTCGTGGAAACTCGCCGTACAAGGCATGCCATTGCGGCGCGACCGCACCCTGGCCGAGTTCTATGGAGCACAGCTGCCCGGACAGGACGACATACTCGTGGCACGAATGCCGTTGCTGCGCTTCGTCGTCATACGCAACCCCGAGCACGCACGGCATATCCTGGTGACCAACCAGGCCAACTACACCAAGAGCGCAGAGTACGACATGCTCGCCGTCGCGTTCGGGCGCGGCCTGGTCACCGAGCTCGACGAACAACGCTGGCAACGCAACCGCCGGCTCGTCGCACCCGTCTTCGGAAAACGCAACATCGCCACCCTCTCGGGCCCCATCACCGACGCCGCCCAGGACTGCGCCCAGCGCATTCTCCAACTCGGCGCCCATGGAGCGTCGGTGGACATGAACGCCGAAATGAGCCGGCTCACCCTCGATATCGTCGCCCGCACCATGTTCGGCGTCGACCTGACCGGACCGATGTCGGAGATCACCCTGTCCCGGATGCTGCGGCTGTTCGGGGTCGGGTTCATCGCCGGCACCTCCCGAGGGCTACACGCACTCGCCGAGCTGACCAATCGCCACGACCTGCCCATACGCGTCATGCGGTCCGCCTGCTGGATTCTCGCACCGCGCATGGCCGCCGACCTCCGTCACGTCGAGAAGGTGATCGACCAGTTGATCGCCGATCACCGCAGTGGTGCGATCACCCGCCGCGACAACCTGCTCGGACTGCTGATGGATGCCCAGGACCCAGAAACCGGACACCGCTATACCGACGCTGAGATCCACGACGAACTGATGACTTTCATCGGCGCCGGCACCGAAACCACCGCGACCGCACTCGCATGGACATGGAAACTGCTCGGCGAACACCCCGACGCCCGCGCCCGCCTCTACGCCGAACTCGACGACGTCCTGGGCGGACGCACCCCCACCGCTGCCGACGTCGACCTCCTGCCATGGACGAAAGCCGTTGTCGCCGAGACCATGCGACTCTATCCACCGATCGTCGGACTCGGCCGCGTCGCAAAGACCGACGACATGCTCGGCGACTTTCCGGTTCGCGCCGGAACCACCGTCATCGTCAGCCTCCACGCCCTCCACCATCAAAGCGGAGTATGGGCGGACGCGGGCGCTTTCGACCCTGCCCGCTACCTGACCGAAAACCTGACAGCCACGCAACGTCACGCCACTTTGCCCTTCGGGGCCGGCAAACGCATGTGTGTCGCCCACGTCTTCGCCAACACCGAAGCGGTCCTCGCACTGGCCACCATCGCCCAGCACGTCGAGATGAACCCGGCGACCACCACGCCGATCCGCCCCCAATTCTCCTTCACCGGTGGCCCCAACGGGCCAGTCCCCATGCATATCAGCACCCGGAACACCAACCCGGCAGCCTCCGGGTAGCGATCGAGCGCGGCCGGCGCGGTGGGGGCGTCGAGTTCAGGGTGCTCGTCGTCGATCAACTCACCCACCGATGGCCGACCCCGTATCCGATATTCGGTGCGGGCTCCACGATGGTGAATCCGCCCTGGACGTGCCCGCGAAACTCTCGGCGCAGGTGCGGGTCTTCGCTACCGGCAACGGCCGTAAAACCGACTCGGCCGACCGCAGTGAGCTGTCGAACTCGCGCATCCTCCGCTCACGAAACGCAGCCGAGAGCCGGAGCGGCCAGGTCGCCACTCGCTGGAGGCAACCAGCCGAACACCGGTCATGGTTTGTGCTAGGCGGTGAGATCAGTCGGCGATAGGGCGCATCGCCCGATCCGGCAGGATGCCGGCCTGGACGAGTTCGTCGTAGATCCGCTGCTGCTCATCGTCGAGATTCGAGTACAGCATGTCGTACGCCAGTTCTTCCTCGGCGAGCACCGCGACCGGATCCCAGTCGTCACCGAGCGCCTCGAGGACGGCGCTGCGCCGTCGCACCTCGTCCAGCGTGAGGTCGTAAGCAAAATTGTGGTCGGCCATTTGGCATCTCCAACCAGGTTCTTTCCAAAATGAATTGACGACGATGCCCAATCACGCCGCCTTGGGCAATGACCTGCATCACGTTTCACGGTTGGACTTCGTCACATTTGATGCCCGTGCGCGCGGACTGGACCGCGGAGTAGATGCGTCCACATAGTCGCCACGACACATCCACCGCTGAAATCGGGCGTGGCGACGCCACACCGCCAACAGAGCGGAACTCGCCAATGGCCGTCGCTGGCGAGGTCCTATTGCCAGCCGACCTGATGCTATTTACTCCGACGCGAAAACCCCGCACCGATCGAACCCGAACTGGGCCGTACGACATCAGCGGCCGGTGACGAGCGCGCGATATTCGGCATTTCCGTGCACTCCTGGCCGGGCCCAGTCGGGTGAGATGATCTCAGCCCGTTGATCTTCGGAGTGTTCGCGCTGGCCGGTTCGGCCAGCGCGGTATCCGGCACGAGCGGATGATTGCGATCGATGGGCCTCGGCAGTCGCCGCGATTCAGTGGTGGAAGAGTCGAACTCCGGTGCGGGCGAGGGTGATGCGGTGTTCGCGGCAAGCATCGGCGATAACGTTTGATTGGAGAGCACCGCCGGGCTCGATGACGAGCTCAGCCCCATGTTCGGCAGCAACGTCGATGTTGTCCCGGAACGGTAGGTACCCGTCGGAGACGAGTGAGACGCCCGCGAGCTGATGGGCCCAGCTGACCCGTTCGGCCTCTTCCAGGAATCTGTGGGATCGGGTGAGGCTCGAGACGAGCTCACGCGATTGTGCGGGAGTGAGAGTGCCTGCGGCGGTGGAGATCTGCCAATTCAACCGTTGCTGACGCGCCATCGTCGCAGGCAGTGGCATCTGTTGAACGGCGGGGTGCCGCCGGGTCCACCAGGTGCGTGCCTTACTTCCGGCGAGCAATGTGCAGTCGATTCGCGACTGCTGTCCGGCACCGACACCGATACTCATGCCGTCCCGGACGTAAACGACGGAATTGGACTGGGTGTACCGGGCGGTCACCATGCCCAGCAGTGCATCGATCGTCGCGTTGCGGCTGATGGGGTCGCCGACAGCCACATGCAGCAGGTCTTCGGTGATCGGCGAATGGTCGCAGTCCTGTTCGAAGCTGACGCCGAAGACAGTTCGAATCTCCGTCTTGGGTGGCTGGAATGCGGGATCGATCTCGAATACGACGAATCGCCCGCCCTTCTTGCGGCCCAATGCCGCTACAGTTCCGGGTGCATAACCCGGCGCGATGATGCCATCGGAGACGACCGAGGCCAACAGTTCGGCGAGCTCGTGATCAACCGGTTCGGACACCGCGATCATGTCGCCGTAGGACGAACGAGGATCGGCGTCGCGCGCCCGCACATAGGCCGTCGTGATCGGGCCCACCGAGCTGTCGCCCAATCCCCAACTGTCACGCATGGTTTCATCGAGGTCTCCGGCGAGCGCCGCACCGGCCGGGGAAACGTGCTTGAACGATGCCGCAGCCGCCTTGCCTGTGGCGCGACTGGCCTCGGCGACCAGTTGCCAGGCATTGAGCGCATCGAGGTAGTTGATCATCGACGCCGCGCCGTGCACCACTCGAATATGGTCACCGCCAGCCGATACCCGCGCCTGTTGATGTGGATTCATGCCATAGCGCAAGTCCATTGCCATACCCCGTCTCTCGTCTCGAGATGGGGAGCACCCAGGCGTACGACGCTCCGATACTGCGCTTCCTCGTGGTCGGCCCACGTAACGCCAGTCGCGATCGACCACACGCTAACCCATGACAGACCGAACATCCAGACTGACCAAGGCGCACTGGATTTCGGTATGTGCGTGCGCTCGCACGGCAGGCCCCGCAGCCGACTCCAACCATACGACCAGCGGGAGAAGAGCACGCTGCCATGCCCGCATGAACGGCTAACCCAACCGTTCTAAACGTGCACTACAGCTGAGGAATTGGCGCGAAACGGGCTGTTGCAAATTAGGCGCGGATTTCAGCCATGACCTGAGTACACATGTCTACGTGGACCGCTGTCGACCGATCATGCAGGGCCGCAGGTCATTTGCCCCCGACGTGACGTCACAATCGCCGACTCGGCGCATTTTGCAACAGTCCGGAAACCACTGTTCTACGGCGGACTGTGCGGGACTGCACCGGTCGCCGAAACTCGGCATTTGCCTGCAGTGCCGGCTGCCGTACGGCGCTCGGGCCGTTGGGCTTCCGGCGCCGCGCGCCGGCCGGTCGAACAGCGCGGGTGGCGGTATTCCCGTACGTTCGCGCGGTGTGGCGGCATAGGTCTACCGGTGGGCTTCGGATGGACCGTCGGCGGCTGCGGTGAGTCGGCGGACCAGGGCGCGGACGGCGTCGTTGAGTGCGTCGGGGTGTTCGATGACGAACGGGAGGTTCAGGCCGGCCAGGACGGGGGGAATCCAGTCGAGCTGTTCGGCTCGGATTCTGACCCGGACCCACGGGTGGGTGTCAGGGGGTGGTGAGTCGATCTCGTGCACGGTCGCGATCGTCGCGGGGAGCAGTGGGCGGACCTGGGTGAGGGTGCCCTGGACTCGGATCGATACCTCGTACCGATAGGGCGCCGTGGCAAGTGCGGACAGCAGATGCGCGGTCGGCTCGAATCCCGCTGGCGGAGTGAACGCTCCGGGCAGTGTCGTCACCGCCGTGATGCGGTCGAGCCGGAACTGACGTACTTCGTCACTGTTGCTGTCCATCCCCGTCAGGTACCACCGGCCGGAGTGGGCGACGAGCCCGTATGGATGTACGGTCCGGTCAGTGCGGCGCCCGTTCCGGTCGGTGTAACCGATCGCGACAGGTCGGCGCTCGCGGGTAGCCTCGGCGAGCCGGAGGAGGACCGCGGTCTCGACGGCGACCTCCGAGCGGGCATCCTCGGTGAATTCGGCGGTGCTGATCAGTGCGTCCAGCCGCGCCGTCAGACGTGCGGGCAGGACACGACGGAGTTTGGCCGTCACGCTGTCTGCCGCGTGGGCGGCTGTTGTCGATTGACCGACGCCGCGGGTGGTGAGGAGTCCGAGCAACACAGCCACCGCTTCGTCATCGGTCAGCATCAGCGGCGGCATTCGGTACCCCGGGGCGAGGCGGTATCCCCCGTAGCGGCCACGCACCGATCGAACAGGGATCTCCAGGTCGGTGAGATGGGTGACGTATCGCCTGACGGTGCGTTCATCGACGCCCAGCCGTCCGGCGAGTTCGCCGACGGTATGGGTGCCGCCGGCCTGCAACAACTCGAGGAGGGCCAGCACTCGGGCGGTGGGGCGCGTCATCAGAAAATTCTCGCATGTATACCGGGCGGAAACTGTCCGGTATTGGCACTAACGTGGCCTGCGGGCGGCGCAACCGCCGCCCCAACCAACAAACAGGAGTACGCATGAATCTCGTCTCGATCCGTCTGATCACCGGCGACATCCAACGACTGGTCGGCTTCTATCAGCACCTGACCGGTGTCGAAGCCACCTGGGCGACACCGGATTTCGCCGAAATCGTCACACCGTCCGGCACACTCGCGATCGGAAGCACCCGCACCGTCGCGTTGTTCGCGGCCGGCAGCGCGCGCCCAGCGGACAACCACACCGCGATCATCGAGTTCCTGGTCCCCGACGTCGATGCCGACTACCAGCGGTTGCGCGATACGGTCGACGATTTCGTCAACGAGCCCACGACGATGCCGTGGGGCAATCGCTCATTGCTGCTTCGCGACCCCGACGGCAACCTGATCAACCTCTTCACGCCGGTCACCGCGCAGGCCGTCGCAAAATTTGCCCGCTGACATCCGCGCGTCGGCATGTGTGTGCGGGCGCCTGTGGGGCGCTGGGCTCATCGATCTTCCACAGGCCCGCGCCGGCCGGTTCGGGCCGCGCACTATGCGGCATAGCGCTTCGGTCCCGGGCCGCCCGCAACAGCTGGCGTCGTAGCCGAAAGACGGCAAGAACACCGTGGTCGCGCCCGTCCACAGCGTTCAGTGATGGTGCTGAGCGATGGTCAGGATCCACTCCTCAGTCGTAATCGCCGGTGAGCAAAGGCGATTCGGGATTTGTGAGGCTCAGGTTCGATATGTCGGCGAGCCGGGATGGCCGGCCCAACCGACATATCGCAGCACGACCCGTGACACCAGGGGCCGGCGGTCAGCTGCCGGGCATGGCGGTTCGGCGCCGCTCGGCACGGCGGGCGAGCGTATCGACGATTCGATGCCATGCCGGTGACTCCCTGAGGATCAGGGAAAAGACAGGCGTCGGGTTCGCTGGCCGGCTGCTGTTGCCTTCGTGTTCGATCTCCCATGTTTCCAGGTCGTTGATGAGCCGATCCACGCGCGGATCGTCCGGATCCCAGTCGACTGATTGATCACACACGAGATACAGGCGCATCTTCTCGGGGTCGTCGAAGCCGGCGTTCTTGTCCCGTATCCACTGCGGCACCGCATGCGGGTCCGACGCCTGCATCAGGATCGACCAGTCGCGTTCGAGTCGGACGGTCCGTTCGCTGACTCCGAGACTGCGAAGCCGGTTCAGGATGGCGACCATCTCGGGTTGCAGGACAAGCTCTTCGCCGCTTGCCAATTCGGCGATGCGGCGGCGATGCTCGGTGAGCTGCTCGATCTTGGTCCGCAAGGCGGTGTCGATATCGGTGATGGCAGCTGCGAATTCGGCTGGTTGTGCGTGCAGCAGCGCGTCGATGCGGGCCAGCGGCACTCCGGCATCGGCAAGAGTCCTGATCCGGACCAGATCTACCGCCGCCTGCGCGCTGTAGCGGCGATAGCCGGAGACATCACGCTCAGGCTCGGGCAACAGGCCGACCTGGTGGTAGTGGCGGACGGCCCGCACGGTCACGCGGGCGGTTGCCGCGAGCTGGCCGATCGTGAGCACCGTATGCCTCCGGTCTTCGGGAAACATGGCCAAGCCGAGTTTAGGCGCGAGCCACCCGGTCGACGACGTCGCGGATCGCCTGGACGACGACATCGGCGCGCGTGAAGCACAGCTGGTGGTGGCCGACATCGGAGACGACGCGATGTTCCCCGACCGACACCGTGCTCACCACGGCCGTGGCCATCCTCCTCATGCCCTCGTGTATCGCATGTATCGTCTGCTCCGGCATCGACGCCCGCGGGCCGGGGTCGGTGCCTTCGGCGGTGAGCGCGACCACCGGTACGTCGGGAATGTCCGGGCCGGCACGCAGTTCGTCCGCGAGTGCAACCAAGCTGCCCCGCTCGGCGATGCCGACCCGGAGCCATTCGTCGCTGACATGGGCTTCGATCAGCGGCTGTCGCATGTGTCGCGGGTAGTCCGCCACCAGTCCGGCGTACATCTCGTGCAGAGCTGGGCGCATCTGCCGGATCTGCTCGGGACCGGACCCCGGCTGCCGGCCGGCAGCCGGGCTCGCCGCAGCGGGCATGAAATCCTCCCAGTCGCGATGGAAACCATCCACCCAGACCAGCCCGGCCACCTCCTGCGGATACAACTGCGTGAACCGATGCGCGTAGGCGCCGCCGAGAGAGTGCGCGACCAGGATGTACGGGGCTGCGAGGTCCTGGGCGTGCAGCAACTCGTGTAGTTCCGTCGCGACCGCGGCGGCGGTGCGCGGCAACGGGACCGGATCGCTGTACCCGCTGCCGCCACGGTCGTACACCACCGCGGTGCAGAACTGCGAAACCCCTTGCTGCACAGCGAAATAGTCCAGACCGACCGCACCCGCTCCCGGCAGGAACACGACAGCCGGCCCGCCACTACCCAACCGATGCACGAAAACGCGGCGGCCGTCGACCTCCTGAAACTCTCCGATCGGCGGAGCAGGCCGAGCCGCGGGAGCGATGTTCTTCGTCATGAAGCAAGGGTGCAACCCCGACGCAGCGTCAGGGTCAAGCCTTCCCGTGGCCCTCGGGCACACGCGGCCGCTCGATGGTTGGCTGGAAAAATCGCGCGATCCGCTACGCGTGAGCCGTGAACCGGTTCCGAGGCTGAGCTGGCCGCGTGCGACGGGCAGCCTTGTCAGAGGGGCGATTTGCGCGTTCAGACTGTGCGTGTCAGCCTCTGACCAGTATCCGGGGCGACTGCCCGCGAAAGCTCGTCAGAGACGCTCAGTTCCATTTCCGTGGTCCTACCGACGGCGAACGAGCACCCGCTGATCTTGGTGGATGCTCGTTCGGATCGGGAAGTCGACCGGCTTGTGCGTTCAGCGCGATTGTTCGCGGGTTGCGGGGCCCTCGATCAACCCGTACTCGACAGCGGCGGAGGTGGTGAGTGTCCGTTGCTGTTCGAGGTCTTGACGGATCTGGTCCGAGTCGCGACCGGTGAGTTCCGCCAGGCGAGCGAGCAGTGTGTCGAACATGGCTCGCGCGTGTTCGAGTCGCGGTTCGACACGACTGAACCCACCATCCAGACGCACCGACGGCTCCCGCAACACGAACTGGGCACTCCGGTAGGCGTAGCGGTGCTCGCACGATGCGAGCAATCCCAGCGCTGCACCGCCGAGCGTGCCACTCACGTAGGCGCTCACGGGCGCGCGAAGCACGTCCAGCACATCGGTGACAGTGCTGGCGTCGAGCAGATCCGCTTCCAGCCCGTACATTTCGAGCCGGATCGGTCGGGCGCTCTCGGCATCGAGCGTCAGCAACCGAGCGCACAACTCGGTGGCAGCCGCGGCGTCCAAGTGCCCGCGCGCGATAACCGTCCGCTGCATGAGCAACGCTTCCGCCGGACCGTCCGGGTGAGGATCGATCCACACGTGTGTCGAGGGCGGCGGGGCCGGAACAGGCTGCGGTTGTTCACGTTTCGCCGGGTAGTAGTTCGGAAACTCCGCCGGCCAAGGCTGCCATTGCGAAGTGGGTGTGCTCGTCTCGATTCTCAAGGCTGTTCTCCGATCCGATTCGATTCAGCTGTCGTACTCGTCACTTGCAACGTGATGCGGCTGTCGACCGCAGCGGCGTACCGCTGCAGCGTCGAGGTCCGCACATCGACGTTCTCCGTCTCCAACCGCGCCACCGCCGACTGCGACGTACCCATACGGGCAGCAACTTCGGTCTGCGACAACCCCGCCGCCCGCCGCCGCTCCACCAGTTCGGCAACCAGCCGCGCACGATCCTCCGACATCCTGCGCAGCGCCATCTCCCGGAACCCGGGTAGCACCGGGAGAGATTCCTCGCCCGGCGACTGGCTCACCTCCTCGCTCATACCTACAACGATATCTCACATTAGATATATCGCCAGGTCCTGAAGCGAAGCGCGTCAGCTGCACCAGCAAGAAGGATCCGACGAGATCCACGATCAGCACCGCCGCGCCTTCCAACGCGCTTATCGGCTACAGGCGAGGGACCGGACTCGATGGTGTGCTGAGACTGCGAATCGATCACTGCCGTGGTCCGCCGCGGCGCGATAGTGCGGCGTGTGGATTTCCTTGCGTCGCAGAACGTTCAGGTCGGCGATCGACCAGACAGTGAAACGTGTTCTAGCATCGGTGAGTATCGCCGCGATGCGGAATAAGACCGGGAGGGGCGCGGGAGATGTCGGATGCGGAGGAGTCGCGAGCCGGGTTTTTCGAACCCCTGGACGGTGGGTTCGTTCCGCTCGAAGCAGCACGGGGACCGTGGGGGCACGGCACGATTGGCGGCCAAGGGCTTACCGCGCTCGCCGCCCGGGAAGCAGAGCGCCACTGCCCGATCGAGGCGGCCGGATGCCGGCTCACTCTCGACTTCGTCAGGCCGACCACGTTCGACGCGATTCAAACGCGGACCGAACTCGTCCGATCGAGCACGCGAGTGACGCTCCTACATTCGGAGCTGCTTCAGTCGGATCGCGTGGTCGTCCGGGCCTCGGCGCTTTTCGTCCGTCCCGTGGAAACGGACAGGGCAGACGGCAATGCCTGGACACCCGCTTCGGAATTTTCACGCCCAGCCATCGTGGCGAGTTCCGGGGAGGCGATCGCGCCGGCACCGATGTTCAGCAGTGCTGGGTATCCCGACGACTGGTCGGGCGACTTCGCTGACCACCGGAACAATGCCCGCAAACGGATGTGGACACCGACGATGATCCCCGCCGTTGCAGGTGAGAAGGCGACCCCCTTCACTCGTGTCGCCACGCTGGCGGAGGCTACGAGTTTCATCACCAACTGGGACGGGGACAGCGTGCCCTTCATCAACGTCGATGTCACCCTGAACCTGTACCGAATGCCCGAATCGGACGGGTTGGGCCTGGAATCGAACGGACAACACGCGGCGGACGGCATCGCAATCGGGTCCGCCACGCTCTATGACGAATACGGCGTCCTCGGAGTATCTTCCGTCACCGCGGTAGCAAACACCCACCGGCAGGTTCACTTCTAGTACCTTCGCGGGACTCCACGGGAAGGACGCGAAGTGCCACCGGTGGTGACGCACGGCCTCCGGCAGTTGCGGACATTCCACCGGCGTCGGATCGGCAGGGCCAGTTGACTTTCGCGTGCCCGCACCGGTCGGCTCGGTCTGCGCGGAAGCGGCAATTGAGTGCATACCGGGGAGCGGTTATCGCCGAACGTCTATCTGCCGGCGGGACTGGTGTACGGGTTTTCCGGCGCGTGTACGGACAGTGTGTTGTCGTCACTGCTGGGCGGACTTGCCGGTGTACTCGCGCTGGCCCGTGGTCGGGGAAATTCTTGCGGCACTTCGGGACATCCGCGATCTGCGGTGGACCGCGATCTCCTGGCGTGGCGGCATCTATCTGTTCGCGCCGGCCGGTGCGGCCAGCGCGGCCAGCGGCAGGAGCGGATGTTGCCCGGTAGAGCTGCGTCCGAAAGGATGAGCCGCAACGATTCTGGTACCGAATGTAGACAGGTGAAGTGATGTCCGCCTCAGCAGAACGTCGATCGTCCGATTCCATCGCTGGGAGCCGAGGCACACGAGAATTGCCTAGTCCTAAGGTACTTCGGCTGATTATGAGCGCATATCCGCCGCTCTTGTTCGCTGGTGTGCGCGTCGCTCATATCGCGGACGACTGGACCTCGGTGCGTGCTACCCACAGAGTTCGTCCGTGGAACTGGAACCCTAACCGGTCCGCATTCGGTGGCACCTTGTACTCGATGACAGATCCGTTCTTCGGGATCATGGCCCGCGGTCAACTCGGGCGCGGCTATCGCGTCTGGACGAGCGCCGCAAGCATTGAGTTCATCGCGCCCGGCCGCGAGATGGTGACCGCCTCCATGTCGCTCCCGTCTGATCACGTCGCGGTCATCCGTGACGCCACGAGCGATGGCGGCAAGTCGATCACAACTCACACCACCGATATCGTTTCCGATCAAGGCGTTCTAGTTGCCCGAGCCAGCCAGCAGCTGTACGTGCGACGCGTCAACTAGTGACCACACCATCCTAAATGCCGACCCACAACGTCAGCACTCGACAGTAGCGGATGTTTTTGTGCCGCAGTCGGTCTCATCGTCGGACGTGCCGCGCCGGCCGGTCCGGTCAGCGCGGTATGCGTTGCGGGATGGGGATGTTGGTCGATCAGTTTGCGGCCGACGCATGGCCTGCGACCGACATTGGCCGACGGGCATCTGCGACGGCCGTCACCACACAGGTGCCCAACCGGCCGACGCGATCGTAGAGCGTTGCGGTGCCGACCGCGATACCGTCGCCGGTGACCTGATCCTGAGCCTGAAGCCCGAGTTCGGGGCCTTCGGGCAACCGCGACAGCGTCAAGGTCATGTCGGTATTGATGTAGCCGATCCCCGCAGATCCCCAATGGCAAACGAAGTTCGTGGCGTCTCCCATCGCAGCCGCTCGCTGAAACGGGGAGATCGGTTCGCCCTCGATCAAGGGAATGAGGTTCTGCCACAGCACTTTACGGTCTGCGTTCCGGCCTGCGGTCAAGTTGTCAGTCCACTCCGACTCGCCGCACTTGAGCAACGGAGGCTCACCATCCGGCGATGTCAGCTGAGCCTGCGGTGCGGGCAATGACGCCTGCGGCTGCCACATCTCACCCGGTGCCGCAGAAGCTGACGCGAGGAAGACCGCACTCGCCCGCGCACGGAGCTCGCCCTGCTGCACGATGGAGGCATCGGCGACGATCACCCGCGTGCCCTCGCGGATGACGGCGCTGTGCACCGCGATCGGTTCGTTCAGTACCGGCCGCAGCATATCGACTGTGAGCCGCGCGGGTATGAAGCCTTCCGCGGGGCAATGCGTTTCCAGCTGACGCGCCAACAGCCCGCACACCGCCGGCCCGTTCACCTGTTTCGACGACCACTGGCTGACCCCGTAGCCATGCGCTTGGTACTGCCCGTCTCGCGCTACGAAGAACGACACCACCGCGATCGGCCCCCCTCTGTCTCCGGCTCGTCAAAACGCATCGATTAGAGCACGTTTCATGGCCTCCCAGAAGATCATCCAGCTCTAGTCGAGCGCACGAAATTCGGCGTGATGGTGCGTTCGCCGACGGGTACTTCGGCCGACCCGAACCGCGCGGGTCGCGGCAAGGCAGGGCGTTGTGCTCCATGATGATTCGAATCGGATCTGCCGACAGCGCCGCGACGTAGGCCGGATCGGGTACGAGTTTCACGTAGCAGATTGGGAGCGCGATTCCATGCACATCCTGCCCGGCGGCACGGCCACCTTCCTGCTGCTGTTCGGCCTGTTCGTCGGCGGATTCGCGATCCGCTCCGCACTGCGTTTGAACCGTGTGCTGCGGCTGCTGCGGCACGGCGAGCACGTCGAGGGGCGGTGCGTGGAGCGCCGGACTGTCGACCGGGGGCCGGGCATGGAGCGGAGCTACACCACCGAGTACGTCTTCGCGTTCCGCACCCGTGACGGCCGCGACATCGAGTTCACCGACCATGCCCCGGGCCCGTTCGGCGTGGCGGTCGGGGCGCCGGTCCGGGTCAGTTACGACCCGGCGGACCCGGCGGCGAACTCCACGGTGGCCGGGCCCGGGGCGTGGGGTCCGGTGGTGATGCCCGCGGTGTTCGCGCTCGGGCTCGGGGTGTTCGCGGTGGGGCTGCTAGCGGGGTTCGTGGCCATGCGGGTCTCGCTCTGAGAAACACGTCCGCACAGCGGCGCGCAGGCGTCAGAACGTGGCGCGGTCGAACGGGATCGGGAGCTTTTCCAGTGCCCCGGCCGCCCGTAGTCGTGCGTTCGCGTCGAGGATCGTCTCGATGGCCGGGGACTCCGTACCGCCACTGGTGAGATCGATCACCAGTCCACCGTGTGCGGTGCGGACGTACGTCGCGGGCAGCCCCCCGGGTGCCAGGGCGGCGCGGCCGGCGGAGAGGAAGACTGCACGGCCGCATCGCGGGTCGCTGTTCGCCAGGTCCCACCGCTCGGCCACCGCACGGTACTCGTGCCTGCCGTACACCTGCCCGGCGTCGATCTCCCAGTGCTCCGCGAGCAGGCGCAGGACCTGCGGAGCGCGCCGGATCACCTCCGCGGTTTCGTCGACCTCCCGCGACCGGAAGGCGAGCACGACCGAGTTCACCGCGTAGTGTGAGGTGCTGCCCGCGTGAATCGCCATGGAGACGTGCGCCGCAGCGGGGTTCTGCGCCCACAGCGACGTCGTGTATCCCACGACGTCGAGGTCGGGACCGGTGTTCGTCCGCTCGATGTAGTCCGCCAGTGCGGGGACCGAGGGCTCCACCACGGGATCGGACGGGCGGTCGCGGCCGGCCTCGTGCCATCTGTGAAACGTCGAGCCGTCGATGTCCGCGAGCACACGCAGCGTGCCGTACCAGCGTTCGGCGATGCCCGGCACGGATTCCGCGCGAAGGCCCCAGCATCCGTTGACTACGACGTCCAGCACGATATGTTCCCCTTCAGGCCTCGGTTCCCCGCCCTGTGTGGCGTGACCGCCACGGTAGATCAGGGGACCGACAGCCTGTCCCCGCTGTTTCAGGCCCGGCCGTATTCGGTGTCGATCCGTACCGGGACGCCCGGTAACGAACACCACCCGGACCGGTCGGTCGGGTGGTGTCGGTGTGTCGCGTCGGAGCGCGCTCGTTGCTCGGGCGCGAATTACTGCTTGCGGCCGGTGAATTCGTCCATGGAGTGGTAGACGCCCACCGTGTTGAGGTAGAAGTCGCGGACCTTGAGCGGGAGGAGGCCGGAGATGGCGCGGTTGAGGCGGGAGGTCCAGGGTAGGACTACCAGGGCGGAGCCCTTCTTCATTTCGGTCCAGGAGGTGTCGACGACTTCCTCCTGGTCCAGGATGGGGGTGAACCAGAAACCCTTGGCGCCGTCGAACATTCCGGTGTTGATGTAGGTCGGGCAGACCGTGGTGAACTTCACGTGCTCGTTGCCGGACTGCTCGAGCTCCAGGCGCACCGAGTCCGACCAGCCCAGTGCCGCCCACTTGGAGGCCGCGTAGACGCTCATGCGGGGGTTGGCCACCAGCCCGGCGGAGGAGGCGATGTTCAGGACGCGGCCCTCGACGCCCTTGTTCGCCACCATGGCCGGCAGGAATTCGAGCGTGATGTACATGGGCGCAAGCGAATTGATCGCCATGGTCTTGTCGATGTCGGCACGGTTGCCGGTCTCCCAGAAGTAGCCGTTGCCGCGCACGATGCCCGCATTGTTGACCAGCACGTCGATTCCGCCGACCTCGGCGCGCACGGCCGCGCCCGCCTCGGCGATGGCGTCGCGGTCGGACACGTCCACCACGTAGTGGTGAATCCGGCTGCCGCCCAGCGCCGCCAGCTCGGCCGCGGTCTCCTTCAGCGCCTTCTCGTTGACGTCCCACAGCACCACGTCGGCGGCCTGCTCGGCCACCGCGCGCTGCGCGAACGACTTGCCCAGGCCCATGGCCGCCCCGGTGACCAGGACCTTCTTGCCCGCTACGGTCTTCATACCCCTCTGTACCCCTGTCGAAATGAACTGCGGAATCACTTCTGCCGCAGCGTCTTCATGACGCCCAGGTAGAGCGTCATGGTCTTGGCCCACAGCTGTTCCGACATGCCCGGCAGCGGTGCGATGGGCAGCACCCGCTGCACCGCGATGGTCTGGGTGTCGATGTACTTCAGCAGGCCCTCGGGCCCGTGCCGCCGGCCGGTGCCGGAGATGCCGAGCCCGCCCGAGGGCGCGGCCACCGAGCCCCACGCGGCGATGAAGCCCTCGTTCACGTTCACCGATCCGGCGCGCACCCGCGCGGCGACCTCGCGGCCGTGGGCGATATCGCGGCTCCACACACTGGCATTGAGGCCGTAGGCGGTGTCATTGGCCTGCGCGACGGCTTCGTCGTCGCTGGACACACGGTAGACCGACACGACCGGTCCGAAGGTTTCCTCGCGGTAGACGGTCATGCCCTCGCGCACGCCCGCGAGAATGGTGGGCTCGTAGAAGTAGGGGCCGAGATCCGGCCGCGCCTTGCCGCCGGCGAGGACCGCGGCGCCCTTGGCGACCGCGTCGTCGACGTGCGTGCTGACGGTGTCGATCTGGCGCGGGAAGGTCAGCGACCCGATCTCGTAGCTGTAGTCGAGAGTCTTGCCCAGGCCCAGTTTCTTTGTGTGGGCCACGAATTCGGTGACGAACTGGTCGTACACCGTGTCGTGCACATAGATTCGCTCGATCGATTCGCACAACTGCCCGGCCGAGGCGAAGCAGGCCCGCACCGCGATCTTGGCGGCGGCCGAGACGTCGGCGTCCGCGAGCACCAGCAGCGGGTTCTTGCCGCCGAGCTCGAGCGAATACCCGATGAGCCGCTCCCCCGCCTGCTGGGCGATGGTGCGGCCGGTGGCGCTGGATCCGGTGTAGTCGACGTAGTCGGCGCGCGCGATGACCTCGGTGCCGACCACGGCGCCCCGCCCGAGCACCGCCTGCCACAGGCCCTTGGGCAGACCGGCGCGCTCGGCGATGTCGATGGCCCAGAGCAGGGTCAGCGCGGTCTGGTTGTCCGGCCGCCCGATGACGGCATTGCCGGCCAGCAGCGCGGGCAGCGCGTCGGAGGCGCCCAGCGCGAGCGGGTAGTTCCACGGCGAGATGACCGCGACCACGCCCTTGGGCCGGTTGCGCACCTCCACCTGGGTGAGGACCGGCATGACGCCGCGCGGCTTGCGGTGCGCCAGAATCGATTTGCCCTCGGCCGCGTAGTAGCGGGTGTTCACCGCGACGTCGGAGACCTCGTCGAAGGCGTGCACCCGGGACTTGCCGGTCTCGAGCTGGATGATGTCGAGGATGGTGTCCTGCTCGGCCAGCACCAGGTCGTGGATGCGGCCCAGCAGCGCGGCCCGCTCCCCGACCGGCACGGTCGCCCATTCCTGCTGCGCGGCGCGCGCGGTGGCGAAGGCGGCCTCGATATCGGTGACCGAGGACTGCGGCAGGTCGGTGATCTTGGCGCCGGTAGCGGGCGCGAACACCTCCACCGAGGGCGCACCGCCCGCGACGGCGTGGCCGAGCAGGCGCTGGACCAGGTCAAAAGGCAGCGCATCGGCGGCGGCGAGCTGCGGGGCAGTCGTCATTGGTCGCCCTCTCGAGGAGTCGGGTGGGGTGAAACCCATTATTAACTGAACATCGGTGTTACATGAACACTGGTGTTAGATTAATGGACGTGACGCACACCATGTCAAGCCCTCCGGCGGGCAAGGGCACCCCGGCGCGCCGCGGCCGCCCGCCGCAGACGGAGAAGCAGGCCGACCAGGTGCGCGCCCGCATCGTGCTGGCTACCGCCGAGGTGTTCGCCGAACAGGGTTCGCGCGGGCTGAGCGTGGCGCGGATCATCGAGAAGGCCGGGCTGGCACGGCCCACCTTCTACCGCTATTTCGCCAATGCCGTCGAGCCGCTGCACGCGGTGCTCACGGTCTCCAACGAGGACCTGGTCGGCGGCATCCGGTCCGCGCTGGAACGCAGCGAGCAACCGGTCGATCTCGGCATCAATATGATCGAGGCGTATCTGCACTGGGCGGGCGGTCACGGCCGGATGCTGGCGCCGCTGTTCGCCGAACTGCACGATCCGGGCTCGCCGGTATCGGCCTATCGCGAGCAGGCCATCGACGACATCCGGGTCCTGGTACGCACCAAGATCACCGGCCTGGGGCGTCCGGCCCCCACCGATCTCGACCTCGATACCGCGCTGCAGACCTGCGAATTCGTCGTCTACCGCATTTCCGCGGACGCACCGCACGGCGAACCCGATCAGGCCACCATCGACGCGGCCCGGCTGACCATGATCCGCGGGGTGCTCACCATGCTCGGCACGCGCGCGGATGTCGAATACGCACTCACGATTCCGGGATTGTTCGAATCGACCCAGGACTAACCGGCCCACTTCCTGCCCGGCTCGGATCAGGATCCGGCCATCGAATTCCCAGGAAATCAGCCGACACCGCGCATCCGCCCGTCCTATCGTCGATTCGTTCGTACAACGAAAAGAGCTGAGGATGAAGGCTATTCGCACCCGCGAGCCCGGCGTCGACGGACTGGTCTACGAGGATGTCCCCGACGCGAAACCCGGTCTCTGCGATGTCCTGATCAAGGTCGAGGCGTGCGGTATCACGCACAACGAACTGGACTGGCCCATCTGGAACTGCCGCGCCGGCCACCCCCGCGACTCGGTCATTCCCGGCAACGAGGTCTCGGGTGTGATCGCTGCCCTCGGCTACGGCACCGCCGGATTCGCGGTCGGCGACGAGGTTTTCGGCCTCACCGACCAGCTGCGCAACGGCGCGGCCGCCGAGTACGTCGCCGTCGAAGCCCGCAATATCGCACGCAAACCCCGCACCCTCGACCACATCCAGGCGGCGGCGGTCCCGCGTGCCGGGCTCACCGCCTGGCAATCCCTGTTCGACCACGGGCACCTCGACAAGGGTCAGACCGTCGTCATCCACGGTGCGGGCGGCGCGGTCGGCTCGATGGCCGTCCAGCTCGCGCACTGGGCGGGTGCGCACGTCATCGGTACCGGCCGCGAGCACTCCCGTTCCCTCGCACTCGAACTCGGCGCCGACCGCTACCTCGCCCTGGACACCGAGCAACTGGCCGACGCCGCAGGCCGGGCCGACCTGGTGGTCGACACGATCGGCGGCGACGTCCTCACCGGTTCGTCGATCCTGCTCCGCCCCAACGGCACCCTCATCACCATCAAGGCAGCAGCCGAATTCCCCACCGACCGCGACGACATCCGCAAGGTCGTCTTCGTCCAGGAATCCAACCGCGCCCAACTGACCGAACTCGCCCGCCTTATCGACGAGGGCCACCTCCGCCCCCAGGTCGGCGCGGTCTACCCCCTCGAAGAAGCGGTGAAAGCCTTCAGCGCCAAGGCCGCCGGGGGCCTCCCCGGCCGAATGATCCTCCAGCCGTGAACCGCTCGCCGATCACAATCGATATCGGATCGTCGGCCTCTCCCTCATCGCATCCATGGGGACCGTGTACCGGTTGCCGGTACAGGCGCAGATCACGTCGGCGATCTTGACCAGCGCTGGAATGTGCCGTACCCGAAATGGGCGATACTCAGCACGATCACCTCGTCGAGCGCGTCTGGAGAGCACTACGCGCACAGGCGGACTACGGCAATGCGGCTCGCGCATTGATCAACGCAGCTGGACGAAACCGTCGTAGCCTTCATTGCTGCAGCTCGGGAATGGGTTGTTCTTCGAGGACGACGATTTCGCACTGCTCGGCCCAGTGCAGGTGGTGGTGGTCGCCGACCATTTCCAGCGCCTCGTCCATGCAGGTGGCCTGGAGGATGGACATTCCGATCACTCCGCTGTCGGTCTCGGTGGTACCGGTCGGTGTGATGCGGCGCGCATTGCCGAGGGGTTTGCCCGCGTCGACGAGGCCGGCGCCGATCCGGTTGCTCCAATCCGCCCACAGCTGCATGCCTTTCACAGCTTCCGCGGGTGTGGCCTGGGCGAATCGTTCGGCGACCGAGAGGGGTGCGAGGTAGAGGACTATGTAGCGCTTCATGTTTCGACAATAGGTGACCAAATGGTCACATGTCAACGCTCATGTGACCGATTGGTCTCGTATAGAGTGGGGGCGTGGACGAGGACGCGGTGTTCAAAGCGCTGGCCGATCCCACCCGGCGGCACCTGCTGGACGCGTTGTTCGCCAGGGACGGCCAGACGCTGACCGAGCTGGAATCCGGGCTGGAGATGACCCGCTTCGGCATCAGCAAGCATCTCCGTTTGCTCGAGGAAGCGGGCTTGGTGACGGCGGTCCGCAGCGGGCGAAAGAAGTTGCACTACCTCAATCCCGTGCCGATCCGGCTGATTCACGATCGATGGATCGACAAATTCACCGAACAACAGCTCTCCGCACTGGCCGATCTGAAGAAGGACTTGGAATCGTGAGCTTCGAGGACGTCCTCTCGCGTGCGCGCCCGGAGACGACACAGATCCATCGCGTGATCATCGCCGCACCGGCCATGCGGATCTGGGAGGCCGTAACCGATCCCGACTGGACCGTGCGTTACGGATTCGGCGGCCGCAGCGTGCTCGAGCCTCGGGTCGGCGGCGCGTTCACGGTGTTCGCTCCCTCCGGACCTCGTCCGATCGACAGCGAACCGGAGGTCATCATCCGCGGCACGGTCACCGACTACGACCCGCCGGTGCTGTGGGGTGCGCGTATACGTTTCCGGGGCGATGAGCACCTTGCCGCGGAGCCGGAAACCTATCTGCGATACGAGATTCGTGATCGCGGCGACGGCACCTGCGCCCTGACCGTCATCCACGATGTCGCCGGCGCTCCGCTCATCTCGGTCATCGTCTCCGGCGATCTGGAATCGGAAGGCTTCGGCGGCGGCTACCCGTTCATGCTCAGCGATCTGAAATCCCTGCTGGAGACGGGGCGGTCGCTGCCCGTCAGTCGCCCCACCCGGAAGAGCTGATCACGTGCACTGCAATCGATTTGCTTCCACCGGGGTCAGGCCCGCTCGAAACGCATGGCGGGGTCGGTGATTCGGCCGTAGCGGAGTTTGGGGAGGTCGCGAAGGTAGTTCATGTAGAGGCGCCAGGGGGCGCGGTCGCCCGTTTTGGGGAGGATGTCGAGGGCCCGGAGCACGTAGCCGGGCTCGAAGTTCAGGAACGGCGCGGTGCCGATGGACGGGTCGCGCACCGGGGTCGCCGTGGCGTAGCCGTGGGCATCCATGTGGCGCAGCAGGCGAACCACGTACTCGCACACCAGATCCGCCTTCAGCGTCCAGGAGGCGTTGGTATAGCCCATGACGAAGGCGAAGTTGGGGACATCGGAGAGCATCGCGGCCTTGTAGGCCATGGTGTCGGGGAGATGGACCTGGCGGCCGTCCACCACCAGCTCGACGCCGCCGAAGGGGATGAGGTTCAAACCCGTTGCGGTGATGATGAGGTCGGCGTCGAGGTCGCGGCCGGATTCGAGGCGCAGGCCGGTTTCGGTGAAGGTCTCGATGCGGTCGGTGACCAGCTCCAGCCGCCCCTCGCGGATGGCGCGGAACAGATCGCCGTTGGGCGACAGGCACAGTCGCTGATCCCACGGCCCGTAGTTCGGGTTGAAGTGGGTGTCGATGTCGTAGCCGTCGGGCAGCCAGCGCTTCTGAAAGCCGCGGATCCAGGCCCGCATGCGCTTCGGATAGCGTTGCGACAGTTGGTACATCAGCGTGCTGAGGGCGACATTCTTGGCGCGGGTCAGGCCGTAGGCGATGCGCGCGGGCAGGTATGCGCGGGCGCGGTCGGCGAGGTCGTCGCGGTCGGGCAGGGAGATGATGTACGAGGGTGACCGCTGCAGCATGGTCACGTGCGCGCCCTCCTCGACCAGAGCGGGGCCGAGGGTGACGGCGGTGGCGCCGGAGCCGATGATGACTACCCGCTTGCCCTCGACCTCGACGTTGGCGGGCCAGTGCTGCGGGTGGATGATCGGGCCCGGGAAGCGTTCGGTGCCGGTGAAGTCCGGGGTGTAGCCCTCGTCGTAGCGGTAATAGCCCGAGCAGCTGAACAGGAAGTTCGCGGTCATGGTCACCGACCGGCCGTCATGGTCGGCGATGACGGTCCAGCGGTTGTCCGCCGAGGACCATTCCGCCCGAACCACCCGGTGCCGGTAACGGATGTGCGAGTCGATCCCGTTCTCGGCCGCGGTGTCGCGCACGTACTCCAGGATCGAGCCGCCGTCGGCGATGGCCTTCTCCCCCAGCCACGGCCGGAACCGGTAGCCGAGGGTGAACATGTCCGAGTCGGAGCGAATCCCGGGGTAGCGGAACAGATCCCAGGTGCCACCGCTGGCCTCGCGCATCTCCAGAATGGCGTAGGTCCGCCACGGGAAGGCGCGCTGCAGATGGTAGGCGGCATCGATACCGGACAGTCCGGCCCCGGCAATCAGCACGTCGACGTGCTCGGGCGTAGTGGCCATAGCCCCAGCCTATCGACCGCGGTGAGCGAGACCACTACGAACGCGACAAGAATTCGGCCACCAAGCCCGCCACCCGGTCCGGATCGCCCCTGTCGATGCCGAAATGGTCGAGTCCCGGCACCGTGACGCGTTCGCACTGCGGGATCACCGAGGCCAGCAGCTCCTGATCGGAGGCCGTCCACGCGCGCCGATCCTTGTCGCCCTCGAGCAGCAGCACCTCGGCGGTGATCTCGGCGTAGTGGTGGTAGGTACCGTCGAGCCGCACGTACTGGCGGTGCTCGATGAGATTCTGCGGCAGCTGCGCGATGACCATGTCCATCTCGGGCGCCTCCATGAACCTGGGCATCATGCGGCGGAACATCCAGCGCGGGACCTTGCGCGCGCCGTCCGGGCCGATCGCACGAATGAAGTCGACGAAGGCGTCGAAGGGTTTGCCCTGGGCCAGGTACTTCTCGTAGGGACCCATCCAGTCGGACGGCATCGAACCCCGGACCGACAGGCCCGGCTCGTACACCGCGACCTTGCGGGTGCCCGGATGGTTCCGCGCCGCCTCGAGGGCGACGAACCCGCCGTACGAATGCCCCACCAGGAACGCCGCACCCGTCTCGTCCTGGAGGGCACGCACATCCGCGCAGTCGTCCTCGACACCATGGCCGGGCCGCTGCGGGCCGCTGTCCCCGCGCCCGCGCCGCTCGATCGTGTGCACCGTGAACGCGGTGGCCAGCGCGTCGGCGAACCCGCTGTACCCCTGCGCCAGCGCCAGCACCCCCGGGACCACGATCACCCCCGGCCCCGTTCCCTCGGTCACGTAGGCGATCCGCGTACCGTCCGCGGACACCACGGCATCCGTGGACCGCTCGCCTTCCCACTCGGCCATGGGCAACCTTCCGCTTCGGCCGCACGCGCCACTTTCGGCCGCACACTCCGAAAGACCACGGCGACAGCCGTATCGGGCCCCGTCCACGCTACGCCGATCGCGCCACCGCAGGCCGGCCTGCCAGCGGGATACTCCGGCGGCGGCCAGGTGTTCCGAGGTCGGCGCGTGTTCCGAGGTCGGCGCGGCGGGTCATTCCCGGTTGCGCAGGCCGCTGGCGCGCAGCACGCGGCGGGCGATGCCGGAGCGGATGGATTCCTCGGTGCCGAGGATGCGGACGTGCCGCCGGGCGCGAGTGATGGCCGTGTACAGCAGTTCGCGGGTGAGCAGCGTGGACTCCGGTCCGGGCAGCACGACCGACACGGTGTCGTACTGGCTGCCCTGGCTGCGGTGGATGGTCATGGCGTAGACGGTGGTCACGCCGGGGAACTGGGTGGGATGCACCAGGTAGGGCTCGCTGCCGCGCTGCAGGGCGGCGCGCAGGGTGCCGTCGGCCGCACGGACGATGACGCCGGTGTCGCCGTTGTAGATGCGAGCCTCGTGGTCATTGGCGGTGACCAGCAGCGGCTGGCCCGGGTACCAGTGCCCGGCACCGGGATCTGTACTGATCCCGGCGGCGGTGACCCAGCCGACGGCCAGGCGATCCCAGCGCTCGACACCGTAGGGGCCCTGGCGGTGGGCGCACAGCAGGCGATGGGATTCCAGCGCGGTGAGCGCGGCGGTCGCGTTCCCGTCGACGGCGGCATCGGTGGCCTCGCGGGCGGCGCGCAGGACGTCGGCGCGCACCTCGGTGATGTCGTCGGGCGGGTAGAGCGACAGTTCGTCGCCGCCGTCGGCCAGCAGGGCCAGGGCGGAGTCCGCGTCGCCGGCCCGGATCGCGACGGCCAGTTCGGCGATGCGCCCCCCGAAGCGGCGGCCGCGGGTGAGCCGGACGATGCCGCCGCGCAGGCGTTCCCGCTCGCGCCCGGACAGGGCGTCCGGATGGGCGGCAGCGGCGGCCGGATCGCCGCCGAGGATGCGTTCCAGCGCCGGATTCGCCTGTCCCGGAACAGGTCCCGCGACCAGGTCGGCGAGCACCGCGCCCGCGTCGACCGAGGCCAGCTGGTCCGGGTCGCCGACCAGCACCAGGCGGGCGTCGGGTCGCACGGCCGGCAGCAGGCGGCTCATCATGGTCAGCGACACCATGGACGTCTCGTCGACCACGATGACGTCGTAGGGCAGCCGGTTGAACTCGTTGTGCTTGAACCGGCCCGCGCCGCCACGCTGCCAGCCCAGCAGACGGTGCAGGGTCGCGGCGGTCAGCTCGGGCAGACCGATCTCGCCCGCCTGCTCGCGCACCGATTCCTGCATGCGGGCGGCGGCCTTGCCGGTCGGGGCGGCCAGGGCGATGCGCAGGGCGGGGGCACCGGGCACGGCCTGCTGATGCGCGACCAGCAGGGCCAGTACCCGGGCGATGGTGTGGGTCTTGCCGGTACCGGGACCGCCCGCGATCACGGTGGTCCACTGGGTGGTGGCCAGGGCGGCCGCCAGCCGCTGCCGGTCCGGCGGCTCGCCCGGTCCGGCGTGGTCGGGGAAGAGCCGATCCAGTTCACGGCGCACGAGTTCGGCGTCCACCATGGGATGGGTGGCGGCGCGCTCGGTGAGGACGCGGCGGATGGTCTCCTCCTGCCGGTAGTACCGGTCGAGGTAGAGCAGCGGGCCAGAGTCGTTCGCGCCGGGCGGGTCGATGAGCCGCAGCGGGCGCAGCGGCCCGGACGGGCTGCCGGTCACCAGCGGACTCACCCGCAGCGCCGCGATGACCGAATCCACGTCCGGCCACGGCAGGGTGGCCGGGTCGATCGCCGATTCCTCGGTGCCCTCGGCGTCGACACCGATCTCGTGCATGCGCCGGACCTCCAGGCACACCGACCCGGAGCGCACCGCACGCACGGCCAGCGCGGTGGCGAAGACGACGGCCGGGGACCGCTCGCCGCCGAGCCGGGCGAGCCGCAGCGCCACATGCACGTCGGCCGCCGACAGCACCCCGGCGGCATTGAACACCTGCAGCGGGCCGGTGCCCCGCTGCGCCAGCTGGATCGCGGTCATCGCGCCACCTCCGGGTCCCCGGCCAGCAGGGCCGACAGCTCGACGATCAGGTCCGCGGGCGGCAGCCAGTCGAAAACGCCGCAGCCGTCCGGGGTGTCGGGTCCGACCATGCCGCGCACGAACAGGTAGCGGATGCCGCCGAGGTGTGCGGCCGGATCGTAGCCGGGCAACCGCCAGCGCAGATACCGGTGCAGGGCAACGGAATACAGGATGGCCTGCAGCGGGTAGTGCGAGCGCATCATCTCCGCGGCCATGCGCTCGTGGGTGTAGTGCGCGACGGTGAGGTCGCCGGTGCCGAGCCGGTTGGTCTTGTAGTCGACGACCACGAATCGCGGTCCGGTGGTGCGCAGCACGGCGTCGATGCTGCCGGTGAGGTAGCCGCGCAGCGGGGTGTCGTCGAGGTGGGCCAGCTGGTCGGCGTAGGGGGCGAAGACGTCGTCGGCGGGCAGGTGGCGGCGCAGCAGGTCGGCAATGCGCGGGACGGTCACCCGCGCCGCGACCGGATGGTCGCCACCGGCCAGCGGGAGCTCGAAGTCCAGCTCGCTCAGGCGATCCCGGGTCGGGAAGTCGGCGAGCGCACCGAAACCGATGGGCGTGTGCATGACCGCCAGCAGCGCGTCCGACAGCACATCCGGGTCGGCGTCGAACATCTGCTCGCTCACCGCGTGCTGGACCCGCGCGCGGATCTCGGCGGCCAGGTCGGGTGCGTCGGTGTCGACGTATTCGAGGACCTCGTGCACGAGCGTGCCGAACTCCGCGCCGTAGGGCAGCGAATTCATCAGCGACGGCCTGGCTCCCGCGAAGGCGGTGAGGTCCTCGGCGAGCACGGACGGGGTGGCCGGTTCGTCGGCGACGCCGCCCTCGGGCAGATCGGCGGCAGGCAGGGCGTCGTGCGCGCCCGCCGTGAGCGCCGAATAGGAGGTACGCCGCCACGCCTGGTCGAGGGCCCGGCCGAAGTGGGCGGCCGCCAAAGGCTCGGTGGCGGTGGCGGTGTCGTCGAGAGGCAGCCGGGCACGGGTGATCTCGCGCACCGGCTCGACGGCGATCACGCCCGGCGCCGCGGTGGCGGCCCACTCCCGGATGCGTTCCAGCAGTACCGAATCCGCGGGCACCGGCACCTTGTCGGCCACGGCCGGACTGCCGGGCTCACGGCCCAGCAGCATGCGGTGCAGGGGCGCGGTCTGAGTGTCGTAGGCGGGGGCCCACCAGGCCACGATCTGCGCGCCGGCCCGGGTGAGGGCGACGTACAGCAGGCGCAGTTCCTCGGCCTGCTCCTCGGCCTCGGCGCGCAGGCGGCGGGAACTGTAGCCGGGTGCGTCGGGGCCGCCGACATCGAGGACGCGGCGGCCCTGCTCGTCGTGGAACAGCAGGGTGGGCGGGTTGCGTAGTTTGGCCGCGTCCCACGCGAAAGGCAGGTACACGACCGGGAATTCGAGACCCTTGCTGGCGTGCACGGTGGCGACCTGCACGGCGGCGGCGTCGCGGTCCAGGCGGCGGCTGCGGTCGGCGACGCTGCCGGAGGCCGGATCACGCACCCGGTCGGCCAGCCAGCGGGTGAGCGCCGACAGGCCCAGGCCCTCGCGCAGGGCCGCGTCGTCGAGCAGCTGGGCGATCTGGCGCAGGTCGGTGAGCTGGCGTTCGCCGCCCTCGAGAGCGAGCAGGCGGGGGGCCAATTGTGTTTCGGCGCTGAGCTTTTCGGCGACGGCGGCGAAGCCCGCGCGGGCGAACAGCCGGGCCGCGTCGCGCAGTTCGGCGCTGAGGCGGCCGACCAGATCCGCGCCCCCGGCGTCGATGTCCTCGGCGCGCAGCCCGAGCAACGCGGTGCCGGCGGCCAGGCGCACCCGGTCGGCCCGATGCGGCTGCTCCAAAGCGTGCAGCACCCACAGCCATTCGGTGGCCGCGGGCGTGCCGAACACGCTCGCGCCGCCCGCCAGCACCGAGGCGACACCGGCCGCCTCGAGTTCGGTGCGCACCATTTCCAGCTGATTCCGGTTGCGGACCAGGACCGCGATATCGCCCGGCCCGATCGGCCTTTCGCCGGGCGTGCCCGCGTCGATGAGCACCCCGGATTCGAGCAGGCCGACGATATCGGCGGCCACGTCGACGGCGACCCGTTCCCGCTGGCGGCCGACCGTCGGATACCCGGACTTGTTGAGCGGACCCGCGCCACTGCGCGGCAGGCACCGCAGTCGCAGGGGCGTGACCCGCTCCGGCGCACCGGAGAGCCGCGAGAACGGCCTGGTCGCCGCCACCCGGTGCACGGTGATCTCCTTGTGCCCCAGGGCCGCACCGCCGTGGAGATGCTCGAGCGCGGTCAGCAGGCCCGCGTCGCTGCGCCGGTTGGTGGTGAGCTCGCGTTTGCTGTCGGCGTGCGCCACCGCGTCCAGATAGCTGAGCACCTCCGCGCCGCGGAAGGCGTAGATGGCCTGCTTCGGGTCACCGACCAGTACCAGGGTGGCGCGTCCGTGGAAAGCGCGGCGCAGGATGTCCCACTGCAGCGGGTCGGTGTCCTGGAATTCGTCGACCAGCGCCACCCGGTACCGGTCCCGGATGCGCTGGCAGGCGCGCGGCCCGTGCTCGGGATCGGCCAGCACCTCGTGCAGCAGCACCAGCAGGTCGTCGAAGTCCCGCAGGCCCGAAAGCCGTTTCCGCCGAGCCGTTTCCACCCGCACCGCCGTCGCGAACGCCACCCGCTCGGCCGCCGGATCCTCCTCGCCCTCGGCCTCGGGCAGCACCAGGGCGTGCGGATCGCCCACCGCCGCCGCGGCCAGCCGCTGCGCGTCCGCCGGACCGAACGGTGCGCCGCCACGTGCGTACCGGCTCAGATACAGGTCATCGGCGACCGTGGATACCACATCCTCGATCCCCTCCACCAGCCGCACCCCCGGATCCTGCTCCCCCGCCAGCCCCAGCTCGTCGAGCATCCGCTGGCAGAAACTGTGCGTGGTGGCAATGGTTCCCGTGTCGAAGTCCGACAGCGCCGCCAGCAGCCGCTCCCGCCGCGTCGCGATCTCCGCCGGATTCCCCTGCGCCAGATGCCGGATCAGCTCGTCCCCGGAGGTCAGCGCCCGCTCCGGATCCCCCAGCGCCGCCGCCACTCCCACGAACCGGTCCCGCGTCCGCTCCCGCAACTCCTGCGTCGCCGCCCGGCTGAATGTCACCAGCAGCAACTCGGAGACATCCACCCCCAGCTCGGCCACGAACCGCACCGCCAGCCCCACGATGGCGTAGGTCTTCCCGGTTCCCGCACTCGCCTCGAGCACGGTGGTCCCCACCGGCAACGGCCCCGTCAGCTCGAACCGATTCCCCGAATCCCCGGACGACGGGGAAATTGCGGACATGGCGACCGAATCATCCTGCGGCCCAGCATCATCGCCGACATCGGCGGGCGCATCCCACAGCCCGTGGTCGGCGGCCCCGGAATGATCGCGGTCCGGTTCGCCGCCCGGCATCGCCGAATCCGGCTCGGCGGCAGACAGATCGAATAGATCCGGGGTGTCGCCGATCGAGGATGCGGTCTCCCGACGGCGCCTCTCGCCGGCGGGACCGTCGCTGCTGCGGCGCGTGCGGGTGGCCGGGCGCGGCGCCAGGTCCGGATCGGTGAGGGAGAAGAGGTCGTCGGTCATTCGGGGCTCCCGGGCGCGGTGACGGGCAGGGGGTTCCTCCTCGGGGTGGTCATGGCTGACCTTGATTCTCGTTGGTGAGCAAGGGGTTCCAGAGCCGGCGTGCCAGTTCGCCGAAACGGGTGGGTTCGGAGTCGACGCCGGGGAGCGTCGATGCGGCGGCTTCGGTCAGCTGGTCGAAGCGCGGCGACCGGCCGAGGATGTGACGGAAGTAGCGGTCGGTGTGTTCGCCGAAGCGATCGTCGAAGTCCTGTCCGGCGGCGTGCAGGGCGTCCTCGGCGGAGGCACCGGCGAGGCGGCGTTCGGCGTAGGTGGCCGAGGCCGAGGGGGCGATGGGCAGGGGTTCGGACAGGCCCTCGTCCCGCAGCAGCACCAGGTCGCGCAGGATGCCGCGGGCCAGGGGCGCGGTGGGCGAGGTGAGGGTGGACTGCCAGGCGGGGCGATGGTGTTTGCCACGCCCGATGGTGATGGCGCGCCACGACTGGTGGGTGCCCGTCGCGGCCAGCGCGAGCAGGCGAATCCAGGCCGCCATCCGGTGTTTCGGAGCCAGCCGCGAGAACGTGGTGCGCAGCAGCGCGTCGTCGTGGACGTCCGGGACGGTACCGGTGAGGCGGCGGCCGTCACCCAGATCCACGGCGATATCGACGGTGCGGGCGGGGATCTCGTGCAGCGGCCGGGCCACCCGCACCAGCTGGTCGACGGTGCCCTCGACCTCGTCGAGCACGGCCGCGCCCATGGTGAACGGCGGCAGGGTGCCACGCCGCCATTCGGCCGCGCGCAGCACGTTCGGGTCCACGCCGGTCAGCCGCGCGGACAGCATGCGCTCGCCCATGTTCCATTTGGTCAGGCCGTCGAGCTCGATGGGGAGGCGGTCGGCGATCTCCTCCTCGTCCTCCGGCACCCGGATCCCCAAGCGCTGCCACAGGAATGCCCGCACCGGATGCTCGGCGAAGGCCACCAGATCGGCCAGCTCCACATCGCCGCGTTCACGCGCGGGCAGCGGCGTACCCAGGAACAACGGCCGCGGCTGCGGCGAGCGCCCCGCGGCCAGCGCGCCCGCCAGTGCCACGGTGTCGAAACTGAACGGCTGCTCGGGCCGGAAGTTGCGACGATCGAAGGGCTGCAACGGATGTCGCGTCACCACCTGCTCCAGGGCGGCCGCGCCGACATGCGCGCGCATCGTGTCGAGCAGCTCGGCCAGCGGAATCGCGGGCGGGCGGTGCGCACCCGACACCGGATCGGATCCGGTGTGCAGCAGGACGAGTCGCTCCCCGGCGGCCATGATGGCGTCCAGCAGCAGCTGCCGGTCCTCGCTGCGCGGATCCCGATCCCCGGGGCAGCGGTGCCGGGCCAGCGCGTCGTCGCCGTCCACACCGCCCGCGCGGGGGAACACCTCGTCGTCGAGACCGAGCAGCACCACCACCCGGTGCGGCACCGACCGCATCGGCACCATGGTGCACACCGTCAGCTCGCCGGTACGGAAGTTGGCGCGCGAGGGCCGCCCGGCCAGCCTGGCGGTCAGCAGCGCCCCGATATCGCTGAGCCGCAAGGGAATCCCGCTCGCGGGCTCGAGCGCAGTCGCCAGTTCCCGGCGCGCCTGCACCCCCATCCAGCCCTGGCTCGCGGGCATCTCGGTGAGCAGGTCCAGCGCCCGGCCCAGCACCGCCGCCCACTCGGCCGCGGGCCGCGCGGTGCCCGCCGGTTCCTCCAGCGTGGACCCGCGCAGATCGCGCAGGCACACCGCCAGCCGGTCCACGAATTCGGCGAACCGACCGGCCAGATCGATGTCATTGCTGTCCACATCGTCCAGCGGCAGCACCAGATCCAGCCAGTCCTCACTGGATTCCCCGGCCGCCACCCCGAGCAGAATGCGATCCACCGCCGCATTGAGCGTGTTCTGCGCGAAGTCCCCGAGCCCGAACGCCTGCCGCTGCCGCTGCCCGATCCCCCAGCGCGCCCCGGTCTCGGCGGCCCATTCCCGCAGCCGCTCGATATCGTCGTCGTCGAAGCCGCAGCGCACCCGAACCGGTTCGGCCGCACACAGATCCAGCACCTCGGTCACGGTGACGCGCCCGTCGGCCAGCTCCAGCAGCGTGCCGACCACATCCAGCACCGGATTGACCGCCCGCTGCGCGCGATCGGCGAGCCGCACCCGCAGCCCGTGCGCCGGATGCCCGGGCTCGGCCCCGTCGAGGGACCACTGCCCGAAGGCCGCGCGCACCAGCGGCGCGTAACGCTCCACATCCGGGCACATGACGATGACGTCGCGCGGCTCCAGCGCCGGGTCGGCGGCGAACAGTCCGAGCAGCGCGTCGCGCAGCACCTCCACCTGCCGTGCCGGCCCGTGGCAGGAGTGCACCGCGATGGTCCCGTCGGCCAGGTTCGGCTCCGGCATGAGCGACCACCGGTCCTGCCGCACCGCGGCCTGCAACTCCGACAGCAGCGTGCGCGGCGCGGCCGTCTCCGGGCGCGGGTGATAGGTGTCGATGTGGTCGTACCCGGACAGCCGCTGCTGCAGCTCCCGCACATCCCGGCCCAGCGCCGCCAGCAGCGGATGCCGCACGCGCACACCGGGACTCGGGATCACCTCGGCATCGGCGAGCTTGGTCCACAGCACGGGGCTGGGATGCACCAGCCACAGATGCACCTGCCGCCCCGCCGACAGCGCCGACAGCACCTCCAGCTGATCGGTGGTCAGCCGGGTCACGCCGAACAGCGAAATCCGTTCCGGCAGCGACACGATGGACGGCTCCACCCGCAGCCGCGCGCACGCCGCGCCCAGGCGCTCGGCGGGACTCGCCACCCCGACCACGCTGCGTAGCCGCCGCCACAGCAGTGGCTGCCACACCAGATCCGCGGGCAGCGCCCGGCCCGCGCCGTCGGTGTCGCGGCCGTCGGCCCACTCGGTGATCATGGCCGGGCGCTGGGCGGCATAGCTGTCGAACAGCGACGCGATCCGCGCGGCCGTCGCGTACCGGCGGCCGACCCGATGGCCGCCCGCGTCCCCGTGCCCGAGATGGCGCGCCAGTACCGCGGCCCACGGCTCGGCCAGCACCCCGTCCAGCACCGGCAGCAGAGTCCACACCAGCCGCTCCGGCGACCACGGATCCTGCTCCGGATCCACTCCCGTCGCCTCCGCCAGCGCCGCCGCCACCAGGGCGGCCGGATCCGCGAAATCGATATTGGCCGAAATACCGTCATTCGCCGCGCCACTGCCGAGCACCGTGGCCAGCCGCTGATTCAGCCAGCGCTCGATCCCCTTGGCGGGAACCGCCACCACCTCCGGGGTGAACGGATCGCCGAGCGGATCGGCGAGCAGCTCGGCCAGCGCGTCGGCGAGCGTGTCCGCTCGTTCGGCCCGGTGAATGTGCACGAGCTGTGTTTATACAGTCGGCGAACGACATGCAAACACCGAGCGCCCCGGCTCGCCGGGTGACACCTGCCACATGCCCAGGATTTGCTAGGGCGCGTCACCCCGAAATTCGAGTGTGGTATGCGACAGTGCCTTTCGGGGAGGTTCGAAGTTCTCAGGAAAGGCTGGTCCGCGTCGATGTCTGCGTCGGTGATTCCGCTCGTGCCCAGAACCGGGTTCACCGTTCGGCGGGTGGGAGACCGCTGGGAACTCGTCAACTCCCGGCATTACGGACGCGGCGTGGTGCTGCAGTCGTGGCCGCGGGAGCGGCACACCGAGGCATTCGAGCACTGCTACCGCCTCAATGGGCGCAGCATCGAAGAGCTACAAGCGGCTTTCCACTGACTCGCGCGAAAGTCCGTGCAACAGTGTCGATTCGATAACACACCCACCGATTCACCTCAAGACGTGCGTATCGGGCATGGTCCCCTCTATTGTGTTCCCTCGTGCGTTCCCCCAAGGCCCGGCGCGTGGCCTCCTCCGCTTGTGTTCTCGCTGCCGCGGCCCTCATTCCGGCCGCCCCCGCCTTCGTCCCCATGGCCGGTGCCGCACCGGTGCACACCCAGGGTCCGATCGCGGGATTCGACGCCGATATGAGCAGCCGCATCGCGGCCGTCGACAATTACCTCGGCACCCGCCCCGGCGTCACCGGCTACGTGATGCGTGACCGCGTCACCGGCGGCATTTATCGGAACGGCAACGCGGACACCAACTTCTGGACCGCCTCCACCATCAAGCTGGCAATCGCCGAGGATCTGCTGAACCGCGCCCGGATCGGCGCCATCCAGCTCGGCCCCGACGACCGCGCGCTGATGGAGTCCATGCTGGCAACCTCCAACGACAATGCCGCCGACATCCTGTGGAACAAGTACGCCGGCATCGACCGCATGTCGTTCAACAACGCCTTCCGCGCCAACGGCATGACCGGACTGGTCCCCATGCCGCCCACCACCTCGATCGAGCAGGTCAAGCTGTTCCCCGACTGGGGTTTCCAGCAGTGCTCCCCGGCCGACCTGGACCGGCTGATGGACAACGTCCTCACCCGCATGCACCCGGACGACCGCGCCTACCTGCTCGACCGCATGCGTCACGTGGACACCAACCAGCACTGGGGCGTATGGGGCGCGGGCGCGGCCATGAACCCGGGCCTGAAGAACGGCTGGTCCGACGAGCAGGGTGGCTGGGTGGTCAATTCGGTCGGCTTCGCGGGCCCGGGTGAGCGCTACACCCTCGCCATCATGACCGAGCAGGGCGATCAGGGCGGTTACGCCGACGGCTCCGAAACCACCACGCACGTGGCGCAATTGCTGTTCCAGGGGCGCTGACACCGAACCTGCGCGCGGGCGGTTCCGGCACGGCCGGGGCCGCCCGCGGCGCACTTCTGGGCAATTCTCGCTGGACGACCGCCCATATTGTAGTTTCAAGGTTGTTGTCTAAAAGGTCTGTTTTCGGTCGATCCTGATTGGTCCGCGCTACTCGCACTGCATTACCGTTACGGGTGAGTTGTCGTACTTTCCCCGTCTGGCGAGGAGCAGGAACTAGATGAACGCCGAGAAATCCGTCGCACAGCGTCATCGCGTGGTGGTGATCGGGTCCGGGTTCGGTGGACTGTTCGCCTGCAAGCAGCTGCGCAAGGCCGACGTCGACATCACCCTCATCTCGAAGACCTCCACGCACCTGTTCCAGCCGCTGCTGTACCAGGTCGCCACCGGCATCCTCTCCACCGGCGAGATCGCCCCCGCCACCCGCATCGTGCTGCGTCAGCAGCAGAACGCGCGCGTCGTCATGGGCGAGGTCACCGACATCGACGTCGAGAACGGCACCGTCACCTCGCGCCTGCTCAACCAGGACTACGTCACCCCGTTCGACAGTCTCATCGTGGCCACCGGCGCGCAGCAGTCCTACTTCGGCAACGACCACTTCGCCACCTACGCGCCCGGCATGAAGACCATCGACGACGCCCTCGAACTGCGCGCGCGCATCCTGGGCTCCTTCGAAGAGGCCGAGCTCGCCACCGATCCCGAAGTCCGCGACCGCTTCATGACCTTCGTGGTGGTCGGCGCCGGGCCCACCGGCGTCGAACTGGCCGGGCAGATCGCCGAACTCGCCGACCGCACCCTGGAAGGCTCCTTCCGCAATATCGACACCCGCGACGCGCGCGTCATCCTCGTCGAGGGCGCGGGCGCGGTGCTCGCCCCGATGGGCCCCAAGCTCGGCGGCAAGGCGCAGCAGCGGCTGGAGAAGATGGGCGTGGAGATCCAGCTCAACGCCATGGTCACCAATGTCGACGCGCGCGGCGTCACCATCAAGGAGCAGGACGGCTCCGAGCGGCGCATCGAATCCGCCTGCAAGGTGTGGTCGGCCGGCGTGCAGGCCAGTGGCCTGGGCAAGATCCTCGCCGACCGCTCCAAGGGCACCGAGGTGGACCGGGCCGGGCGCGTCATCGTCGAACCCGACCTCACCATCAAGGGCTACCCGAACGTCTTCGTGGTCGGCGACCTGATGTCGGTGCCGGGCGTGCCCGGGCAGGCGCAGGGCGCCATCCAGGGTGGCACCTACGCCGCGAAGGCCATCAAGGCCGAGGTCGCGGGCAAGCAGACGGTGGCCGACCGCAAGCCCTTCAAGTACTTCGACAAGGGCTCCATGGCCACGGTGTCGCGATTCAGCGCGGTGTGCCAGGTGGGCAAGCTGGAGTTCAGCGGCTTCTTCGCGTGGCTGGCCTGGCTGGGCCTGCACCTGTGGTACCTGGTCGGCTTCCGCAGCCGTTTCGTCACCGTGCTCGAATGGTTCGTCTCCTTCCTGGGCCGCCACCGCGGTCAGATGGCCGCCACCGAGCAGTGGGTGTTCGCGCGGCTGGCGCTCGAGGCGCTCGACGATCCAGCCGAGGCGCGTCAGCTCGCCAAACAGATCGGCGGCGAAAGTTCTTCCGGTAACGGCAAATCCGCGGCGAATGCGGAAGCGGAGAAGTCCTCGCAACAGCGCGCGGGCTGACAGCAAGCCCGACCCGATGGCCGCGCCGGTGGTGGCGGGCCGCGGGCGCCGACTACCTGGCCCTGGCCACCCTCGGTGCTCCGGCCGAGCAGTCGGCGAGCGGGAATCGACGACTCCGCACCCGTCGGCGGAGCCGTCGCGAACGAGTCGGCACTCAGGAGTGAGCGCAGATGCACTGAGGCCGGAATCCCCGAACTGGATTCCGGCCTCTTTCATGGCTTTTCACGAGCACAGTGGCTAATTTTCAGTTATGGCAATGATTTCCGGTTGTCCACTTTGTCACCAATCCAGGCGACCGGTGGGTTCGAATGCCGAGCGTCGATGTACCCCTAGATGTTCTGCCTGAACAGAAAGGTTCTGCATGGCCGCAGGTAAGCACCGACCACTCAACCCGCACCGGAACAAGGTCGGCAATGTGGTTGCGGCAGGGGCGGTTCCACTAATACCGGCGATCGTCGGATCGGGCACCGCGAACGCGGCACCGGCCGAGGTCGCTCCGATGGCACAGCAGGACGGCGCGCGCAGGGCGCAGCGGCCGGCCGCCGCCGTAGCCGGCGCGGCCGCCAGTGCGTTCAACGCGTTCAATGCTCAACCCCGCGTCGTCGGCGACTGACCCTCGCCGCCGAGCAGCTCGATCGAGCACCGCTGTGCTCGCGGTGGGAACCGGCGGTGAGGGCCGGTTCCCGCCGGCCCCGCCATCCCACCGCGCCGATCCGGGCCACGTCCTCGGTCAGTAGGGAATGGGTTTGTTCGCCTCGGCCCAGCCACGCTCGATATGGCCGCCGGGCGGGGGCGGGAACAGTCCACCGATCATCCAGGTGTCCCGGGGTACCTCGTTGATATTGAATTCGAGATGCAGCCCCCGATCGAGGGTGTACGGGGCCATGAGATCGTGCAGACGCTCGCTCATGTGCTTGCGCAGATCGGGGTCCTCGAGTTGGCGCGCCAGATGGTCGATGGTGATCCGCACCGCGGGGATCGATACCCCACCGACGTAGAAGGAGTCGGCCGGGACCTCGTGGAAGAGCGCCACCGCGTAGAACTCCGGCAGCCCGAAGCGCGCGTAGTACGCCGTGATGTCCTTGGCGAAATTCTGTTTGTCCTCGGCCGTGAGGGTGTCGGCGGGGTGATAGATGTGCCACAGCGGCATGATGAACTCCCTTGGAAGAGACGGATTTTCAGCGACCGAACGACAGCACGAGGCCCTCGACCGGGCCGGACAGCGCGGCCTTCACCTGCCTGGTGAAGTCGTCCACGAGCACCTCGGTCGACCCCTGCTCCAGCCCGTCGGCGACCGCCGCCGCCACCTCGGCCGGACTGATCTTCGGCGCCGCGATGGCCTTCACCATGTCGGTGTCGGCGAACGCGAGATGCACACCGACCACCTGCGTACCCTGCCCCGCCAATTCGATCCGCAGGGAATTGGTGATCGACCACAGCGCGGCCTTCGACGCGCCGTACGCGGCCGCCCCCGAACTCCAGGACAGCACCGAGTGGATATCCACCAGCGCCCCGCCACCGTTCGCGGCGAGGATCGGCGCGAAGGCCCGCGCGATCCGCAGCGGCCCGAAGACATTCGTCTCGAACGTCTCCACCACATCCGCCATCTCGGTCTGCAACAGCGGAGCCGGCCGCAACACCCCCGCATTGTTCACCACGATGCTCACATCCCCGGCCCGCTCCGCGACCGCGGCAATCGAATCCGGATCGGTGACCTCCAGCTCGACCGGCACGATCCGCGGATCGTCACTCGACTCCGGCTTCCGGGCGCTCACGTACACCTTGGCCGCACCCCGGTCCAGAAACTCCCGGGCAAATGCACGGCCCAGCCCACGCTGCCCGCCCGTCACCAGAACATTCGCACCTTCGATTGTCGTCATATCTACCTCCTGATTCACTGACGGCTCCATCTGACTATATTTAACTATAGCCACCTTGGGCGAGTAAATACAGGTCGCGGATCTGCCGACGTCGGGATGGGCATCGATCTCGCCGAGGCCGCTACGAAACCACCCGGTTTCGCCATCTCGTGCCCGAGCCGGGAAGTAGCGACGCCGTCGCCGGTCAGCCACCCCGCGCAGCGCGATGATCGGGGGCCCGAATCTGTTGCGGCGCAATCCCGGCGACAAGATCAGGGAGCTCCCGGAGTGGGACAGGGCAGAATTCCGCAGTGACAGCTCCCTGATCTTGATCGTCCAGGTCCGGTGAGCGCGTGGCGCTTTCGCGGTCCTACAACCCGGAATGACCGTGACTTCCTGTCACACCCCTGTTCTAGCGTCGGGGAGGTGGAGACGACACCGCGGTTCCGCGCTGCTCATCGGGCGGCGCTGGACCACACGCTGGAGCTGATCGCCGAATCACCTTGGGGCCGTGGGCTGGTGCTGCGCGGGAGTATCACCATGGCCGCGTGGGTCGGCGACAAGGCGAGGCCGCCGGCCGATCTGGACTGGATCGTGCCCGACCCGACCGATGTCGCCTTCACCGATCCGGCCGACCCGTTTCCCTATGTCGAGGACATGTCCTGGGTACAGCACTGGCCCGAGGCCGCGTTCGGAGCGGTGACCGGCGAGATGTGGGAGGACGAGCAGTTCGAGTCGTTCGGGCTATGCCCGATCCTGCCGCCGGAGGGCCTGCACTGGGTGGATCCGGACGACTACAGCGAGAACCACACCTGGACTCCCCTGCTGGACAACCTGGTCGAGACGATCCGGCAGCGACCGGCGACCCCGGCAGGTGTGGTCCTGAGCGCCGACGGTGTCGACGACACTGCGGACGGGAGCTATGCCCTCGACTACAACGACACCCCCGGCCTCAGGGTCCGGGTGCCCTGGTACACGACCGGCCCCGACGCGATGACGGGCTCGGTCCAAGTGGATTTCGCCGCCGACCAATCCCTCCCCGACTCCCCCGTCTGGACCCTCGTGCCACGCGGCGACGGCAGCGCGCCCACCCCCTGCGTCACGGCGAGCCCGGAATTGTCGCTGGCATGGAAACTCCTGTGGCTGTTCGCCGAATCCACCAGAACCTCGGAGTACGTCGACATCCGCGACGGCGGCGCGGGCAAGGATCTCTACGACGCCGTGCTCCTGGCGGAGTCCCCGCGCATCCACCTACCCCGGCCGCTGCTGCGCAGAGCCCTCGGCGCAGCAGCCGACGATTTCGACGCCGACGACATCCTCACCTGGAACGTTCGCTGGGACACGTTCCGGCAGAACCATCCGGACGTCACCGGCAGCCTGCGCGAATGGCTCGAACGACTGGTCCGAGCGCTCACCCGAGCCCGGGCATAGATCTCCTCGAGAGGGGAACCCTGGGTCAGCGGGTCAGCAGGCGACCCGTCCGGGTGAACAGGGTGCCGCCTGCGGCGAGGGGTAGGAGTGCTGCGTCCAGGCCGGTGGTGTCGGCCGGGCGGTCGTCAGGGTAGGTGAGCACACTCTCCAGTGCGCGCGGGGCCGAGAGGGCGTCGTCGGTGATGGTGTCCGCGCCGAGTTCGAGGCGGTGCCGCAGGAGTGGGGTGGCGCCGATGTCGGCGGTGAGCTCGCCGCTCCAGAAGCCGTGGTCCTCGCCGGTGCGGCCGATCTGGATGCGTTCCCGAAGGCGCAGGCGCGCACCCTCTTCCAGCCGGATGGTGGTGAAGGTGTCGTGCTCGGCGCCGCCCGCGACCACCGTCGGCTCGGGATCGACATCGAGTTCGCCGCCGGCGGCCACGTCGAACCGCCAGTGCGCCACGGACTTCCGGGTCTCGCGCCCGGGCAGCGCGATGGTGGCGGCCACCGACCGGACCGTCAACCGCGCGCCCGCACCCACCGACACGACGATGTCCAGCACGTCGCCGCCGAGCGGGGTGGCGGCGGTGCCGATGATATGCACCGTGTCCACACCGGTGTGCCGCGCCGCCAGGCCGCCGATCGCGTGGATGTGCGGCAGCGTCCCGGCGGTAGCGGTGATGCGGAGCTCAGTGCGAATGGGCACTGCCCGCCGCCGCGTCCTGTTCGGTGGCCACGCGCAGCTGTTCGCGCACCCAGGCCAGGACCGGCGTCGCGGCCGGGTCCTCGGTGAGGGAGGTGAACACGAACGGCCGGCCTTCGCGCACCTTGGTCGAATCCCGGTCCATGACAGCCAGATCCGCGCCGACCATGGGGGCCAGATCGGTCTTGTTGATAACCAGCAGATCCGACCAGGTCACGCCAGGTCCGCCCTTGCGCGGTACCTTGTCGCCACCGGCCACGTCGACCACGAAGATCTGCGCGTCGATCAGGCCGGAGGAAAACGTGGCGGTCAAATTGTCGCCGCCCGACTCGACCAGGATCAGATCCAGCGGCGGGTTCGCCTCGATCAGGTCGTCGATGGCGTCCAGGTTCGCGGTGATGTCGTCGCGGATCGCGGTGTGCGGGCAGCCGCCGGTCTGGACCGCCGTGATCCGCTCGTCGGGCAGCACCGCGTGCCGGCGCAGGAAGTCCGCGTCCTCGGTGGTGTAGATGTCATTGGTCAGCACGGCCAGCGACAGCTCGTCCCGGAGCTGCCGGCACAGGGCCGCGGTCAGCGCGGTCTTCCCGGACCCGACGGGCCCGCCGATCCCGATCCGCAGCGGCTCCCCCGGCGTCCGCTCCCGCTTGGGCCGGTCGTGGCTGTGGTCGTGCGGTTCCCCGTCGATGAGGTGAGGTGGCATGTGCGGCTCCTTTCACCCCCATCCTTGCCCAGCCACGTAAACCGGTTGTTACCAACCCGGTGACCGGCTAGGACGCGAACAGCGGCATGTCCCGCCGCAGGTGCCGCTCGGCGAGCACGTCCTGCAGCGGGTCGGAGAGCGCGGCAAGCGATTTCGCCGCCTGCCGCGCGGTGGCGTCGCACAGCTCGGCGAGCCGGACGGTGCAGGCGGCGACCGCGGCGGGATCGAGGGCCAGCAGTCGCTGCGCGGCCGTCGCGGCCCCGGTCATGGTGGTGTAGACGGTGACGGCGGCGATGTCCTCGGGCGCGGCGTCGCACACCGTACCGACCACCCCGAATACCGTGGACAGATGCGGTCGAGCACCGAGCGCCCGCCAATCGGCGTGCGGCCAGACCTGTCTGGCCAGCCGCAGCAGCCCGCGCCCCTGGGCCCGCGACGCCGCCCGAGCCGCCGGCGACGGCGTCCGCGCGTCGGCCTCGAGTTCGGCGCGCGCCGGTTCGAGGGTCCCCGCGCAGACGGCGGCGGCCAGTGCGGCCGCCACCAGCCCGGAGGTGCGGATGCGCCGCCGCAGGTAGAGCTCGACGCTCGCGACATCGCGCAGCAGACCGGAGGCGACTGCCTCCTCGACCCCGCCCGAATGCACGTGCCCGCCGATCGGCAGCCGGGAATCGGCGAGGGTGAGGAGGGTGGCCAGGCTCATCGCCGTACGTCCGGATATCGCATGGCCCGATCCTAGGCCGTGCCCGGCCGCGGCCCCTCGGTTAGGTGAGCAGGCAGGGCATCGAGGCCGAGATGCTCTTCAGGGCGCAGGTGAAGGAATTGAGCGCGCCCGCGGAACCGGTCTCGGGGACCAGCCCGGCGACGGGGTTCACCGCGGCCGGTTCGGGGGCGGCGGGTTGCAGCGACAGCGGGGCGGCCAGGGCCGGGGCCGCGCCGAGTCCGGAGCCGATGGCCGCGATCGCACAGGCTTTCAGCACAACAGTTTTCATGAATCGTCCTCTCTCACAGCAAGCTCACAGGAAGCGGAACGCAGCGAGACTAACCCGAAGGCCGTGAGTGTGAAGGCAATTCGTTTCAAATCGCGAGGTGAATTCAGCGCCGCAGGCGGCGGAGCCCGCGCCAGGGAACTTGACCTGAACCAATCTTCAGGTTGCAGGCTTTGGGGGCACGTTCATTGCCGAGATCAGGAGTTGCTGTGCGCGCCATCCGTCTTCATGAGTTCGGACCTGCCGAGAATCTGCGGTACGAGACGGTCCCGGACCCCGAGCCCGGTCCCGGCCAGGTCCGGATCGCGGTCCGCGCGGCGGGGGTGCATCTGCTGGATACCGCACTGCGGCAGGGCTTCTCGGGATCGCCGACGCCGATCCCGGAACTGCCGACCATCTCCGGACGGGAAGTGGCGGGGACGGTGGACCGGGTCGGTTCCGGAGTGGACGACAGCTGGCTCGGCCGCGCGGTCGTCGCCCACACCGGGCAGATGCCGGGCGGATACGCGGAACTCACCGTCACCGAAGCCGAACGGCTGCACGCGATTCCGGACGGTGTCGATGCCGGGGCCGCGGTCGCCATGATCGGCACCGGACGCACCACGCTCGGGATTCTCGGCTTCGCCGAGGTCAGCGCCGAGACCGTGGCCATCGTGCCGTCCGCGGCCGGTGGCATCGGCACCCTGCTGGTGCAGTACCTGGCCGCAGCGGGCGCGACCGTCATCGGACTCGCGGGCGGCAAGGCGAAGGCCGATCAGGTCTACGAGAACGGCGCGGATCTGGCGCTGGACTACCTGGACCCGGCATGGCCGGACGCGGTGCGCGCCCGCTACGGCGACCGTCCGGCCACCCTGCTGTTCGACGGTGTCGGCGGCGAGATCGCCCGCACCGCGGTCGATCTGCTCGGCGCCGGCGGCGTGCGACTGGTGTTCGGCTGGTCCGGCGGACAGATCGACCTCGACGAGCAGGCCCTCGCCGCACGCGGCATCACCTCGCAGGTCGTGCTCGGCCCGCCCATGCTGGAACGCGCGGGCGGCTTGCGCGCCTTGGAGACTCGCGCGCTGGCCGAGGCCGCGACCGGTCGTCTGCGCCCGGCCGTCCAGTCCTTCCCACTCGCGCAAGCCGCCGCCGCGCACCGGGCCCTCGAATCCCGCGAGACGACCGGAAAAGTGGTGCTACTTCCCTGACCGGCGCCCCATGCCGCGCTCCATGAACCGTTGCGCGGCCCCGCGCCGCAGATCCGAGAACGCCTGCACCGGACCGGTCCACCAGGGCGAGATCTCCAGCGGCCGCGCCACCACGGCGTGGCAGATGAGATCGGCCGCCTCGTCGGCGCTGAGCCCGGGCACGCCGGAGAAATCGGTGGGCGCGCTCATGCGGGTGTGTACCAGCGGCATGTACACCGAGGTGGTGGTGACACAGTCGGCGGCGATCTCCGTCGCCACGGTGCGCAACCAGATGTCGAAGGCGCCCTTGGACGCACCGTAGGCCGACCACCGCGGCGCGGGCGGCATGCGCAGTCCCCAGGTGGAGATGTTGACGATGTGCCCGCGCCGGTGCTCGCGCATGCTCGGCAGCAGGGTGAGCAGCAACCGGACGGGTCCGAGATAGTTGACGTCGATGGTGCGGGTGAAATCGTGGAACCGGTCATAGGATTCGTCGATCGGGCGGCGAATCGACCGGCCCGCGTTGTTGATCATCACGTCGACCCGGCCGTGCTCGGCCAGCACCCGCTGTCCCAGGGCCTCGACGGCATCGAATTCGGTGATGTCCGACTGGTAGACGTGCGCCGTCCCGCCCGCTTCCCGGATCTCGGCGGCCACCCGTTCGAGGTCCGCCAGCGACCGCGCCACCAGCAGCACCGTCGCGCCCGCGGCCGCCAGTTTCCGCGCGGCCGCCTTGCCGATGCCGTGCGAGGCGCCGGTCACCAGGATGACCTCGCCGGACACGGCCTCGCGCAGCGCTTTCTCACGCGGCCGGGAGGTCGGATAGAAGAGTCTGGTCGCCACGCGTTCCGCCAACGGACGTCCGTTCGACCCGGCCGGTCGCGCACTGTTCGGAGCGTCTTGCTCAGCCACGTTTCCGAGCCTAACCGTCGGACCGGTATGTGATCGGGAACTGAGTGGAAATACCCTGGGCGCAGCCCGCTTTCCGGCACCAGGATGGGAGGCGGTCTACCGGGGGAAGGAATCCGTCATGTCGCATCGAGCGCCGGAAGAGCCGACGCCGGAACACGTCTCGATCCCGGGTTGGATCGCACGCGGCATCGTGCTGGTGCTGTTCGTTCCACCGCGGCTGGTGTGGGAGGCGCTCAGACGGATACCGCGACTGATCGCCGCGGCATTCAGGCTGTTCGACGAGCATCTGGCGCGACCGCTGGCGATCTTGTTCCGGGACTGGGTCTTCCGCCCGCTGCGCAATTTCGTGCGCAACTATCTCTGGCACCTGCTGATCCAGCAGCTGCTGTTCGGCATGGTCCTCACCCCGATCGGGGCATTCCTGCTCGCCTATGTCCTGCGCCCGATCCAGCGCGTCATCGAGGAGTGGCTGTGGCGGCGGGTCCTGAAGCCGGGCATCCCGTGGATCTTCCGCACCGTGGTGAGACCGATCGCCGAGGCTATCGGGTGGACGCTGGCCATGGCGTGGAAGTGGCTGGTCGCCGTCCCGATCTCGGCCCTGTGGCGGCGAATCCTGCGGCCCGGCGGCCACTGGCTGCTGGTCACCGTGCTCGAACCGCTCGTCACCTGGTTGATCGTGTGGCCCGCGGAGCACCTGTGGCGATGGGTGCTGCGTCCGCTGGTCTACGCCGTGGTCGTGACGGTCCTGTTCGGCTGGCGGGTGGCCACCACCGTCGTCCACATCACGGTGGTGGCCCCCTGCCGCTGGTTCCACCGCACTGTCCTGCAACCACTCTTCGCGGCCGTCGCCCGCGCCTGGCGTGCCCTCGCGAGCCCGGTGCGCTGGGCGTATCAGCGGGTGGTCATGCCCTGGCGCGCCCGCATCACCGAGGTGTGGACCACCCTGTTCGGCTAGTGCGCGGAACCGGCCGGCACCGCGGCGCTGGTCGCGGGGGCGCCGGACTTGGCGAAGAACACCACCACCGCCATCGCGGCCAGCAGCACCGCACCGGTCGTGGTCGCCACGTGCATACCGGTCACGAAGGATTCCCGCGCCGATTCGACCAGGGCGGCATTGTCACCGGCCTGGTCGACGGTCTCGCCCAGCGTCGGCCCGAAGTTCCCGCCGGAGCGGAACACCAGGGCCGCCAGGGATCCCAGCAGCGCCAGGCCCAGCCCGTTGCCGAGTTCGAAGCTGGTCTCGGAGATGCCGACCGCCGACCCGGCCCGCTCGGCCGGGACCGACGACACCGCCACCTCCGACACCAGCGTGAACGCGATGCCGAAGCCCGCGCCCGCGACCACGGAACCGGCGATGTACCAGCCGATCCCGCCGTCCACACCGACCCCGAGCAGCATGAGATTGCCCAGGGACGCCATGCTCAGCGCCAGCACGAAGGTGGTCTTGGTGCCGAGCCTGCGCCCGATCCGCGCGCCGCTCATCGAGAACACAAACACCACCACGGCCCCCGGAATCCCGAGCAGCGCCGACTGCAGTGCGTCGCGGCCGGTCACCGACTGCAGGTACACGCTGGTCAGGTAGCTCATGCCGGCCAGCGCCAGCATGCCGACCGTGCTGGACCCGATGGCCACCGAGAACAGCCCGCGCCGGAACAGGCTCAGATCCAGCAGCGGTTCGGCCAGCGTCCGCTGCCGCCGGATGAACGCGGTCAGCAGCAGCACGCCGAGGATCCCGATGCCGACGGCCGGCAGGTCGAATCCCTCGGCCGCGCAATGCTTGACGGCGTACACGAGCGGCAGGATGCCACCGATGGACAGCAGCACGCTCACCCAGTCCAGGCGCCCGCGCCCGGCCTCGCGGTGCTCGGGCAGCAGCAGCGGACCGAACATCAGCAGCACCAGCAGCACCGGCGTATTGATGAGGAACACCGAGCCCCACCAGAAGTGGTGCAGCAGGATGCCGCCGATGATGGGCCCGACCGCCGACCCGCCCGCGAAGAACGCGGTCCAGACGCCGATGGCGGTGGCCCGTGCCCGATCGTTCGGGAACAGCGTCGAGATCAGGGCCAGGCTGGACGGCAGCAGTGTCGCGCCGCCGATGCCCATGAGCGCCCGCGCCGCGATGAGCACGTCCGCGCTGGGTGCGAAAGCGGCCAGCGCCGAGGCGATTCCGAAGACCGTGGCACCGGCGAGCAGAATATTGCGGCGCCCGATGCGGTCGCCCAGATTGCCCATGGTGATGAGCAGTCCCGCGATCATGAAGCCGTAGATGTCGAGGATCCAGAGCTGCTGTGTCGCGGACGGATCCAGGCTCTGGGTGAGGGTCGGCATGGCCAGGTACAGCACCGACATGTCCATCGACACCAGCAGCACCGGCAGCAGCAGAACCGCCAGGCCCGCCCAGGCGCGGCGCGGCGTCTTCGCGTCGGGACGCGCGAGGGTACTCGTCATGACCTATCCTTCGGGCTGATTTCGGGCTTGCAAGAAAATGCGCGCGTACGTTGTACGCACGAGCGCGAGTACAGTGTACGCAACCCCTGCGCGGAAGGGAACAATTCGTCCGATGACCGAGGCCAAGCTCACCCGGGCCGCCATCGTAGACACCGCCATCACCCTGGCCGACGAGTCCGGACTGGATTCCCTGTCCATGCGCCGCATCGCCGAGCGGATGAACTCCGGCGCCATGTCGCTGTACCGGCACATCCCCAACAAGGACACCCTGCTGGCGGCCATGACCGATGAGGTCTCGCGGCGCAACCCCTACCCGCCGGCCGAGGGCCAGGGCTGGACCTGGCGGGACCGGGTGCGGATCGCGGCCGAGGTGGATTGGCGTCTCTACCAGGAACATCCGTGGGTGCTGTTCACCTTCGCGGTGCCGCGCTACAACTTCGGCGAGCACAGCCTGGTGGTGCTGAGCTGGCTGGTCGAGGGCTTCGCCGAACTCGGCGTCGACACCCGCGAGGCGACCCGTATGTCACTGTCGGTGTGGAGCTACATCGCCGGGGTCGCTCTACAGGAGGTCAGCGCCCGGCTGCTGCAGGGCCGCGACAGCAGCGCCGACGAACGCTCCGGGCTCACCGCCCTGCTCGACGGCGACCCGCGCTGGCCCATCCCGCCCCCGCTCGCCGATCTCGTCGGCACGGGCGACACCGCCCTGCTGAATCCGGAGCATCTGCTCGACACCGGTCTCACCGCACTGTGCGACGGCTTCGAGGCCCGCGCCGCTCACTGATCCGCCCGGAATCACCATCATGGGCACCACCTAATCCCGTTGTCCGGCATCGCCTGCACTCTTGCATGGACTGCAATATTGCGGACGATGCAGTTCCGCGGCTTCTGCGTGCAGACGGCGACGGCGTCTTGTGCCCCTGTTCGATCACTCGTAGACTCGAACACTCTCTTTCGACTTCCCAGGCAAGGCCATCCGGGTCGCAGGCCGTGATATCCAGCGGGACCCCGGCGCCGGCCACACGCTTTTGCCGTCGACCTGATTCGGCATCCGTTCCGTCCATCGATCGGTGGTCGATGTGTACCGAACTCGGAACCGCGCCCTAGCCCATCCGGCGCCCACCCAGGCTTGGCGGAGATGGCCACCGTCGTGACCGCCGCGGCGATGTTCGTCGGTACCAACATCGACAATGCGGTCGTGTTGACGGTGCTCAACGTCACCTCGCGCAGCACGGGAATCCCGCGGCGGTGGCAGATCTGGGCCGGGCAGTTCCTCGGCGTCGGGCTGATCGTGGCGGTGTCCGGGCTGGCGGCGCTGGGACTCTGCGCCGTCCCGGTGGAGTGGATCGGATTGCTCGGCGTGGTCCCGCTGAGCCTGGGGATCGGGATGCTGGTCCGGGCCCGTCGACGCTGCGACCGCACACCGCCCGCGGCCGGCACCGGGCTGTGGTCGGTGGTGGGACTGACCGTCGCCAACGGCGGGGACAATATCTCCGTCTACACTCCGGCCTTTCGCATCATGGGGGCGGCGGACGCGCTGCTCACCGTCATGGTGTTCGCCATCCTCACCGCCGCCTGGTGTTCGGCCGGCATGGTGCTGATAGCCCATCGCCGGCCGGCCGAAATCCTGCGTCGCTACAGCCGTTGGATGATGCCGGTCGTGCTGATCGTGCTCGGGCTCTACATCATCGACCGTTCGGGCCTCGTGTTCGGCCAACTGCTGCTATGAGTCCATTCCGGTCGGTACTCTTCTATCGGAACGAGAGGCCGGTGAGCAGCGAGAGTTCCGGACACCGAGTCCAGGAATGGCATGGTCACCGACGCGTCGATGAACTCCCAGCGGTATCGCCGGAGCTGGGTATCACTCCCAACGATTCTCCTTTTCCCGAGGTGAATGATGGCCAGGAAGTTCGAAGGACATGTCGCCCTGGATATCCGTGACTCGGTCGCCGACTGGGGCCCGTACGCGGAGCCGACCGCGAAGCAGGGCGCGCCCAACGTGCTGTATCTCGTGTGGGACGACATCGGAATCGCTACCTGGGACTGCTACGGCGGTCTGGTCGATATGCCGAATATGAAGCGGATCGCCGATCGCGGCGTGCAGTTCACGCAGTTCCACACCACCGCACTGTGTTCGCCCACGCGTGCCTCGCTGCTGACCGGGCGAAACGCGTCATCGGTCGGCATGGCGACGATCGAAGAATTCAGCGATGGATTCCCGAGCCTGTCGGGGCGCATACCCGCCGACACCGCGTTGTGTTCGGAGGTGCTCGCCGAGCGCGGGTGGAACACCTATGCCGTCGGCAAATGGCACATGACGCCGCTCGAGGAGGAGAATCTCGCGGCGTCGAAGCGGCATTGGCCCCTGGGCCGCGGGTTCGAGCGGTTCTACGGCTTCCTGGGCGGCGAGGCCGACCAGTGGTATCCGAATCTGGTGTACGACAATCACCCGATCTCGCAGCCCTATCCGCCGGAGGACGGGTATCACCTGTCGAAGGATCTGGCCGACAAGTCGATCGAGTTCATTCGCGACGCAAAGGTGATCGCCCCCGACAAACCCTGGTTCATGTACCTGTGCCCGGGATGCGGGCATGCGCCGCACCACGTCGCGCACGAGTGGGCCGACAAATACCGCGGCCGGTTCGACATGGGCTACGAGAAGTATCGCGAGATAGTGCTGGAGAACCAGAAGCGCATGGGCCTGGTGCCGGAGAACACCGAGCTGTCGCCCATGAACCCGTACCTGAACATCACCAGCGCCGATGGCAAGCCGTGGCCGGCGCAGGACACGGTACGGGCATGGGATTCGCTGTCCGACAACGAGAAACGGCTGTTCGCCCGGCAGGCGGAGGTGTTCGCCGGATTCCTGTCCTACACGGACGCCCAGATCGGCCGGTTGCTGGACTATCTCGAGGAGAGCGGCCAGCTCGACAACACCATCATCGTGGCCTTCTCGGACAACGGCGCCAGCGGCGAGGGCGGTCCGAACGGTTCGGTCAACGAGATGAAGTTCTTCAACGGCTACATCGACACGATCGAGGACAGTCTGGCCAAGCTCGACGAGCTGGGTTTGCCGACCACCTACAACCACTACAGCATCGGGTGGGCGATGGCCTTCAACACCCCGTACAAGCTGTACAAGCGGTATGCCTCGCACGAAGGCGGCATCGCCGATCCATGCGTGATGTCGTGGCCGGCCGGCATCCCGGCCCGCGGTGAGATCCGCCACCAGTACCTCAACGTCTGCGACATCACCCCCACCGTCTACGAACTGCTCGGCATCACACCGCCGGACACGGTGAAGAACGTGGAGCAGCGCCCCCTGGAAGGGGTCAGCTTCCGGGCCCTGTTCGAAGACGCCGACGCCGATATCGGCAAGCACACCCAGTTCTATTCGATGCTCGGCACGCGCGGCATCTGGCATCGCGGGTGGTTCGCCGACACCATTCACGCGGCATGCCCGTCGGGCTGGGGACATTTCGACAAGGACCGCTGGGAACTGTTCCATCTCGAACAGGACCGCAGCCAGATGCACGACCTGGCCGAGGTTCATCCCGAGAAGCTGGAGGAACTGAAGGCACTGTGGTTCTCGGAGGCCGAGAAATACAACGGGATGCCGCTCAACGATCTGGACATCGTCTCCGCGATGGTGCGCTATCGCCCGACCTACGCCAAGGGCCTGGACCGGGCCGTCTACTACCCGGACAGCGCGGAGGTCGGACCGGGCGCGGCGCTCGAGATTCTGGGACGCTCGTTCGCACTGCTGGCCGAGACGACGATCACCAGCCCGGACGCGGAGGGAGTGCTGTTCGCCCACGGTGGGCGGCTCGGCGGGCACGCCTTGTTCGTCCAGGACGGTCGCCTGTGCTACATCTACAACTTCCTCGGCGAGGAGGAGCAGGCCATCGTCTCCGACCGCCGGGTACCGCTCGGCGATCACATCCTCGGGGTGCGGTACGAACGGCACGGCACCCGGCCCGACCACTTCACGCCCACGGGTGAGGCCGTCCTCTACATCGATGAGAACCCCGTGGGTTCACTCGATGACATGCGGATCCAGCCGACCGTGTTCTCCGGTGTCGGGGAGGGCGTCCGGGTCGGCCGGGACACCGGCCAGTCCGTGACGGCGCGGTACCGGTCACCGTTCCCGTTCACCGGGGGGACCATGCACCAGGTCATCGAGGACGTGAGCGGAAAGCCGTACCAGGATCTGGAAATGGCGGCGGCCGCGGCCTTTTCGCGCGATTGAGGCGAGCGCCCATGGCCACTGCGATCCGCGCACAGGTCCACCGCGGCATGGTCCGGATAGCCGGTGGCGATTTCAGCATGGGTTCGGAGGATTTCTTCCCCGAGGAGCGACCGGTGCATCGGGTGCGAGTCGATTCGTTCTGGATCGACCCGCACCCGGTGACCAACGCCGCCTTCCGGCGATTCGTCAAGCAAACCGGATACATCACTGTCGCCGAACGCATTCCGGCTGCCGAGGACTACCCGGATGCGGAGCCGGCGGACCTGACACCGGGCGCGCTGGTGTTCGGGCCCACCTCGGGTCCGGTGTCGTTGGACAACTGGCGCCGCTGGTGGCGGTACGTTCCGGGAGCCAGCTGGCGCCATCCACACGGACCCGGCAGTACGCTCGACGGGCTCGACCGTCACCCGGTCACCCAGGTCGCCTACGAGGACGCTTCGGCCTACGCGGCCTGGGCCGGCAAACAGCTGCCCACGGAGGCGGAATGGGAGTACGCGGCCCGCGGCGGACTCGATTCGGCGACCTACGCCTGGGGTGACGAATTCGAACCCACCGGCCGGCGCCTGGCCAATGTCTGGGTCGGCGCCTTCCCCTGGAAGTTCCATCCCGGCCGAGGGCAGACGTCCACACCCGGCACCACGGCGATCGGCACCTATTCGCCCAACGGCTACGGCCTGTACGACGTGACCGGCAACGTCTGGGAGTGGACGGTCGACTTCTTTCGCCCCGGGCACTCGGCGTCGTCCTGTTGCGCGCCACGCAACCCACAGGTTGACACACCCGAAGTCGAAGCGGCGCAACGCTTTCCGCGCCGCGTGGTCAAGGGCGGCTCGTATCTGTGCGCGGCCGACTACTGTCTGCGCTACCGCCCGGCCGCCCGGCAGGGGCAGACCGAGGACACCGCCACCTGCCATCTCGGATTCCGTTGTGTCGTGCGCGACGAAGGTCCGTGACGAGTGGTGCGGCAGAACCGAACTCGCTGATCAGTTCTCGATGTCGCCGTCGAGGTAGACCCACGCCCCGCGGTCGCGGCGGAAGCGACTGTTCTCGTGCAGCTGCCCCGCCCTGCCGTGGGCGCGGTAGTGGGCACGGAACTCCACCGTGCCCTCGGTGTGGAACGGTCCCCCGCCGGTCGTGCCGAGGATCTCGAGCCGGTCCCAGCGCAGTCCCGGGTCGAAATCCACATCGGCGGGCCGGGTTTCAGGGGCCCAGCTGCGCAGCAGATACGCCTCGTCCCGCACCGCGAACGCGCTGAAGCGCGACCGCATCAGCTGTTCGGCGGTGCCCGCGCTGACCTCGCCGCGGTGCAGGCGCCCGCAGCAGTCGGCGTAGGCGGCGGGCAGCCCGCACGGGCAGTCCTCGGGCACGGGACGGGGGGTGCGGCGCTTCGACATGGGCTCAAGCGTAGAAGCTGCGTCCGGTGGGTCCACCGGACACCGACCAGACCTCGACGATCCGCCCGTTCTCGAACCGCAGGATGTCGGTACCGCTGATGTCGCGCACGACGGTGCCGTCCGGATCGACGATCCGGGCCCCGTAGGGCTGGGCGACGAGTCCGGTTCGGCTGTCGGCCATGTCGACGACGGGCACGCCCTGCGGGGCGTACTCCAGGCCCGGCCGTTCGACGCGGAACGCGTCGACGACGGCGGCGAGGGCCGCGGGGTCGCGGACGTCGTCGAAGGCGGACGCGCCGGGCTGGGCGTAGCGGAGGGTGAATTCGGGCGCCATGATCTCGGCGGCGATGGCGAGGTCGCCGTTCCAGAGGGCGGCCCAGCGGTTGTACAGGTCGATGGCGTAGTCGCGCATCCCAACTCCATAGTCTCATTGATACGGTATGACGGGAATGAATGTATAGTCTCAGCGATACCGTGTCAACCCGAGAGGAGTTGCCGAATGACCGACCTCGGCCCGCAGGACCACATCGTGCTGGGCCTCATCGCCCGGCACGGCCCGCTGACGCCCTACGACCTGAAGGTCCGCCTCGAGGAGAGCGTCGACAAGTTCTGGCCCATCCCGCACGCCCAGCTCTATCGCGTCCCGCCGCGCCTGGCCGAGCAGGGCCTGCTGCACGAGGAGGCCGAGGAGAGCGGACGCCGCCGCCGCGTCTTCCATCTCACCGAAGCCGGCCGCGCCGAACTCACCCGCTGGCTGGGCGACCCCACCTCGCCGCCGCCGGAGACCCGCGATCCCGCGCAGCTGAAACTGTTCTTCGCCGACCTCGGCGAGCCCGGTGACGTGGTGGCACTGGCCCGCAATCAGGCCGCCGAGCATCGCGGCTGGCTGGAGCTGTACCGAACGCTGTACAGCGAGATCGATCCGGACGACAGCGAGCGCGCGACCTCCCGCGCCCGCGTGCTGCGGCTGGGCATCATGCACGAGCAGGCGTACGTGGACTACTGGGAGGAGTTGGCCGCGAACCCGGACGAAACGCCCGGTTCGCGAGAGTGATCGCCCGCAGGGCAGGTGACAGTGATTGCCCCACAGGGCATTACGACGCGTGCACGACCGGGAGCACCGGACTGGCCGACACGGTGGTGGAGACGCCGGCCCGCTGGTTCCGGCCGGGGTCGGCGGTGGCCGGATGCTCGCCGCGATAGATGACGACGGCGAGCACACCCACCGTCCCGACCAGCGCGACGACCGGCGCGGCCACGAACACGGCCGAGCGCAACCGCTCGAGCGCGCCGGGTCGATGCCCGGATTCCGGCAGGGCCGCGAAGGCTGGCGGCGGAAAGGTCGAGCCGTACGGGTCCGTCATGCGTACGACCGTATTGACGACACCCACAGGATGACAAGCGAACGTGCAGCAAATTTTCCGGGCGACGCGGACCGGGCATAGTATGCCCAGTTCACCCTCCGTTCCGTGACCTGAAACTCAGTCGTCCTCGCCGAGCACGACCGCGTAAGCGAAACCGTCCCAGCCCTTTCCGCCAACGGTCTGCAGTACGCTCCCGTCCAATCGTGGCTCGGCGGCGATCAATTCGATGACCTCCCGGCTGGCCCGCACCGCCGCATCCGCCGACGCCGCGTCGGCGATGCCACCATTGCGGACCACATTGTCGACGATGATCACCGACCCGGGCCGGGTCAGCCGCAGGGCCCACCGCACATAGTTGGCGTTGTTGACCTTGTCGGCATCGATGAAGACCAGATCGAACGGTTCCGGCTGCTCCTCGGCCAGCACCGGCAGCGAGTCCAGCGCCGCGCCGGCCCGGATGTCGACCCGCTCCCCCACCCCCGCGCGATCCAGATTGTGGCGCGCCACCTCGGCGTGCTTCGGCTCGTATTCGAGGGTCACCACCCGGCCGGCCTTCCCGACGGCCCGCGCCAGCCAGGTGGTGCTGTATCCCCCCAGCGTGCCGACCTCGAGTACGCGCCGCGCCCGCACGGATTTCGCGATCAGATACAGGAACTTGCCCTGCGGCGGCGAGACGTCGATGGCGGGCAGCCCCGCCTGCGCGTTCGCCCGCAAGGTTTCCGAATCCTCGTCTCCCACCAGGGTTTCGATGAGATAGTGATCAACTTCGGCCCACTCGGCAGTCGTCATATCCGAAGTCTGCCACCGCCTCCGGCGCACTCCCAGCATTGCGCTCACGCCGAGAGATTTCCCACTCGGGAGCCGGGCGCGGTGCCGGGCGCGCGCTCGCCGCGCCCGGCGCCGGCTCCGTTCAGAACAGGAAGTACCGCTGTGCCATGGGCAGTTCGGTGGCGGGCTGTTCGGCCCACACCTCCCCGTCGATCCGGACGGTGAAGGTGTCCGGCTCCACCTCGATGCGGGGCATGGCGTCGTTGTTGGGGAGGTCGGCCTTGGTGCGGCTGCGAACATTGGCCACCGGCACCAGTTTCCGGTTCACCCGCAGCCGGTTCGCGAGGCCGTCCTCGATGGCGTGCTCGGACACGAAGTGCAGCGAGGTGCCCGCCGCCACGCTCGGCGCGGCCCCGAACATCGGGCGCGGCAGTACCGGCTGCGGAGTGGGAATGGACGCGTTGGCGTCGCCCATGGCGGCCCACGCGATCGTGCCGCCCTTGATGACCGCGTGCGGGCGGACCCCGAAGAAGGCGGGCTCCCACAGCACCAGGTCGGCCAGTTTGCCCACTTCGACGGAGCCGATCTCGGCGTCGAGGCCGTGTGTAACCGCCGGGCAGATGGTGTATTTCGCGACGTAGCGCCGCACCCGGTTGTTGTCGGCCGCACCGTCGCCGGGCAGCGCGCCGCGACGGCGCTTCATGACGTGCGCGGTCTGCCAGGTGCGCATGACCACCTCGCCGATGCGGCCCATGGCCTGTGCGTCACTGCCGATCATGGAGATCGCGCCCAGATCGTGCAGCAGATCCTCGGCCGCGATGGTGGAGGGCCGGATCCGGCTCTCCGCGAAGGCCAGATCCTCCGGAATGGACGGGCTCAGGTGATGGCACACCATGAGCATGTCCAGATGCTCGTCGAGGGTGTTGACGGTGTGCGGCCGCGTCGGGTTGGTGGAGCTGGGCAGCACGTTGAGATGCGCAGCGACGGTGATGATGTCGGGTGCGTGCCCGCCGCCCGCACCCTCGGTGTGATACGAGTGGATGGCCCGGCCCCGGATGGCGGCGAGCGTGTCCTCCACGAATCCGGCCTCGTTCAAGGTGTCCGAGTGCAGCGCCACCTGCACGCCGGAGGCGTCGGCCACGGTGAGGCAGTGGTCGATGGCGGCCGGGGTGGTGCCCCAGTCCTCGTGCAGTTTGAAACCGCCCGCGCCGCCGCGCAATTGCTCCCACAGCGCGTCCTCGCGCACGGTATTGCCCTTGCCCAGCAGCAGGATGTTCACCGGCCAGGAGTCGGTGGACTCCAGCATGCGGGCCAGATGCCAGGCGCCCGGGGTGACGGTGGTGGCCTTGGAGCCCTCGGCGGGTCCGGTGCCGCCGCCGACGAGGGTGGTGATGCCGCCGGCCATGGCCTCGTCGAGGATCTGCGGGCAGATGAAGTGCACGTGGCAGTCGATGGCGCCCGCGGTGACGATCCGGCCGTTGCCGGCGATGATCTCCGTCGAGGGCCCGACCACCAGGTCCGGGTGCACCCCGCTCATGGTGTCGGGGTTGCCGGCCTTGCCGATGGCGACGATGCGGCCGTCACGGATACCGATGTCGGCCTTGATGATTCCCCAGTAGTCGACGATCACCACGCCGGTGATGACGGTGTCCGGGGTGCCCTCGGCGCGGGTGGCGCGGGCCTGGCCCATGGATTCGCGCAGCACCTTGCCGCCACCGAAGACGGCCTCGTCACCGGCGAGACCCGGTCCGCCGCTGCGGTCCTCGGTGATCTCGATGAGCAGATCGGTGTCCGCCAGGCGGATTCGGTCGCCGGCGGTGGGCCCGAACAGTTCGGCGTAACGGGCGCGGGACAGTTCGGCCATCAGGCATCCAGCTTTCCGGGTGGGGTGAGGCTGATTCCGTGCACCTCGCGGGCGCCGCCCAGCGGAACCAGCGAAACCCGCTGCCCCAGACCGGGTTCGAAGCGCACCGCGGTGCCGGCGGGAATGTCGAGGCGGCGGCCGCGGGCGGCCGCGCGGTCGAATTCGAGGGCGGTATTGGCCTGCGGGAAGTGCACGTGCGAGCCGACCTGAACCGGCCGGTCACCGGTATTGACCACGTCCAGTTCGATGCGTTCCGCGCCCGCGTTGAGCTCGATCGTGCCTTCGGCACAGAGGTATTCGCCAGGAATCACGGCCGTCATCCGATCGGGTGGTGGACGGTGACGAGCTTGGTGCCGTCCGGGAAGGTGGCCTCGACCTGGACGTCGTGGATCATCTCCGGGATGCCGTCCATGACGTCGTCGCGGGTGAGCACGCTGCGGCCCGAGGCCATCAGCTCGGCGACGGTGCGGCCGTCGCGCGCCCCCTCGAGCACGTGATCGGTGATGATCGCGATCGCTTCCGGGTGGTTCAGTTTGAGTCCACGGGCCTGTCGCCGCCGGGCCAGCTCGGCCGCGTAACTCAGCAGCAGGCGCTCCTGCTCGTGCGGCGACAGTCGCATTCGGACTCCTCGTCGAATCGCGGGGACGGATCGTCGGTCATTCTGGCACGACCTGCGTTACCAGCATGTTTCGGTGATATACGATCCGCGGACGACGAGTTCCGGCGCGGCGATTCCGGTTCCGCGCCTTCAGTTCTGGGGGTTGAGGTTCTGCAGCCGGACCTGACCGCGCGCCACCGTCCGGTCCTGTTCGTCGGTGATCACCACCTGCCACAGCTGCTGCGAACGCCCGCGATGGATCGGGCTCGCGACACCGGTCAGCTTGCCCTCCCGCACCGCGCGCAGGAAGTCGGTGTTGTTGTTGACGCCCACCACGGTCCCGCGATCGCCCAGCCAGGCGCCGGCCGCCACGCTGGCGAGGGTCTCGATGACCGTGCAGTACACGCCGCCGTTGACGATCCCCGCTGGCTGATACTGCTGCGGCGTCACCACCCACTCCGCGGCCACCCCGTCACCGCTCAGCGCGGTGAACTTCAGTCCCAGCAGGTCGGTGAAGGTGCCCTCGCTGAACTTGTTCATCAGCTCCGGGGTGATATCGGCCAGGGACTTGATCGAGGAGAAGTCGTCGCTCATTGCTCCACGTTCGCACGCGGGATCTCGGTCCGGACCGCCGGGTTGGCGCCACTTGCTTAGTTAGGTAAGCCTGACCTATACTGGCTTCGGCGTCAGGATCGAGCGAGGCCCCGAGGGCTGCGGTGGCCCCGATCCCCTGCCGGTGGTGTGCGCGGCACCGGTTCCAACACCGTCGTGGTCGAGAACGTGTACGTACCCCGGCACCGCTTCCTCAGCATGCGAACCATGGGCGAACTGAAATCG
>NZ_JBSGCB010000022.1:0-157846 GCF_053601595.1 Nocardia sp. NPDC004711 | reverse complement strand
CATTCCGAACCCGGAAGCTAAGGCCACCTGCGCCGATGGTACTGCACTCGACAGGGTGTGGGAGAGTAGGACACCGCCGGAACATCCTTCGCGAAGGCCCCCAGCTCATGCTGGGGGCCTTCTGCGTTTTCTGGGTATTTCTCGGCCGGCGCGTAATTCGGTGGGGCCGGGGCGTCGAAGGTTGCGAAGATGCCTGGGTGAGTTGGGATCTGGACGAGCTGGTGATCAGCCGTACGTTGCGGCTGCCCGGTGTCGAAGGGCCGGAGGGGTCCGGCGAGGTTGTCGTGCGGCAGTTCGATGCCGTAATGATGTCGGTGGGGTTCAAGCTTTCCGGGGATCTGATCGCGCGGCTGGCGGGGTTGACGCCGGGGGCGGTGCTCGATATCGCGGTGCGGGTGCTGCCGATCGTGCGCCGGATGGCCGGCGCGCATGTCGAGCACAATGTGTACTTCAAGGACTTCCCGGCGAATGTGCCCGACACGGTGGAGTTCTGGACCGACTGCCTGCTGGATACGCTCGGTGACGAGCGGGCGGCGGCCGCGGTGTCCGAGGGATTGGCGCAGGGGGTGCTGAACCTGCTGGCCTTGCCCAGGTAGCGGGGCGAGTCGCCCTGCCGCTGGTGTTCTTTCGCGCGCCGGGCGGCGAGTGGCAGGTGAGGTGGCTGCATCTGCACCTGGCGGGCGAGCCCGAATTCAATGCGGTGGAGAACAACCAGGTCTCGGCGACCGCGCTGGCGCGGGCGCTGGTGGATCGCCGGTATCTGACGGTGGGTTACCTGGCGGGCCTGCTGGCGGACGACGTGATCCGCTGGGACGGGCAGACTTTCGAGGGGCCGGTCACCTTCATCGGCCTGGAGCGCCCGGAGGGGCTGCCGGAGGGGTCGCGGATGTTCACTCCCGAAAACCTGGGTGATCTGATCCCGGCATGACTGCTAGCGTGGTGCGTGGCGAGGCCATGGGGGAGCTTCCTTCTAATTCTTTTGGGTAGATAATCCAGCGCCTCCGCTCTCCTCGCCGTCCAAGGGCCCCCCGGCACTGTGCCGGGGGCCCTTGGCATTTCCGCCTCCGATCGCAAAGCGAGAGCACTGCTCTTGACTCGGTGCCTGCGGTGGGCGATCATTGGTCCTAATTGAGAGCACCGATCTCGGAGTAGACATGATCACCACCGCCTGGACGGCCGTCAACCTGACCCTCGCCTTCGTGCTGGAACTCGTCGCTGTCGGCGCGCTGGCCTACTGGGGCGTGCGCACCGGTCGCGGCCGGATCGCCAAGGTGGTGCTGGGTGGCGGCGTCGCCCTGGCTGCCATGGTGCTGTGGGGCATGTTCGCCGCACCGCAGGCGAGTTTCTCGATCCCCGCGGCGGCGGTGGCCACCAAGGTCGTGGTGTTCGGCGGTGCCGCCGCCGGGCTGTGGCAGCTGGGACATCGGACGGCCGCGGTCGCCTTCCCGGTCCTGGTCGTCGCGAATCTGGCCGTGATCCATGCCGGGCATCTGGCGATGTAGCGCCGGCCGAGCTCGAATGGACCCCTGGGAAATTCACGCGACACCGAAAACGTTGCACTGTTACGGTCGCACGGCGGAGCGGGAGCTTCCGTCGAACTCGAGAGCGGGAAGGGGCCGATCATGCGCGTTCATCGCGACGTCGTCGTGGCCCGCCCGCGCTTCGAGGTGATCCTGGTGTCTTCGCCGGCTCGGTGCCGGCTGCGCGGCCGGTACTGAGTACCCCCGGGGCGTCTGCCCTGTCCGGGGGAATCGCGCTGTTCTGTTCCGGATCAGCACGAAGGACGTATGACCGTGCGTACCAACACTTCTCGACAATCTTTGGCAGTCGTTCGCAATCTCGGAATTCTCGCGCATGTGGATGCCGGGAAGACCACGGTGACCGAGCGGATGCTGTTTCTTACCGGGATCACCCACAAGCGCGGCGAGGTGCACGACGGCACCACCGTCACCGATTTCGATCCGCAGGAACGGGATCGGGGCATCACCATTTTCGCGGCGGCCGTGAGCTGCGAGTGGGCCGGGCACCGGCTCACCGTCATCGACACCCCGGGGCACGTCGACTTCTCCGATGAGGTCGAGCGGTCCCTGCGGGTATTGGACGGCGCGGTGGCGGTTTTCGACGCCGTGGCGGGGGTGGAGCCGCAGAGCGAATCGGTGTGGCGACGCGCCGACCGCTACGGCGTGCCCCGGATCGCCTTCGTCAACAAGATGGATCGCGCCGGGGCCGACCTGACGGCCGCGGTCGCCTCGATTCGCGAACGGCTGCATCCGGTTCCGGTGCTCGTCCAGCTGCCGGTGTACGCCGGCGACGCCTTCGCGGGCGTGGTGGATCTGGTTCGCCTGCGTGCCCTCACGTGGGCGAACGGCCTCGTGGCGGGCCCGGTTCCGGATCACCTCGCGGACGAGGTGGCGCGATGCCGACGTGAACTGGAAGAGGCGGTGGCGGAGCGGAATTCGGCGGCGCTGGAGGAATTCGTCGAACGCTCCGGCCTGTCCGCCGAGACCCTGACCGCCGCGCTGCGGGAGCTCACCCTCTCCGGCGAGGTGGTGCCGGTGCTGTGCGGCGCGGCCTACCGCGATATCGGCATCGAGCCGCTGCTCGACGCCGTGGTCGCGTACCTGCCGTCACCGCTGGACCGGCCCGCGGTCGGGGCCGGTGACGACGTCCGCGCCGCGGATCCGGCGGAACCGTGTGCGGCACTGGCCTTCAAGGTGCATGCCACGCCGACCGGGCGGCTCACCTTCGTGCGCGTCTACTCGGGCGTCCTGCGGAAGGGCGACACCGTGCTGGACGTGGGCGGTGGTCGTCGCGAGCGGGTCGCGCGCATCCTGCGGGTGCAGGCGGACCGGCACGCGGAGGTCGAGGCCGCGGTGGCGGGCGACATCGTCGCGCTGGTCGGGCCGAAGGCCGTGCGGGTCGGCGCGACCCTGTGCGCGCCGGACGCCCCGGTGCTGCTGGAACCGCCGGCTCCCACCGAGCCGGTGGTGTCGGTCGCGGTCGAGGCGCGGACCGGCGCGGACACCGAGAAGCTGGCGGTGGCCCTGGCCCGGCTGGCCGAGGAGGACCCCTCCCTGGCGGTGCGGACCGACCCGGAGACCGGGCAGACCCTGCTGGCCGGACTGGGCGAACTGCACCTCGAGGTCGTGGTGGAGAAGCTGCGCCGCGACCGCGGGCTGAGCGTGACCGTGGGCAGGCCGCAGGTGGCGTACCGGGAGACCGTGGTGCGCGGCATCCGGGGCCTGACCTACCGGCATGCCAAGCAGGACGGCGGGGCCGGGCAGTGGGCGCACATCGTGCTCGATGTGCAGCCGCTGCGTGAATCCGAGCCCGGGGCAACGGGATTCGAGTTCGACTCGACGGTGGTCGGTGGCCGGGTGCCGGCGGAGTTCGTCCGCGCGGTGGCGGCCGGCTGCCGGGACGCCCTTTCGGAGGGTCCGCTCGCAGGTCACCCGGTCACCGGGGTCCGGGTCACGCTCACCGATGGCGCGACGCATTCGAAGGATTCGTCGGAGCTGGCGTTCCGCACCGCGGGCCGCCTGGGGCTGCGGGAAGCCTTGCGCGCCAGCGCCATGGCGGTGCTGGAGCCGCTGGTGGAGCTGACCGTGACCGTGCCGGAGGACCATGTCGGCGCGGTGCTCGGTGACCTCGCCGCCCGGCGCGGCCGGGTGACCGGCTCGGTCACCCGGCCCGGCGTCGTGGTGGTGACGGCCACCGTACCGCTGGCCGAATTGTTCGGCTACGCAACCCGTTTGCGCAGTCGCACACAGGGCCGGGGCACGTTCACCACACGCCCGCTGGGTTACGCCCTCGCCCCGTAGGGGGTGACCGGGGCCCGGTGGCGGCGGGATATCGAGGCCGTCCGTCACCGAGCCCCGTTGTCGTGTGCGGCCATCGAATCCCCGGAAGGGTTGATTGTTGTCGCGACTACGGTTACTGTTGTCGCAACAACAGAATTTCCCGAGGGGAGATGGCAGTCATGATGTACTCGTTCACCGAAGAGGCCGTGATCACCGGCGACATCGACAAGATCTGGGCGGTCGCCACCGATGTGGCCCGCTGGTCGGAATGGGACCCGCACGAGGAGAAGTCCCGCATCGACGGCGAGTTCGCGGCCGGGACCACCGGGTGGGTCAAGCCGAAGGGGGCGCCGGCGGGGCCGTTCACCATCGTCGCCGTGGAGCCGGGACAGTCGTGGACCAGTGAGGCGGGTATTCCGTTCGGGAAGCTGCGCGGCCACCGCACCTACCAGGCCCTCGGCGACGGCACCGTGCGGGTGGCCGAGAATGTCGAGGTGCACGGGCTGTTCGGGCCCTTGTTCAAACTCGTCTGGGAGAAGGCCATGCGCGCGGATATGCCGCTGACCTTCGCGGCACTGGAGCAGGAGGCGCTACGGCGTGGCTGAATCATCGGGGCGGGCGCCGGGAACTTCGCGGCAGGCGCGTGGCGTGCCGCGGGGACCGCTCATGAGCCCGGGCTTCTGGTTGCACCACGCCGCGCTGGAGTGGCGGGCGACGCTGGAACGCAATCTGCGCCCGCTCGGCCTCACCCCCACCCAGTTCAACCTGCTGGCCTCGGCGGGCTGGCTGAGCCGGGAGGGCGAGCTGCCGACCCAGCAGCAGGTGGCCGACATGTCCGGTTCGGATCGGATGATGGCGTCCAAGGTGATTCGGGGGCTGGAGGAGCGGGGCCTGCTCCTCCGTCACGCCGATCCGGCCGACGCCCGGGTCCTGCGCATCGAACTGACCTCCGCCGGACGGGAACTGGCGAGCCAGGGCGTGCAGACCGCCGTCGACACCGACGCCCAGCTCTTCGGCGACGACGGCGACCTGCTGCGCGAACACCTGAAACCGATTGCCGCGCACCGGCTGCCGGGCTGATCACGGCACGACCCGGCTGATCAGGGCACGACCGGGCCGATCAGGGCTTGACCAGGATCGCCCGCGTGTAGAGCAGCCCGAAGCCCAGCCGTTGCACATTCTGCTGGGACTTCGAGCCGGGCTGGGTGGTCACCACCGCGATATCGCAGCCCGCTGCCGTCGCCTCGGCGAGGCGCACCGACAGCAGCGACGACTGCACCCCGTGCCGCCGATGCGCGGGATCGGTTGCCGCGCCGGTCAGCTGGGCGACGCCCTGGGACATGCGCATGCTCGCCCCGCCGGCCACCCGCCCGTCACGCCGGGCCAGATATCGCCGTACCCCCGCCGCACCGGTGAGATCCCGCATGGCCCGGGCGATGACATCGGCCGGAAATTCCTCGTGCGACGCCACACCCTGGGTATCGGGATGCGCGAACCCCTCCGCGACCACTTCGAGCCAGCTGTCGAACTCGTCCTCGCCGCTGGGTTTCACGTCGACACCGTCGGCGATCACCGCGGCACGCGCGCCGCCGAGCTCCAGCCCGAGCACGTTCTCGAACGACACCAGCAGATAACCGCGCGCGGTGAGGAGTTCGCCGACACCCGGATCGCCGAGCTGCGAGACCTCGGCCTGTACCGGCGTCTTCCGTGCCGCGAACAACCGCTCGATCTCGTCGAGTTCCGACGGCTCGGGTATCCCCGCGAATCCGAGCCCGGCGACCTTGTTCAGCGGTGACCCGTCCTCGGCAAACGACGCCACCCCGCCCGCCACCGGCAGTACGAACCCCGCATCGACTCCCACCCGGTCCGCGGCCGCCGCACTGCCCTTCGCAATGAGCTCCGCTTCGACCCGCTCGATCCGCGCCGCCAGCTCCGTCCCACAGAAAAGCGTTCCCTGATCACTTGGCATGCGCCCGAGACTAATTCGGGTCGCAACGGACATGCCCGCGATTTTCCGTCCCGGGAGAGCCCGCTGCCCAGGTCGTCACGGAACGGCCTGCCGGATTCCATGAATGCCGTAGCCCGGGCGAGCGCGGGTGGTGCCGGTCTACTCAGCGCCCGGGCTGTACCGATCGGGTCGGCGCGGCCGGTGGGTGTCATGCACGGTCCCGAGTGGGTGCGACGGTGGTCGGCTGTGGCCGTGGTCGGGTGGGTGGACGTGGGTCGTAGGGTCTGGGGGTGAGTGTTGATCGTTCGGGTGCAGTCGCCGGTGGGCTGGTGGTCGGGTTCGACCTGGATATGACGCTGATCGATTCGCGGCCGGGGATTGCGGCGGTGTGGGATGCGGTGGCCGCCAGGACCGGGGTGGCGATCGATTCGGAGCTGGTGGTGTCGCGGCTCGGGCCGCCGCTGGCGCACGAGGCGGCGCAGTGGTTCCCGGAGCACGAGGTGCCGGGGATCGTCGCGATGTACCGGGAGTTGTATCCGGATCTGGCGGTGCACGCGGCGGAGCATCTGCCGGGGGTGGTCGACGCGCTGGCGGCGGTGCATCGGGCCGGTGGGCGGGTGCTGGTGATCACGGCGAAGAACGGGCCGCACGCGCAGTTGCATCTCGATCATCTCGGGCTGGCGGTCGACGAATTGGTCGGCGGGGCCTGGGCGGAGGAGAAGGGCGAGGTGCTGCGGGAGCGCGGGGCCTCGATCTATGTGGGGGATCATCTCGGCGATGTGCGGGCGGCCAAGGTGGCCGACGCGGTGTCGGTGGCGGTGACCACCGGGCCCTATGCGGCCGAGGAGCTGTCGGCCGCGGGCGCGGATGTGGTGCTCGGCGATCTGACCGAGTTCCCGCGCTGGCTGACCGCCCACCTCGCCGCGTAACCGGCCGACTCGCAACCGCTCTCGGCGCACCGGCCGCGCGCGGTGCGGGTGCTCACGGATAGATCGGCGGGGCGAGCGCGAGGGCCACGGCGTGCGAGGGGTCGAGGGCGGGGATCGAGGCGTCGACCGCGTGGCCGTCGGCATCGCGTACCTGCCAGCCGCGCAGTGATACGACCGGGATACCGCGGTGGTTCGCCAATGCCAGCTCGGACAGGGTGCCCCACGAGCCGCCGATGACGATGACCGCGTCGGCCGAGGCCACCAGGATCGTATTGCGGGCCTCACCCATATTCGTATAGATCGCCGCGGACAGGCCCGGGCAGACCGCGTCACGATCCGTGTCGGGACGGATGCCGAGGACGAGTCCGCCTGCGCCGGAAGCGCCCTCGGTGACCGCGGCCATCACGCCCGAACCGCCACCGCACAGCACGGTCGCACCCGCCGCGGCGAGCAGCCGGCCCACCTCGCGGGCGGCCGTGGACTCGGAGTCGGTGCAGGTGCTGGGGCCGCAGACGGCAATTTGCAGGGGTGGCAAGGGCTTTCCTCTCGTCGGTGCGGACGGGTCGTTGGCATCAGGGTGATTCGAATGGTGTCGGCGCGGGGTGGCCGCGGCTACCGTTCTGCCCACGGTCACGAGTATCAGCATGTTCGAGCCCCGGCTCGCTGATCGGCAACCCTCGCGCGGCGGTGGGGTGCCCCGGGTGACGACCAGGCGGCGTCCACGCGGACCCCGCAAGCGCTAGTCGAAGGAGCACAGGTCCATGTCTGGATGCCGCCCGGCCAACGGCTGAGGCCCGGCGCCCGAATTCCATGCGGGCGATTCTCTTTCCCGCACCGTACGCCTTCGGCGGTCGCGGTCGAGTCCCCATGCCCCGGCGCGGTGTCGGTGCACGAGTGCAGAGGTAGCAATGAGCAGGAACTGGTCCGGGTCGCGTGGATTCCGGGTGTTGGTGGGTGTGGCGGCGGCGACCGCGGCGGCGGGGCTGCTGTCGGCGTGCGGGAACGAGTCGTCGGACAGCAAGGCGGACACCGTGTACTTCGGGGTGTCGGGCCCGAAGACGGGCGGGTCGGCCGAGTACGGGCGGCTCTGGCAGCAGGGCTTCGACCTGGCCCTGGACGAGATCAATGCGGCGGGCGGGATCGACGGCAAGAAGGTCGCGCTGAAATGGGAGGATTCGCAGTCGGATCCGAAGCAGACGGTGCCGATCGCCACCAAGTTCGTGGGCGACAAGTCCATCATCGCCGAGCTCGGCGACTTCTCCTCGCCCGCCTCCATCGCGGCCTCGCCGGTGTACAACCGCGGCAAGCTGGTGCAGTACGGGTTCACCAACTCCTCGGTGGATTTCACCAAGGGCGGCGACTACTCCTGGAGCCCCTCCATCACGCTGGACGTGTACATGGAGCGCAATGCCGAGTGGGTGCGATCCAAGGCGAAGAAGGTCTCCGTCGTCTACCTCGAAACCGACTGGGGCAAGCAGGCTTTCAAATTCTTCGAGCAGTTCGCCAAGGAGAAGGGCATCGAGATCGCCTACTCCTCGGCCATCCTGCCGGATTCGCAGGACTTCCGGCCGGTGCTGATCAAGGGCCGCGACGCCAACCCGGACGCCTTCGTGCACCTCGGCTACGGCCCGGACGGCGCGCTGGTGGTCAAGCAGCTGCGTGATGTCGGGTTCACCGGGCAGCTCTTCGCCGGCCAGAACACCCCGCAGTTCATCGATCTGGCGGGTGCGGCGGCCGAGGGCGACATCGTGAACGGCGTCTTCACGCCGTCGGATCCGAGCCCCAAGATCCAGAGCTTCGTCACCAAGTTCCGGGCCAAGTTCAACACGGACCCCGGCGATTTCAACGTCTACGCCTACGACGCGCTGAACGTGCTGGTGAAGGCCGCCAAGACCGGCGGCGCCACTCGCGAGGGCGTGCTGAAGGGCCTGCGCGAGATCAAGGACTTCGACGGAATCGGGCTGGGCACCTTCGCCTTCGATCAGCAGACGCGACGGCCCACCGGCGTGAAGCCGATCGAGCTGGAACTGCGCAGCGGCAAATTCGTGCCGGTCGGAAGCGCCAAATAGATGTTCGACACGCTCATCGCGGGTCTGGTGCACGGCAATGCGTACGCGCTCATCGCCGTGGGCATCACCCTCATCTTCGGGGTCAGCAATGTCATCAACTTCGCGCACGGCTCGATCTTCGCGTTCGGTTCGGTGCTGGGCTGGTGGCTGATCGCCCAGCACGGCGTGCCCTGGTGGGCCGCGCTGATCGTGGTGGTGGCGGCGACGGCGCTGGTCGGCGTCGCCATCGACATCCTGGCGGTGCGGCCGCTGCGGCGGGCCCCGGCCATTGCCGCCCTGCTGGCGACGGTGGCGGTCGGGCTGATCATCGAGAACGTGGTCGCCCTGGTATTCGGACCCGACACCCGGCCCTTCCCAGAGGTTTTGCCCACCAACAACTTCCGGGCCGGCGGCGTGCGGTTCGGCACCTCCGATGTGGTCATGTTCGCCCTCACCCTCACGGTGATGGCGGGACTGTGGGCGTTCCTGCGCTACAGCCGCCACGGCCTGGCCATTCGCGCTACCGCGCAGGACCCGGACGCCGCCGCGCAGATGGGCATCGGTGTGGGCCGGGTGCAGGCGCTGGCCTTCGCCATCGCCTCCGGACTGGGCGGGCTGGCGGGCATCTTCGTCGGCCTCTACAACTCGAACATCTCGCCGACCAGCGGTGGCATCGTCGGCATGACCGGCTTCGTGGCCGCGACCATCGGCGGGCTGGGGTCGATTCCGGGCGCGGTCATCGGCGGCTTCGTGCTCGGGCTGGTGGAGGCTTTCGGCATCTACTGGTTCGGTGACGGCTACCGGGATCTGATCACCTTCGGCCTGCTGGTGATCTTCCTGGTGCTGCGGCCCGGCGGCCTGCTCGCCCGGCCGCCCGCCATCGAATCCGAGCCCATGACCGGCACCTTCCTCGGGTCGGGACGGGAATTGCGGGTCCGCTGGTGGCATGCTCTGATCGCGTTCGCCGTTGCGGGCGTGGCGATTCCGCTGATCGCGGACGACTACGGCATCTCGGTGGGCACCCAGATCCTGGCCTACGCCATCATCGCGGTCTCCATGACGCTGGTGGCCGGGTCGGCGGGACAGCTGGCCATCGGGCAGGCGGGTCCCATCGCCATCGGCGCGTACACCTCGGCGGTGCTGACGGTGTCGCACGGCTGGGCCTTCCTGTCCGCCATCGTGGCCGCGGGCCTCGTCGCGGCCGTGGCCTCCTCGGTGCTGGCCGCGCCGCTGTGGCGGCTGGGCGGGCACTATGTGGCCATCGCGACGCTGGGCATCGGCATCGTGACGGTGGCGATCATCCGCAACTGGGAGCCGGTGACGCGCGGCAGCTACGGCATCTTCGGGATTCCCGCGCCCAGTCTGTTCGGGTACGAATTCGCCACGCACACCCAGATTTTCCGGCTGGAGCTGGTGGTGCTGGCGATCGTGCTGGCGGTCATCGTCGGCGTGCAGCGGTCCCGGCTGGGGATCGCCATCCGGGCCATCGGGGCCGACGAGGTGGCCGCCCGCTCGGCGGGAGTGCCGGTGCGCGACTACAAGGCGCTGGCCTTCGCGGTGGCGGCGTTCTTCTCCGGCATCGGCGGCGCGCTGCTGGCCCATCAGTACTCCTACATCGACCCGACGGTCTTCAACCTGCCGATGTCGCTGCTGGTGGTGACCATCCTGGTGCTGGGCGGCACCGCCTCGCCCTACGGTGCGGTGCTGGGCGCGGTCGTGCTGATCGGGGTGCCGGAGCTGCTGCGGCTGGCGCCGTCGTGGCGAATCGTGTTGTACGGCTTGGTCCTGCTGCTGGTGGTGCGGTTCCGGCCGCAGGGAATTCTGGTGAGGAGGAATCGTGTCCCGGTCAACGCCTGACGTGCTCACGGTCACCGGTCTGCGACGCTCCTTCGGCGGTGTGCGAGCCGTGGACGGGGTCGAATTCTCCATCGCGCCGGGTGAATTCGTCTCGATCATCGGGCCCAACGGGTCCGGGAAGTCGACGACGGTCAATCTGATCTCCGGCGTGCTGAAGCCGGATGCCGGGGCAGTCCTGGTGCACGGCACCAGGATTCGCCCGGGTCGCCCGGAGGCGGCCGCCGCGGCGGGCATCGCCCGGACCTTCCAGAACGGCCGCGTGTTCGGCAACATGACCGTCCGCGAGAACGTCGATGTCGGCCTGCAGCCCACGCTGCGCGCCGCGCGGCCACTGCGTGCGCTGGCGAATGTGCCGGTGCTGAAATGGATTTCACTGCTCGCCGAGCTGGGGGTGGCGCTGGCGCCGACACCCGCGGCGCGCGCCGAGCGGCGGGCGTCGGCCGCTCGGATCGACGCGCAACTCGCACGGTTCGAGGAACGCCTGGCGCCGCGCGCCGACCATCCGACCTACACGCTGTCCTACGCCAATCGCCGCCGCACCGAGATCGCGCGGGCACTCGCCGCGGAACCCGTCCTGCTGCTCCTCGACGAGCCCGCCGCGGGCATGAACCAGTCCGAGACCGCCGAAATCGGCGGGCAGCTGGCCGCATTGAAGGCCCAGGGCCAGACGGTGCTGCTGGTCGAGCACAAGATGGACCTGGTCCACGACCTGTCCGACCGGGTGCTCGTGCTCGACGAGGGGCGCATCATCGCCCAGGGCACGCCCGCCGAGGTGCTGGCGGATCCGCGCGTCATCGAGGCCTACCTCGGGCGCAGCCGGGCCGGCGGGAAGGTCGGCGCGGATGTCTGAATTCGACGAGAACGCCACGCCGATCCTCGAATTCGACCGGGTGGTGGTGCACTACGGCCCCTCCCGGGCGCTCGACGAGGTCTCCCTGCGGGTGCGGCCCGGCGAGATCGTCTCGCTGCTGGGCGGCAATGCCTCGGGCAAGTCGACCACCATGAAAACCGCGCTCGGCCTGCTGAAACCGTCCTCGGGCGGGGTGCGCATCGACGGCACGGACGTGAGCGCGACGCCCCCGTCGGCGCGGATCCGGGCCGGGCTGGCCTCGGTCCCGGAGGCCCGGCGCGTCTTCCCGGCCATGACCGTCGAGGAGAATCTCTTCGTCGGCGGCTACATCCGCAAGGAGCGCCGCGCGGTGCTGGCCGCGCGCGCCGCCGAGCTGTTCGACCACTTCCCGCGCCTGGCCGAGCGGCGCGCCCAGCGGGCGGGCACGCTCTCCGGCGGCGAGCAGCAGATGCTGGCCTTCGCCCGCGCGCTCATGAGCAAACCGCGTCTCATCTGCATGGATGAGCCCACCATGGGATTGTCGCCACTGTTCGTCGATCGGGTGCTGGAGGAGATCGCCCGGCTCAATCGGGAGCTGGGCCTGGCCATCCTGATCGTCGAGCAGCAGGCGGAGCTGGCCCTGAGTATCGCGCACACCGCCAATGTGCTGCGCAGCGGGCGGATCGTGCTGCACGGCCCGGCCGCGGAACTCGTCGGCGATCCGGCGGTGCGCGACGCCTACCTCGGAAAGGTGACCACATGACCCCGCAACGGCTCGGCTTCTTCACCCGCCTGGTCCGCACCGATCCGGCGGAGGACGCGAGCACGGTGTACCGGCAGGCGCTCGAGCAGATCGGGCTGGCCGAACGACTCGGCTACGACACCGCCTGGGTGGCGCAGCATCACCTGGATCCGGCCGAGGGCGGGCTGCCGTCCCCGTTCGTGTTCCTCGCCCACGCGGCCGCCCGCTTCCCGCGCATCCGCTTCGGGACCGCGATCGTGACGCTGGCCCTGGAGGATCCGATCCGGGTCGCCGAGGACGCGGCGGTGCTGGACCAGCTGTCGGGCAGGCGGCTCGAGCTCGGGTTCGGCGCGGGCGGGTCGCGGCACGCCTTCGAACTGTTCGACCTCGCCGGCGCGGATCGGCAGTCGGTGTACGCGGACAAGCTCGCGCGGGTGACCGCGGCCCTGGACGGTACGCCGCTGGTCGGCGACCGCGGGCTGAACCCGCCGGCCGCCGGGCTGCGTGACCGCCTGTGGCAGGCCACCTTCTCGGCCGGGGGCGCGGGCCGGGCCGGGCGGGCCGGTGACGGACTGCTGCTGTCGAAGGCCCAGCCGCGTGATCCGGCCGCGCCGGACGCCACGCTCTGGGAGATCCAGCAGCCGCTGGTCGACGCCTACCTCGACGCGCTGCCCGCGGGCGCCGAACCGCGAATCGGCGCGTCCCGGGGCGTTTTCGTGGCCGACGACCACGACGAAGCGGTGGCCCTCGCCGAGCGCGGGGCGGCCCGGTTCCTGGATCAGCTCGGCCGCAACGGCGGACCCGAAGTGGCGGAAGCCGTCGACGAGGTCTTGCGCGACATCTACATCGGCACCCCGGACGAGGTGGTGGCGCGGCTGTCGGAGGACGCGGCGCTGCGGCACGCCACCGACTTCATCGTGCAGGCGCACCCGGTCGACCCGGGCCACGCCGCCACCCTGCGCTCCATCGAACTCATCGCCACCAAGGTCGCGCCGCATCTGGGTTGGCGACCCGACGAAAGGACCAACCGGTGACCGAGGCATTCACCGCCTACGACGACACGCCACCTGCAGCAACGGAAGTGGCCGGTAAATCTGCTTCCGACACCGGCGACACCGCCGACCCGGCCGGCGCGCACGGCGGCGCAGGGGGCCGCCGCGCCGATGTCATCGATGCCGTGCTGGGTGCGCGCGCCGAATCGGTGCGCGCGGTGCGCGCGACACGCCCGGAGGTTATCGAACATTCGCAGGGTGTATTCGAGGCGCTGCTCGACGGCCCGGCCACCGCGAGCGTCGGACGGGAGCGGCTGATCGCGGCGGCGGTCGCCGTCGCCGAGCTGGCCGGCGCGCCGGAGCTGGCGGCGTACTACGCGGCGCTGGGAACCACTCCGGCGGAGGGCGATCCGGTGCTGGCGGCCGTGCTGCGGCACGCCGCGCGGGTGACCTCCGCGCCGGCGTCCCTCGCCCGCGCGGACATCGACGCGCTGGCCGCGGCCGGCCTGTCCGAGCGCGACATCGTGACGGTGGCGCAGCTCATCGGGTTCGTGCACTTCCAGGTCCGGCTGCTGGCCGGGCTGCGACTGATCGGAGCGGATGATGAGTGAGCCCGGGCGCGAGGTGCGCAGTGTCGAAACGTCCCGGCGGCCAAGTGGATTCACCCAGGAGCAGCTGGACTGGGTGCCGTGGGTGGAACCCATCGTGCTGGCCGATGCCGATGAGTTGCAGCGTCCCCTGCTCGAGGGCGATCGCGGTGTCGGCCCCTATTTCCGGCTACTCGCGCGCAATGCCGAGGTGCTGGCGCACCGCAGCGCGAATGATCGAGCGATCTTCTACGGTCGAGGGGGATTGACCCGGGCCGAGCGCGAACTCGCGGCGACCGTTACCTCCCGGCACAACGGGTGTGAGTACTGCGCATCCGTTCATTCACGTTTCACTTCTGCGCTGTCCGAGCGTGTCGCGGATGTGCAGCGGTTGCTGGACGAGGGCAACGAAGTGCGGATCGACGAAAGGTGGGACGCCGTCATCGATTTCGTGGACGCGCTGGCCGCCAATCCGCCGCGCGCGTCCGCCGATCATCTGAAGCGGCTGCGAGAGCTGGGTTTCGACGCCGCCGAGCTGCACGATCTGGTGCTGTCCGCCGCCTCGTTCTCCTGGGCCAACCGGCTCATGCTCACCCTGGGCGAGCCGGAGGTCCCGGCCTAATCTAGGGCTCTCTCAAAAAAGTTCTAGAAAGTTCATCGGAAATCTTCCCTGCGTGGGTACCGGATCGGTATCGTGCCGAGGGCAAACGGTCAGTGAAAGCACTGGCACCCCGGCGGATCGGAGCACCACCATGGCGAACTTCCTTTCGGATGTTCTCGTTCAGACCATTCTCAAGTTGCTGGCAACCGGCTCCTCGAGCGTTTCCGCCAAGTAGCCACGCGAGCGCCATCTTTCGGCTACTGCGCGGAAGCCGGGGTGATGTGGAAGGACCCGATCTCCGACGGGGGGATCGGGTCCTTTTTTATGTCCGTGTCGACGGGTTTCGCGCCTGGTGTCAGTGGGTAAGGCGCTGGGTACTCCGCTCGCATCGAGTGCTCCCGCCCTGGTCCGGCCGGGCATCGCGAGGGTCCGACAAATTAATACTAAAAAGATCCTAGAAAAGTATTCCGTCCAGTACGGCTGCTCTGTATCGTGTTGAACGGCAAACGATCAGTGACTTTCGGGTCAATGCGACATCGGGCCGCGAGTCTCTCCCCCCGGACCCGCGTCCCGAACCTGGGACGGTTCCCCTGCCTATACCCACCGTTCCGGGTGCGCCGCCCGGCCCGAAGTCACTGAGCCATCTTTCGGCTATCGCGCGGTAAGTCGAAGGTTCAAACGAAGGGCCCGATCCATGACGAGGGGATCGGGCCCTTCGGTATTGTCTGGCGCAATGTCACAGGAAACGAACGCGGGAAGAATGTACGCCGGGCAGCCCGTAGAAGACCGGCAGCGGCAGCGTCGTGCGCGTTTTCTGGAGTCCGGGCTCACGGTGTTCGCGCGCGATGGATACGCCAATAGTTCTGTCGGAGCCATCTGCAAGGACGCCGGTCTCTCCTCGAGGCAGTTCTACGAGGAGTTCACCGGACGCGAATCGCTCTTGCTCGAGCTCTACGAGCAGATCGATCGCGAATCCCGGGAAGCCGTGGCGGCCACCATCGCCGAGCACTCCGACGCCAGCGCCATCGACATCATCGACGCCGCCGTACGCGCCTATATCGAGTCCATCGGGCGAGATCCGCGCAAGGCCAGAGTCGCGCTCGTCGAAGTCGTCGGGGCGGGACCCAAGGTGGAGAAGTTCCGCCTGGAACTGCGGCGCGCCTGGGGCGCGCTGCTGGCCAGCGCCGCCGAGGATGCCGCCCTGCACGGTGAAATCCCGCCCGGTGACTACGAAATGCGCGTGCTCGCCATCATCGGCGCCGTGAACTACGTGGTGGACGCCTGGAGCGGTTCGGAACCGCGCCAGCCGCTCGACGACGTGATCCGGGTGCTGCGCCGCATCATCATGGGCGCCGTCAGCGCCTGACCCGGTCCGAACCCCCGACCACCGACCCGTTTTCGCGCCCGTCCGCTGCCTCGCGGACGGGCGCGACCTTTACGGGTAGCGTGCCGATCATGGAGACCGTGCCCATCCAGATGCCCGACGGGACCACGGTGCCGGTGCGCTTGATACCGGCGAAAGGCCCGCACCGGCATCCGATTACGGCCGACCGCCCCCGGCCGGTGGTGGTGATCGCGCCCGGCCTGGGCGTCCCGGGGGAGTACTATTCGCTGTTCGGGAAGCCATTGGCGGACCGGGGTTTCGATGTGGCGCTGCTGGAGATCCGCGGAAACGGAGCCGCTCCGCCTCCCCGCGCTGGTAAGCCGAAACCCGGCGTCCCGAGCACCCACGGCTATCAGGAACTGGTGGCCATGGACTTCCCCGCCATGTTCGAGGTGGTGCGCGAGCGGTTCCCCGAGAGCACGCCGTACCTGCTGGGGCACAGCATGGGCGGCCAGCTCGGCGTCATGTACGCCTCCCGGATCCGCGGGCGGCTGGGCGGATTGATCCTCATCGCCTCGGGCACGCCGCATTTCCGCGGCTACACGGGCCTGGCCGCGGTGGGCAGCGCGGCGCTGTCGCTGACCGCCAATCTGGCCGGGTTCTGGCCCGGCGACACCATCGCCGCGGGCGGCTTCGGACGGCAGTCGAAGGCGCTGATCGCCGACTGGGCGCGGCTGGCCCGCACCGGCCGATTCCAGCCCGCCGGAGCCGATATCGACTACGAGGAGCGCATCGGGCGGCTGAAACTGCCGGTCCTGTCGATCACCATGACCGGCGACGAGCTGACCCCGCGCGGGTCGGCGCGGCAGCTGCTCGCCAAGCTGTCCGAGGCCGACATCACCACCTGGCACAATCCGGACCCGCTCGGGCACAACGGCTGGATCAGCGATCCCGAGTCCACCCTCGACCATGTCGAAAAGTGGCTCCGGGATCACTGATTCGCGGGCCGATTCAGAGGGTGCGCGACCGCGGCGCGGTCATCTTCTCCGGGCTCAGCAGCTCGTCGAGTTCGTCCTTGCTCAGGGCGCTGCGCTCCAGCACCAGGTCGTAGACGCTGCCGCCGGTCCGCAACGCCTCCTTGGCGATCGCCGCCGACTGCTCGTAGCCGAGCTTGGGCACCAGCGCGGTCACCAGGCCGATGCTGTGCGCCACCAGATCCCGGCAGTGTTCCCGGTTGGCGGTGATGCCGGTGATGCAGCGGCTGGTCAAGGTGATGGCCGCATTGCGCAGCATCATCAGGCCCATCAGCAGGTCGTAGGCCATGATCGGTTCGGCCATGTTCAATTCCAGCTGGCTCGCCTCGGCGGCCATGGTGACGGTCATGTCGTAGCCGATGAGCTGGAAGCAGACCTGGTTCACCACCTCCGGGATGACCGGGTTGACCTTGCCCGGCATGATCGACGAACCCGGTTGGACCGCGGGCAGATTGATCTCGCCCAGGCCGGCGCGCGGGCCGCTGGAGAGCAGCCGCAGATCGTTGCAGATCTTGGACAGCTGGACCGCCGCGCGCTTGAGGGTGCCCGACACCGCCACGAAATCGCCCGAGTCCTGGGTGGCTTCGACCAGGTTCTCGGCCTGGCGGATGGGCAGCCCGGTGATCTCGGCGAGATTCCGGGTCACCAGGTCCGCGTAGCCGGGCGGGCTGGTGATGCCGGTGCCGATGGCGGTGCCGCCCATGTTCACCGCGAGCAGGTCCTGCCCGATGCGCTGCAGATGGCTGATGGCCTCGCCGATCATCACCGCGTACGCACCGAACTCCTGGCCCAGCGTCATGGGGACGGCGTCCTGCAGCTGGGTGCGGCCCATCTTGATGACGTCGCCGAATTCGACCGCCTTGGCCCGCAGGGCATTCCGCAGTTCCGTCAATGCCGCGGCGGCGTCCTGCAGCGACAGGTACACGCCGAGCTTCACCGCGGTGGGGTAGACGTCATTGGTGGACTGCGAGCAGTTCACGTCGTCGTTGGGGTGCAGGTAGCGGTACTCGCCCTTGCGATGCCCCATCAGCTCCAGGCCGCGGTTGGCGATGACCTCGTTGGCGTTCATATTGGTCGAGGTGCCCGCACCGCCCTGCACCATGTCGACCATGAAGTCCTCGCACAGGCGCTGAGCGGCGGCGCCACCGGACTCCAGCAGCTCGTCGCAGGCTCCGATGATGGCCGTCGCCTTCTCCTGCGTGATCGAGCCGAGCTCAGCGTTCGCGAGTGCCGCGGCCTTTTTCACATAGGCCAGTGCGGACACCAGGTGCCCGAACCGGCGCAGCTTCACGCCCGAGATCGGGAAGTTCTCCATCGCGCGCAGGGTCTGCACGCCGTAGTACGCCTCGGCGGGCAGTTCCCGGGTGCCGAGCGAATCGTGTTCGGTGCGAATGCCGCCCAGCGGCTGCTTGGCCGCGATCGCCGCCGCCAGCCGTTCGGAGACGCCGCGCATGCGGTGCGCGATGAGCTGGGCGACGCGGGCGACGATGCGGTAGTAGCGATCCGGGTGCAGCTCGGCCAGCTCCCGCAGGGTGGCGTCCGGGACCGCGAGCACCACCGCACCGTCGCGGGTGCGGCCGGTGGCGGTGTGCGGGGAGTCGTCCACCAGCGCGACCTCGGAGACCAGGCTGCCGGGGCCCAGGCGCGCGAGTTCGATCTCGTGGCCGGTGAGGCCGGAGATGATCTGGACCTCGCCCTCGACCACGATCCCCGCCCACTCCCGCGGCGTGGCCTCGTGGAACAGGGTTGAGCCGGCCGGATATTCGCGCCGCTCGGCGGTGGCGGTGAAGGACCGGACGTCGTCCGGATCGAGCCCGGTGGCGGCGGCGGTGGTCTCGATCAGCTCGTCCAGTTGGTCCACATCGGCTCCCGGGGCGTCAGTCCATCAGCTGCTGGGTGAAGAACTCGTAGATTATCGCCGCCTGGAAGGCGGACTGCTTGTTGTCCGCCGCGCCGCCGTGGCCGCCCTCGATGTTCTCGTAGTACCAGACGTCGTGGCCCTCGGATGCCAAGCGCGCGGCCATCTTTCGCGCATGTCCGGGGTGCACGCGGTCGTCGCGGGTGGAGGTGGTGAGCAGGATCGGCGGATACTGCCGGTCCGGGCTGGTGTTCTGGTACGGCGAGTACTTCGCGAGGTACTCCCACTCCTCCGGCTTGTCCGGATCGCCGTACTCGGCGATCCAGGACGCGCCCGCCAGCAGCAGGTGGTAGCGCTGCATGTCCAGCAGCGGCACCTGGCACACGATGGCCCCGAACAGCTCCGGGTATCGGGTCAGCATGACGCCCATGAGCAGGCCGCCATTGCTGCCGCCCACCGCGCCCAACTGCCCGGGCGTGGTGATGCCGCGCGTTACCAGATCCCGCGCCACGGCCGCGAAATCCTCGAAGGCCTTGTGCCGGTTGGCCTTCAGCACCGAGGTGTGCCATTCCGGGCCGTATTCGCCGCCACCGCGGATATTGGTCATGACGTAGGTGCCGCCGCGCTCCAGCCAGCCCATCCCCACCATGCCGCTGTAGCTGGGGGTGCGGGAGACCTCGAACCCGCCATAACCGGACATTACGGTCGGGCCTGGGGAACCCTGCCGATCGCGGTGGCGGATCACGAAATACGGGATCTGGGTGCCGTCGTCGGACTGCGCGAAGAACTGCTCGGTCACGATGCCGTCGGCGTCGAAGAAGCCCGGCTCCTGCTTGAGCACCTCCACGCTGCCGCCCACCGACCCCGACATCAGCGTGGCGGGGCGGGTGAAACCGCTGGTGGAGAGCATGAATTCGTCGCCGCCGTCGAGGCGGTCCAGATTCATGATGCTGGTGCTGGCCATGGCCGGGGTGTCGGCCAGGGGCTCGCGGGTCCAGCCGTCGGAGCCGGGGGTGAGCACGTACAGCCTGGTCTGCACATCCTCCAGCGTGACCAGCAGCAGGTGGTTCTCGGTCCAGCCGTAGCCGTGCAGCGCGGTGTGCGCGTCGGGGGTGAACAGGACCTCGAAATCGCGTGCGCCGGAAAGGAATTCCTCGAAGTCGGTGGCCAGCAGCGCACCGGCCGGATAGGTGGCGCCGTTCACCTCCCACGGCGACTTCAGCCGCACCAGCAGCCACCGCTTGTACCAGGTCTCGGTGGCGTCGGTGGGCACGTCGATGAAGCGCAGCGTGCCGTCGGACTCCAGCAGGTAGACCTCTTCGTTGAAGAAGTCGGTGGCGCGGCTCAGGAAGTGCCGCTCGTAGCCGGGGGTGCGGTCGTAGCCCGCGGAGACGGCCACATCGGTGACCTCGCCCTCGTACACGAATTCCGCCGCCTCCAGCGGGGTTCCGCGCCGCCAGCGCTTCACCACCCGCGGATAGCCGGAGTCGGTCAGCGAGCCGGGACCGAAATCGGTGCCCACGTACAGGGTGTCGTGATCGATCCAGGCGAAGTCCGACTTGGCCTCTGGTAGGTGGAAGCCGCCGTCCTCGGGTGCGATGAAAGTCTTTGCCTCGATATCGAATTCGCGGACCACCTTGGCGTCCGCGCCGCCGCGCGAGAGGCTGATGAGCACGCGCCGCTGCTCCGGCCGCTTCACCGCCGCGCCACCCCAGACCCAGTTCTCGCCCTCGGCGGCCGACAGCGCGTCCAGGTCGATGAGGATCTCCCAGTCCGGCTCGTCCTTCGCGTACTCGGCGAAGGTGGTGCGCCGCCACAGGCCCTTCGGGTGCTCGCGGTCGCGCCAGTAGTTGTAGAGCCACGGGCCGCGCCGGCCCGGATAGGCGATGCGGGTGTCGGTGTCGAGCATGGCCAGCACGCGCGCCTCGAGGTCGGTGAAGCGCTCCGAGGACGCGAACCGCTCCCTGGACACCGCATTACGTTCTTCCGCCCAGGTCAGGGCGCGTTCGCTCTCGACCTCTTCGAGCCACAGGTAGGGATCCGTCACTCCCTGTCCAACACCGGTCATGCCCACATTGTTGCCGAGGCGCGCGTTCGCCGGTCGCGAACGTATTGCCGGGCACTCCGCCGCACGGTCAGTAGGATTGCTGTTTCGCTACCGATCGGATCCAGGAGGCCTCGGCGTGTCGCATGAGCCCCGGCTGTGGGAACAGCACTGCTGCCTGCCACTGCTGCCGACCGCGGACCTCACCGAGCTGACGCGGTACCCGCTGGGCTCGTACCTCTCGGTCAATATCGGCTACGCGCCGCAATCCACCCGCGAGTCGCTCGAGCTGGTCACCCAGTTCCGGCGGGATGCCCTGACCGACGGCCGATTTCGCCTGGTGCACAGCATCGAGGACGCCTGGCCGGAGGTCCCCACCGCGGAGACCGACGCCACCCTCGCGCTGGCCTTCGACCTCGAGGACTCCGGGCCGCTGGGGGGTGATCTCGACAATGTCGAGCTGTTCCACGAACTGGGGCTGCGCTCGCTGCTGCCCACCTACAACCACGCCAACGCGGCCGGCTGCGGGTGCCTCGACACCGACGACACCGGCCTCACCGCCTACGGCCGCGACCTGATCCGCACGCTCAACCAGGTCGGGGTGTTCGCCGACGGGTCGCACTGCTCGCGGCGCACGGGACTCGACATCGCCGAGACCACGACCGTGCCGATGATCTACAGCCACTCGAATTTCGCGACGCTGTGGGCACATCCGCGCAATATCGGCGACGACCAGGCCAAGGCGTGCGCGGCCACCGGCGGTGTGATCGGCATCAACGGGGTCGGCATCTTCCTGGGCCGCAACGAACCCGCCGACGGGGCCGGGCGCATCGAGGCCATGGCCGACCACATCGCCTACGGCGCGGAACTGGTCGGCATCGAGCACATCGGGATCGGCTCCGACTACTCCTTCGACGCCGAGGATTTCAACGCCGAACTGGCCGGCAATCCGGACAGCTACTCCGAGGAGTACACGCGCTACGGCCAATTGCAGTGGGCGCCACCGGAAGACCTGCTCGGCACGTCCGGGGTGCGGGGGCTGGCCGAGGTGCTGGCCGCGCGCGGCTTCTCCGCCGCCGACCGGACGGCCGTCTTCGGCGGCAATTTCGCGCGCGTGGCGCGGCAGGTCTGGCGGGGTTAGCCGCGGCGGGCCCGGCGGGATCAACGGACCGTCGGGGATCCCGGCCGGTCCACCGGGCGCAACAGACTGATCGGTCGCATCCAGGCTGCGGGCGTGACCTCTCTCACGTGTTCCGCGTCTCACGCGGGCGGGGGATGGCTGAGTGAGGTCCCGGCAACAGGTCTAGTCTCGATGCCGTGACTTCCCACTACGATGTCGTCGTTCTCGGCGCTGGTCCCGGCGGTTACGTCGCCGCGATCCGTGCCGCTCAACTCGGCCTGCGAACAGCGATCGTCGAGCAGAAATACTGGGGTGGCGTGTGCCTGAACGTGGGCTGCATTCCGTCCAAGGCACTGCTGCGCAATGCGGAGCTGGCTCATATCTTCACCAAGGAAGCGAAGACCTTCGGTATCTCCGGTAGCGCGACCTTCGACTTCGGCGCGGCGTTCGACCGCAGCCGCAAGGTCGCGGACGGCCGGGTCAAGGGCGTCCACTTCCTGATGAAGAAGAACAAGATCGACGAGTTCGACGGCAAGGGCACCTTCACCGGCCCGAAGTCGCTCTCGGTCGCGCTCACCAAGGGCGGCACCGAGGACATCACGTTCGACAACGTGATCATCGCCGCGGGCACCGAGACCAAGCTGCTGCCGGGCACCTCGCTGTCCGCCAACGTGGTCACCTACGAGGAGCAGATCCTCACCCGTGACCTGCCGGGTTCCATCCTCATCGTGGGTGCGGGCGCCATCGGCATGGAGTTCGCCTACGTCCTCAAGAACTACGGCGTGGACGTGCGCATCGTCGAATTCCTCGACCGCGCACTGCCGAACGAGGACGCCGACATCTCCAAGGAGATCACCAAGGCGTACAAGAAGCTCGGAATCACCATCACCACCTCCGCGGCCGTGCAGTCCATCGAGGACGACGGCTCCAAGGTCACCGTGTCGATCAAGGACAACAAGTCCGGCGCGATCGAGACCGTCACCGTGGACAAGGTGCTGCAGGCAGTCGGCTTCGCGCCGCGCGTGCAGGGCTACGGCCTGGAGAACACCGGCGTGCAGCTCACCGACCGCGGCGCCATCGCGATCGACGAGTACATGCGCACCAACGTCCCCGGCATCTACGCCATCGGTGACGTCACCGCCCTGCTGCAGCTCGCGCACGTCGCCGAGGCGCAGGGCGTGGTCGCGGCCGAGACCATCGCGGGCGCGGAGACCATGTCGCTGGGCGACTACCGCATGATGCCGCGCGCCACCTTCTGCCAGCCGCAGGTCGCCTCCTTCGGCCTCACCGAGCAGCAGGCCCGCGACGAGGGCTACGACGTGAAGGTCGCGACCTTCCCGTTCACCGCCAACGGCAAGGCGCACGGCCTCGGCGACGCGCAGGGCTTCGTCAAGCTCATCTCCGACGCCAAGTACGGCGAGCTCATCGGCGGCCACCTCATCGGCCCCGACGTCTCCGAACTGCTGCCGGAACTGACGCTGGCCCAGAAGTGGGATCTCACGGTCAACGAACTGGCCCGCAACGTCCACACCCACCCGACCCTGTCGGAGGCCCTCCAGGAAGCGATCCACGGCCTGGCCGGCCACATGATCAACTTCTAGCTCTCGAAGACTCTCAGGGGCTACGCCCCTGAAACCCCAAGGGATTTCGGGGGCCGGCCCCCGAACCCCCGAAGGGGAAGCGAGTCCCGCGAATCTCAGGGTTCCGTCGCCGAAACCCCGAAGCGGCCCGGTGCCGGCGATTTCCGCTGGCACCGGGCCGCTTTCGTTCTTTCGACCGGTTCAGTCAGCCAAGTGCAGGCGGCGGTGGAGGGCGTAGACGCGGTCGGTGAGTTCTGGGAAGGGGCCGGAGACCGGGATGCCCGGGGCCACCTCCTGGATGGCGAGGGGGCGGATGGGGCCCACGGGGACGCCGAACTCGTTGAGCCACTCCGTGAGCTGGGCGGTGGAGGCGGCATAGACGATGCGGCCCAGGCCGACCCAGGCGTGCGCGGCCGAGCACATGGCGCAGTGTTCGCCGGAGGTGTAGACCGTGGCCGTCGCCCGGTTCTCGGGGGTGAGGTGCTCGGCGGCCCAGCGGGCCAGCTCGAATTCGGGGTGGCGGGTGGCGTCGCCGCCGGACACGCGGTTGCGGTCCTCGGCGAGCACGGTGCCGTCCGCGCCGACCAGCAGTGACCCGAACGGCTCGTCGCCCGCGTCCAGGGCTTCGGCGGCCAGCTCCACGCAGCGTTCGAGATACTGCAGATCAGCGTCGACGGACATGCGGCTCCGTTCTTCGGTTTACGCGGTTCTTCGATTTACGTGCGGTGGTAGGCGGTCTGGGCCGCTTCGATCTTCGCGATATTCGATTCGAGGATCTCGATGAGGCCGACGAGCTGGTCGGCCACCTGCGCGCCGAGGTCGGTGAGGGTGTACTCGACGACCGGCGGGATGGATTGCTGGACTTCGCGATTGACCATGCCGTCGCGTTCCAGGGTCTGCAGGGTCTGGGAGAGCATGCGCTCGGAGATGCCGTCCACGCGGCGGCGCAGCGCCGAGAACCGGTAGGGGCCCTCGCGCAGGGCGGCCAGGGCGAGCACGCCCCAGCGACTGGCAACGTCTTGCAGGACCGGGCGCGAGGAGCAGTTGCGGGCGAAGACGTCGGCTTCCAGGGTGGGGTCGTCCGGGTAGGACTGGTCGGAAGGCCGAGCGTTCATGAGATCGAGGTTACCTGTGTTTCGGGTAGCGGTTCAGGAATAGCATGTGCTTACTATTAGTTAGTACATGTCAGCAGTGCAGTTCATTCCCTGAAACCTGGAGGTAGTCATGACCGTCGCAGTCACCGGAGCAAGCGGACAGCTGGGTCGCCTGGTCGTCGAGGCGCTGTTGAAGGACGGATCGCAGCCGGTGGTGGCGGTGGTCCGCGATCCCGCCAAGGTGGCCGATCTGGCCGCGCGGGGTGTCGAGGTGCGGGTGGCGAGCTATGACGATCCGGAAGCGCTCGAGCGCGCCTTCCAGGGCGTCGACCGCGTACTGCTGGTCTCCGGCAACGAGTTCACCAAGCGCGTCGCCCAGCACACCAACGTGCTGCGCGCGGCCGAGCGGGCGGGCGTGAAACTGCTGGCCTACACGAGCATTCCGCAGGCCGATCGCAATCCGCTGATCCTGGCCCAGGAGCACATCGGCACCGAGGCCGCGCTGGCCGGAGCGAGCATCCCGACCGTGCTGCTGCGCAACGGCTGGTACTGGGAGAACTACACCGGCGGCCTGGCACACGCCATCGAGACGGGCGTGCTGCACGGCGCGGCGGGCGAGGGCAAGGTCTCCGGTGCGGCCCGCGCCGATTACGCCGAGGCCGCCGCTCGCGTCCTCACCACCGACGGTCACGAGGGCAAGGTCTACGAGCTCGGCGGCGACGAGACGCTCTCGTATGCCGAACTGGCGCAGGTGATCTCGGAGGTGGCCGGCAAGCCGGTCCGCTACCAGGACCTGCCGCAGGCCGACTACGCCGCGGCGTTGCAGGGCGCGGGTCTGGACGCCGCCTATGCCGCCGCCCTGGCCGATGCCGACGCCGGTATCGCCGACGGCATCCTGGCCGTCGAGTCCGGTGATCTGCAGCGGTTGCTGGGCCGCCCGTCGACCCCGGTCGCCGAGGTCTTCCGGGCCGCGCTGAGCTGATCGAGATACGTACCGGGCTGATCGAGTTCGGGGACCGGCAGGCTCAGTACCAGTTGTGGGCCTGCCAGAAGCCCCAGGCGGCATTCGGGCTGCCGTAGCGCGCGACCATGTAGCGGTAGGCCCAGCGCAGCTGGGTGAGCGGGTTGAACATCCAGTCCGGGCCCTCGCTGAACATCTTCTGCGCGGGGAGGGCCTGGGCCAGCCCGTAGGCGCCGGAGGTCGGGTTGATCGCGAAGACCTGCCAGTCGCTCTCGTGCGTGATGATCTGATTGAACGACCCCCACTGGTCCCCGGGCACGACGAAACGTGACAGTGTCTGCAAGGCCGGTTTGGAGAACCGCTGGGCCGCGCCGACCAGCTGCAGCAGGGACGCCGGGTCCACCGGCAGGGCGGCCGGGAGCGCGGATTGGGCGATGGGGTCGGCGATTTCGGTGCGCGCGTCGGCGGTGCCGACGGCGACGGTGAGCGGGGCGAGAGCCGCCACGAGCAGTCCGAGGACGGTGGCTCGGAGCGGACGCTTGTCGAGAATGGGCAACGCCTGGTCCTTCCGTGTCGTTCACGAAAAAACAGACCCATCTGGCTTCAGCTAGGAACCGACCGTACGCCCTGCCGTTTCCCGGGAGGGGTGAGCGACACGCGGTGAAATGCCTGATCGGAGTGGATTGCCGGTCAGCGCGCCCGGCCGAGCAGCAACTCCCGCTCGATCTCATTGCCGGTCAGATCGGCCGCGCGCCGAAAAGTGGCCCGCGCCTCCGCATCCCGGCCCAGCCGCGCCAGCAGATCCCCGCGGACGGCGTGCAGCAGGTGATAGTCGTCGAGCGCCCCGGTCGCGGCAACGGCGTCGATCAACTCCAGGCCGGCGCCGGGTCCGTGCACCATGGCCACCGCGACCGCTCGGTTCAACTCCACGATCGGTGACGGAAACCGTTGCGCCAGTACGGCGTACAGTCCGGCGATGCGCCGCCAGTCGGTCTCGGCGGCGGTCGGGGCGACGGCGTGCACGGAGGCGATGGCGGCCTGGAGCGCGTAGCGCCCGGGCGGAAGGTCCCGCGTCCGATTCAGCGTGTGCGCGCGGCCCAGCGCGGACAGGCCGCGTTCGATCGAGAGCCGATTCCACCGGGACCGATCCTGATCGGGCAGCAGCACCAGCGCGTTGTCCCCGTCACTGCGGGCGGTGGTGCGGGATGCCTGCAGTTCGAGCAGGGCCGCCAGCCCGTACGCCTCCGGCTCCTCGGGCAGCAGCCCGGTCAGGATGCGCGCCAGACGCAGTGCGTCCTCGCACAATTCGGCCCGGACCCAGCGCTCGCCGGAGGTGGCGGTATAGCCCTCGTTGAAGATCAGGTAGATGACCTCGAGCACGGAGTCCAGGCGCGCGGCCAGCTCGGCGCCGGCGGGCACCTCGTAGGGAATCCGTTTGGCCGCGATGGTGCGCTTGGCGCGCACGATGCGTTGCGCCACGGTCGATTCCGGGACCAGATGGGCCCGCGCGATCTCGGCCGTGGTCAGACCGCCCACCATGCGCAGGGTGAGCGCTGCCCGCGCCGGGGGTGAGAGCACCGGATGGCAGGCGGTGAAGATCATGCGCAGCAGGTCGTCCGCGATGGCCGGTTCCGGTTCGCCGGGCGGCTGCTCGGCCGTGAGCGTCTCACGGCCGAGCAGCTCCAGCTTCCGCGCGAAGTTCACGTCGCGCCGAATGCGGTCCACCGCGCGGTGTTTCGCCGTCAGCATGAGCCAGCCGCCCGGATTCGGCGGGACGCCGTCGCGAGGCCACTGTTCCAGCGCCGCCACATGGGCGTCCTGCGCGAGCTCCTCGGCGGTCGCGATATCGCCGACCAGGCGGGTCAGGCCCGCCACCAGACGCGGCCATTCGATGCGCCAGGCCGCCTCCACGGCCCGGCGCACCCGCTCCTGCTGCGGATTCAGTTCTGGCCGTCCAGTTGTCGTACCTCGAGCTCGATGTCCCAGTCCGGCCCGTGCACCCGCAGGAACCGGGACGCCCACTCGGCCGCCTCCTCCTGCGAACGGCTCTGCAGCACCAGGTATCCGCCGATGATCTCCTTGGATTCGGTGTACGGCCCGTCCATGACCGTCTGCACGCCGCCGGTCTGCCGGATCCGGGTGCCCTCCTCGATCGGGCGCAGGCCCGCGGTGTCGAGCAGCACGCCCGCCTTGGTCATCTCCTCGATGATCTCGTTGACCTTGGCGATCAGGTCGTCGCCGGGCCCTTCCTCGGGCATCTGGGCGGGGTCCAGGCGAATCAGTGCCAGGTATCGCATTGCTCAATCCTCTCGCTGGGCGACTGCATAGCGGACATAGAGGGCACCACCGTCGAACGACTTCGATTCCAGCAGGTTCAGATTCAGTTCGGTCTTGTCCCGGAACATAGGGGTGCCGGAGCCGATTGTCACCGGATGGATGACGATGCGGTACTCGTCGATGAGCCCGGCGTCGGTGAACCAGTGCACCAGGGTCGGGCTGCCGTAGATGACCAGCGCGCCGCCGTGCTCTGCCTTCAGCTCCGCGATGCGCGCCGCCCCGTCGCCGTCGATGATCCGGGTGTTCCGCCAGCCGGCCGACGCGAGCGTGGTCGAGAAGACGATCTTGTCGATATTCGTGACCCATTCGGCGTGTTCGAGATCGTGTGCCGTGGCCTCCGGGTTGTCCGGAACGCTCGACCAGTGATCGCGCATGCCCTCGAAGGTCTTGCGGCCGTAGATCGTGGTACCGATATCGGCCCGGATGTGCTCGTCGTGGAAGGCGGCGAGGTCCGGACTGTAGGCGCCGAATGTCCATTCCAGTCCCAGCTCGGTGGGTGAGGCCGCGAAACCGTCGAGGGTCATGTGCTCGAAAGCCACCACTTTTCGCATCGGATTCCTCTCGTCGAAGTGCCGGGCCGCGGTTCGGCCCTCGCCTACTCCTCGAACGGGCCCGGCCGGAATCGACACGTTCGACGGAGGAATCTTTCAGCGGGTTCCGGTCAGACCCACTGGACCAGTTGGATGACGATCCCGTTCGGGTCGAGTGCCTGGAAATAGCGCTCGCCCCACGGCTCGGTCTCGATGGGGGTCACGATCGGCACGCCTTCGCGTTGGACGCGGGCGTATTCGGCGTCGATGTCGTCGACGACGAACACCACCAGCAGGCCCTGGCCCGCGCTGCCCGCGATGCGGTCCGGCTTGAAACTGCCGAGGCCGGTGCGCAGATAGATGACGTCGAATCCGGCGTCGGGCCGAGTCACGTCGACGAAGCCGTCGGCCGACATCTTCTCGGTGAAACCGAAGTGGTCGATGAGGAACGTCGCCGAGGCGATCGGGTCGGGCACGTTCAGGGAGATCGCGGATGCGGTGATGGTCATGGGGCCTCCTCGGGTGGTGCCGATCAATTCTGTACTAAGTACGCTGTACTTCGTACAGACATTCCCGACGGCATGCAAAGTGACGACTGTCACATCGATACGATCGGCGGCGGAGGTGACGCGAATGGCCGGACGAAGCGGGGAACGCAGCAGCGCGGGCGACCCGGTGCGCACGCTGGAACTGCTGTGGCGCGAGCCCGGATCCGGCGGTTCGGCGCGCGGGCCCAAACAGCGCACCACCCTCGACGCCGTCATCGCGGCCGCGCTGGAGATCGCCGACGGTGCGGGGCTGGGCGCGCTCACCATGCGGTCGGTGGCGGCCAAGCTGGGCATCACGCCCATGGCCACCTACACCTACGTGCCGGGCAAGGCCGAACTGCTCGACCTCATGCTCGACACCGTCTATCAGCGCATGCCGCGTCACGATCTCACCGGAATGCCCTGGCGGGAACGGGTTTCCGTGATCGCCGCCGAGAATCGCGCCCTGCTGGCCGAGCATCCGTGGGTGGCCTATCTGCCGACCACGCGGCCGCCGCTGGGTCCCGGCGTGGCCGCGAAATACGACCACGAGCTGCGCGCCTTCGACGGGCTCGGCCTCGGCGACCTGGAGATGGACGCCGCCCTCACCTATGTGCTGGGCTTCGTGACCTCGACCGCGCAGCTGGCCATCGACAGCGCCCGGGCCGCGACCGAGAGCGGGCACTCCGATCGCGAGTGGTGGGAGCGGGCGGCCCCGCTGCTGGCGCGGGTCTTCGACGCCGGCCGCTATCCTCTGGCGGCCCGGATCGGCGCGGTCGCGGGGCAGGCCCACGACAGCGCCTACGGTGCGGACCACGCCTACGAGTTCGGGCTGGCCCGGGTCCTGGACGGATTGGCCGCGCTCATCGAAAACCGCAGGCCCTGAGCGCGGCCGGTCGGTTCGGACAACCTGCGCAAGAGAGACCGATCGGGACGATGGTCTCAATTTCGCCGCGCGGATCGGGCGATCGCGGGCAGAATTCCCCCCATGCCGCGATCAACCCCGGCAATCGTCGCCGCCGAAACCTTCAGTCGGGCAGCGCAGCCGGTGCTCCCGATGGGAGACGGGCTGGTGCTGCGGCCGTGGCTGCGCCGGGACGGACCCGAGGTGTACGCGGCCTTCCAGGATCCGGCCATTCGGCGCTGGCATGTGCGCACCGCGGACACCGTGGAGGAGGCCGGGGAGTGGGTGGACTCCTGGGCGCGCTCGTGGAGCGGTGGCACCGCGGCCAATTGGGCTGTCGCCGATGGACGCAGCGGCCGGCTGATGGGCCGGGCCTCGCTGCATCACATCGAACTCGGGCACGGCGAGGCCGAGCTGGCGTACTGGGTGGTCCCGGCGGCACGCGGCCGCGGCATCGCCCCGCGGGCGGTGGAGGCGCTGGTCGGCTGGGCCTTCGAGGTGGCCGGATTCCACCGCTTGGAATTACGGCATTCCGTGCATAACGCCCAATCCTGCCGGGTGGCACACAAATCCGGCTTCGTGCTCGAGGGCATCAATCGCAGCGCGGGCCTGCACGACGACGGCTGGCACGACATGCACCTGCACGCCCGCATCCAGCCCGCCGAACCCGCCTCCGCGCATCGCATCCCGCACGCCGAGACCGTTCCCGAAGCCGCCACCCAGCCGGTCTACCGCGTGCGCCGCTGACAAACGGCCGGATCGCGCGGCTAGTGGTCGGTTTGGATGCGGAGGGCGGTGATGGTGCTGGCCAGGCCCTCGTACTGGTTGGTGAGCAGAACGATTTCGATGAGGCGCCGCTCGTCGTAGTGGGCGGCGAGGGCTCGCCAGGTGGCGTCGTCGAGGTCGCGGGTGGCGACCAGCTGGTCCACGGCGGTGAGCAGCGCGCGCTCCTTGGCAGACCATCCGGCGGCGGCCGGGCCCGCGCGGAGACGGTCCAGGATTTCGGCGGTAACGCCCGCGCGGCGGCCCAGCCGGATGTGATGGTCGGTCTCGTATTCGCACTGGCGCAGGTGCGCGACGCGCAGGATGACCAGTTCGGACTCGTACCGGAGCAGTTTGCCGCCCGGCATGAGGCGGCCGGAGAAGTGCAGCCAGCCCCGGAACAGGCCGCCGGTCCGGCCCAGCGTGCTGAACAGATGCGCGTCCTCCGTGCCCGCGGCACGGGAAAGCGCCTGCCAGACAACCCAGTTCACTGGACCGAGCTCCCGCAGGCGACCAGGAGCGATGCGTGGCTTCGTCGACACCATCTCCCCAGTCAACACCCTGTCTGAGCCACTCGCCAGACCGACGGCCCGGCGCGGCGCGGATCGGGTCACTCGCGGACCGCCTGGGCGAGTTTGGTGAGCTCCAGCGCGCGGCGGGCGCGGGTCAGGACGTGCGCCCGGGAGCTGGTGAGGTGGGCCAGGAGAGTGCGCAGGGCGGTGTCCAGATCCCCGGCCAGCAGGTGTTCGGCGATGGCGATATGGTCCTCGGCCATGGCGGCGATCCGCCCGGGGGTGGGCATGTCCAGGGCCCGCACCGGCCGCACCCGCGCGTGCACCGTCGAGAGCGCCTCGGCCAGTGCGGAATTGCCGGCGGCCAGCAGGAGTGTGGTGTGGAACCGCTCGTCGGCGGCGATGAGCTCGGCCCCGGGCTCCGGCGGATGCTCGCGTACGCGCCGCCAGAGCTCGAGCTCTCGCTCGACCGCGCCCAGATCGTGCGGCGTGACCGCAGGCCGAGCCGCCAGGGCCGGCGGTTCCGGCTGCACGGCGGCGGCCAGCGGTTCCGGGAGTGCCGCCGCGGTGGCCTGCAAGCGTTGGATTCCTCTGGCTTCCAGGACTATTCGGAGTTCGTACAGGTCCCCGAGTTCGTCGACCCGGGGACGGTACGGGTAGAGGCCGTCGGTGTGGCGTTCCAGCAGGCCGTCGGCGAGGAGCCGGGCCAGCGCCTCGCGGACCGGGGTACGGGAGACGCCGTAGGTCTCGGCGAGGCGTTCCTCGCCGAGACGCTCGGTGGGTACCAGCATCCCGGCCGCGAGATCGCGCTGCATGGATCGATAGACCCGCTCGGACAACGGAATACGCCCCCTGCGCGCGTTCACGGAGTGTCCGATCAGATCGCCATGGCCTGGCGTACCGCGGATTCCGCGCTCGCCCCGCCCGCCCCGGAGGAGGTGACGCGGCCCGAGCGCAGGACATAGAACTGCTGCGCGGCCTGCAGCGCGAAGCCGATGTGCTGTTCGACCAGCAACACGCTGAGTCCACCCCGGCCGGTGAGTTCGATGATGGTGCGCTCGATCTCGGCGACGACCGAGGGCTGGATGCCCTCGGTCGGCTCGTCGAGGATCAGCAGCGCCGGTTCGGTGATGAGGGCGCGGGCGATGGCCAGCTGCTGGCGCTGGCCACCGGAGAGCAGTCCGGCCTTGCGGGACAACAGTTCCCGCAGCGCCGGGAACAGGTCCAGCGCTTCGTCGACGAGTGCCTTGCCGCGTTTGCGGCCGTCGGCCACCACCTGGAGGTTCTCCATTGTGGACAGCTGTGGAAAACTCTGCTGCCCCTGTGGAACGTAGGCGAGGCCGCGCTTGACCCGCCGCGACGGCGACATCCTGGTGATGTCCTCGCCGCCGAAGCGGATCCGCCCCGACTTGGCGGGCAGCAGCCCGACCGCCGCGCGCAGCAGCGAGGTCTTACCGGCCCCGTTGTGGCCCATGATGGCTGCCACGCCATTGTCCGGAACCGTCAGGGACACCCCGTGAATCACCTCGGTCCGGCCGTAGCCGGTGTGTAGGTCAACGAGTTCCAGCATCCGCGGCCTCCTTCGCCTCGTCCGATTCCTGCTGCGCGCCCATGGATTCATCAGCGCCGGCCTCCGCGGGCGGCAGCTCACCGGCCGCGGCGGTGCCGAGGTAGACCTCCTGCACCTTCGGATCGGCCTGCACCTGCTCCACGGTGCCCTGGCTGAGGACGCGGCCGCCCGCGAGCACCGTCACCGAGCTGGCGAACGCGCGCATGAAATCCATATCGTGCTCGACGACGATGACCACCCGCTCACCGCCGATGCGGCGCAGCAGGTTTCCGGTCTCCTCGCGTTCCTCGGCGCTCATGCCCGCCACCGGCTCGTCCAGCAGCAGCACCGAGGCGTTCTGCACCAGCAGCATGCCGATCTCGAGCCACTGTTTCTGACCGTGCGCGAGCACCCCGGCAGGTTTGTCGCGCAGCGCGGCGAGTCCGGTGGTCTCGAGCGCCTCCTCGATGGCGGGCAGCACCGACTTGCGCCGGCGCAGCAGGGTGAGCGCGGAACGTCCCGCGCCCGCGGCGATATCGAGGTTCTGTAGCACGGTGAGCTGTTCGAACACGCTCGCCGTCTGGAAGGTGCGGCCCACCCCGAGGCGGGCGATCTGATGCACCTTGCGGCCGATCAGCTCGGCGCCGGTCTTCTGCGCCGAGCCGGTCGCGGGCACCAGGCCGGTGATGGCGTCGATGAGGGTGGTCTTGCCCGCGCCGTTGGGTCCGATGAGGAAGCGCAGATCGCCCTGCAGGACGGTCAGGTCCACGTCGGAGACGGCCTTGAAGCCGTCGAAACTCACGGACAGGCCGCGGATTTCGAGGTATTCGCTGTCCATTCCGGCATTGCCGCCGATTTTCGGTTCGGGTGCGGTCATCGTGCATCCACCTTCTGCTCGGCCTCGGGCTCTGCCTCTGCCTCGGCCTCCGGTTCCGCCTCGACCGCCGCCTCGATCTCGGGTGCGGCGGCCGGTTCCGGTGCGGCGTCGGGGGCCGTCGCGGGGCGCAGCCGCTCCAGCAGCTGCTTGGCCATGGGCCCGAATCCGGCCAGTCCCGCCGGAATGAAGCCGACCACCACGATGAACAGCGCACCCTGGAAGTAGGTCCACGCCGACGGGAAGTGCTCGGAGAACGTGGTCTGCGCCCAGGCCACGCCGATCGCGCCCAGCACCGGCCCGAGCAGGGTGGTGCGACCGCCGATGGCGACGCCGATCAGGAACGCGATGGACGGGACCACACCGATGTCGGCGGGGGAGATGATGCCGACGATCGGGGTGAACAGGGCGCCCGCGATGCCCGCGAAGAACGCGGCCACCACATAGGCGACGATCTTGATATTGGCCGGGTCGTAGCCGAGGAACCGGACCCGTTCCTCCTGATCACGGACGGCGACAAGCAGTTCCCCGTACCGGCTGCGCATGAGCTGGCGTGCGACGGCCACCACGATCAGCAGCGTGCCCGCCGCGATGAAGAACAGCATGCGCCGATTCACCGGATCATCCAGGCGGAAGCCGAAGAACGAGCGGAAGTCGCTCAATCCGGTGAAGCCGCCGATGGTCTGCTGCCCGGTGAGCAGGATCGCCAACGCGGCGGCCAGCGCCTGGCTCAGGATGGCGAAGTACGCGCCCTTGACCCGGCGCTTGAACACCCCGAAGCCGAGCACCGCGGCGATGGCGGCGGGCAGCACCGCGATCGCCAGCAGCGCCACCGGCGCGGACTCGAAAGGCCGCCAGTACGAGGGCAATTGGTCCACACCCGCGATGGTCATGAACTCCGGCACATCCTCGTGCGCCTTGGCGGCGTCGGCCATCTGCATGTGCATGGCCATGATGTACGCGCCGATGCCGAAGAACACGCCCTGGCCGAGGGTCAGCATGCCGCCGCGGCCCCACGCCAGGCCGATGCCGACCGCGACGATGGCGAAGCACAGGAACTTGGCGAGCAGACTCAACCGGAAGTCGGTGAGCATCGCCGGTGCGAGACCGAACAGGACTATGGCGGCGATCACGAAGCCGCCCAGGGCTTTCAGGGAAGAGTTGGCACTCAGTCGCTGGATGGTGGTCATGCCAGACTCCTCGTCCGGACGGTGAACAGACCCTGCGGGCGCACCTGCAGGAAGATCACGACCACGATGAAGACGATCACCTTGGCGACCGTCGCGGTGGTCGAGTACTCGACGAACGAATTCAGCAGGCCCATGGCGAAGGCCGCGATCACGGTGCCCTTGATCTGCCCGAGGCCGCCGATGACGACCACCAGGAAGGCGTCCACCAGATACGACTGCCCGATGGTGGGGCTGGTGGAACCGATCAGGGTCAGGGCCACACCGGCCACCGCCGCCAGCCCGGAACCGATGAAGAAGGTGCTCACATCGGTGAGACGCGAAGAGACGCCCGAGGTTTCGGCCAGGCTGCGGTTCTGCACCACGGCCCGGATGCGGCGGCCGAGCGGCGTCGTCTTGAGCGCGGTGGCCAGCGCGATCACCGCCACCACGGCCAGCACCATGATGAAGATGCGGGTTTTGGGCACGACGGTGCCCGCGATGGTGAGGCCGCCGGTCAGCCAGTCCGGCGCGACCACGTTCTTGGCGGGCGCGCCGAAGATGTCCCGCACCGCCTGCTGCAGGATCAAGCCGACACCGAAGGTGACCAGCAGGGTGTCCAGGGGGCGGTCGTACATCCAGCGGATGAGCCCCATCTCGAGGGCCGCGCCCAGCAGGCCGCCGACCAGGAAGCCGACGAACAGCGACACGATCAGCGCCACGCCCGTCGCCGAGATCAGTTGTTCCACAACGTAGGTCGTGTAACACCCGGCCATGATGAATTCACCGTGCGCCATATTGATGACGCCCATCTGACCGAAGGTCAGCGACAGACCCAGCGCCGCGAGCAGCAGGATCGAGCCCAGACTCAGCCCCGTGAAGAGCTGTCCGACAGCCACATCCATGATCAGTACCTCTCGAGCTCTATTGGTGGAGAACGCCGTACGGCTGGTGCGATGCCGCGGTGAGAGTCGCGCGGACACCGCACCAGCCGCCCCTCATCGGCGGCCGCCGAATTACTTCAGGCCCTTGGCCCAGTCGTAGTTCTTCAGGTACGGGTCCGGCTGGATCGGCTTGCCGGAATCCCAGACGGTGTAGATGAGCCCGTCGGGGTGGATCTCGCCGATGCGCGCGGTCTTGGTGATGTGGTGGTTGGAGCCGTCGATGGTGACGGTGCCCTCCGGCGCGTCGTAGCTGACGCCGTCGGCGGCCTGCTGAATGTCGGCCACCGCGAACGACTTCGCCTTCTCCACCGTCGCCTTCCACAGGTAGACCGAGGTGTAGGCGGCCTCCATCGGGTCGGAGGTGGGCTTGTTCGCGCCGTAGGCCGCCTTGTACGCGGCGACGAACGCCTTGTTCTGCGGGGTATCGACGGTCTGGTAGTAGTTCCAGGCGGTCAGCTGGCCCGCGACGTTCTGCACGCCGACGCCGCCGACCTCCTCCTCGGCAATGGACACCGAGACCACCGGCATGTCAGCGGCTTTCAGGCCCGCGTTGGCGTACTCACGGAAGAAGGCCACATTGGAGTCGCCGTTGAGGGTGTTGAACACCGCGCCCGCCTTGGCATTGCGGACCTTGTTGACGATGGTCGAGAAATCCGTGGAGCCCAGCGGCGCGTAGTCCTCGCCCTTGATCTCGATGCCATTGGCCTTGGCGTACGCCTTGATCTCGCGATTGGCGGTCTGCGGGAAGACGTAGTCGGAGCCCACCAGGTAGAGGGAGGTGATGCCCTTCTGCTTCAGGTAGTCCAGCGCCGGGATGATCTGCTGGTTGGTGGTGGCGCCGGTGTAGAAGATGTTCTTCGAATCCTCCAGGCCCTCGTACTGAACCGGGTAGTACAGCAGCGAATTCAGCGATTCGAACTTGGGCTTCATGGCCTTGCGCGACGCCGAGGTCCAGCCGCCGAACACCGCGGCCACACAGTCGGAGCTGATCAGCTTCTCGGCCTTCTCCGCGAAGGTCTTGGGATCCGAGGCGCCGTCCTCGAGCACCACGTCCAGCTTCTTGCCCAGGACGCCGCCCGCCGCATTGATCTGGTCCACCGCCAGCTTGGTGGCATTGGCGACGGTGACCTCGCTGATGGCCATGGTGCCGGTCAGCGAGTGTAGTGAACCGATCTTGATGGTGTCCTTCGACGTGTCCACGCAGGACTTGGCATTGGAGCCCGACGCGGTGTCGCTGTCGCGCGAACCACAGCCGGCGACCAGCACGGCGGACAGCGCCAGCGCGGTCGGAATGGTGATCGCCTTCATCAGGCGGGCGGCCCTGTCCCGGCGGGGAGAGTCGTGCATCGGCGGATCCTTCACTTCACGGTGTTCGGCGGCGCCACATGCGCCGCTTGCGAATACCGCCGCGTATACAGCGGCTGTATTCGTGGAACGAAAGGTAAACGGGAAGTGTTGCGCCGGAATGACTCTCGATGAATGTCCGATTTCCTAGATTGCCGCGGCGTGAATTTCTGCTCACCGCATCGTGGTTCGTTCGATGTGGAGGAAACATTATTGCAGGTCAAGGGATATGAAACGGCCCGAGCCGGGGCCAGCGCAAGCTGACACCGGCTCGGGGCCAAGGGTGAGATCGGGTCAGTAGCAGTACTGGTCGTGGGTGTAGTAGTCGGTGTGGCAGTCCTGCTGCCACGTCCAGCCGTCCTGCCGGTCATCGTTGGTGGTGCCGGCACCCGCCGCGCTGCCGGTACCGCCACCGATCAACGCACCGATCATGGCCGCGAACGGCAGGGCGATGATGCCGAGCCCCCCGGTGGCCACCGCGATGATGACGCCGACCACGATGCCGCCGAGCGCACCACCCAACGCGCCCACGGCACTACCGGTTTCGGTCGCGCGCTGCTTGGGCGAGGTCGGCACCCACCGCCCGATATCCGCCGCACCCGGCTGCGCGACCTCGCCGGCCTCCGGATGCGCAACCAGCTTGGTCCCATTGTCCTCGATGCTCGGATGCATCGAAACCACCAGATCCGTACCCGCGGTGGTCATCGCCAGCGGCATCCGCGACACAACCACCCCGGAGCCATCCAATACGTCCACCGACGCATCGGTGAGCCGGAAAGTGCCGCCGTTCAGCGTCGTCGTAACCGTCTTATCGGCATCCGACCGGACAATGGAGTAACCCAGATCGTTCTGTCCCTGAGCGGGGTGCTGAATCGACTGCACCGCAGCCGGATCCGGCGTCGGCGTCGCGTAGGACGTCCCCCCTGTGATCGCCAGCGCGGCAATGGTGAGACCAGCAGTGGCGATAACCTTCTCGATTTTCACACGATCATGTTCGTCCGCGATTCAACGCGTGTTTCCCATCCGGATAGGTCATCCAATCGGTCATCAAATGATGTCCAGCAGTCATCGAATGATGCACGGAGCCAATCCCGGCGCATCGCCGGACGAACGGAAGTGCGGATCCAGAACTTCATCGACGATGGCCGGTCGAAGGACGCGGTCACTGAATGACGTAGGGGGAGATGGAGCTTCGGTGTTCGCTGATGTCGAGTGATTTGCCGAGGGGTGGGAAGGCGCGTTGGGGGCAGTTGGAGCGTTCGCAGACGCGGCAACCGGCGCCGATGGGGGTGGCTTTGGGCTCGTTCAGGTCCAGGCCGTCGGCATAGACGGTGCGGCCGGCGTGGCGGAGTTCGCAGCCCAGTCCGATGGCGAAGGTTTTGCTGGGTTCGCCGTAGCGGGTGGCGCGGCGTTCGACGGTGCGGGCGATCCAGAGGTATTTGCGGCCGTCGGGCATCTGGGCGATCTGGGTCAGGATCTTCGCGGGGTAGGCGAAGGTCTCGTAGACGTTCCAGAGCGGGCAGGTGCCGCCGCTGGAGGAGAAGTGGAAACCGGTGGCGGACTGGCGTTTCGACATATTGCCGGCGCGGTCCACGCGGACGAAGGAGAAGGGGACGCCGCGGAGTTTGGGGCGCTGCAGCGTGGACAGGCGGTGGCAGATGGTCTCGTAGCTCTGGGTGAAGAACGCCGACAGGCGTTCGATGTCGTAGCGGAAGTCCTCGGCCACCTCGTGGAAATGGGTGTAGGGGAGCACCGTGGCAGCGGCGAAATAGTTGGCGAGGCCCAGTTTTGCCAGCACGACCGAATCGTGGCCGCTGAAATTGCCCTCCGCCACCAGCTTTTCGATGAGCTCGCCGCATTCCAGATAGGCCAGCTCGGCGGCCAGCTTGAACACCCGCTGCCCGCCCGAGAGATGCGGCGCGATTTCCAGGCGGCGCGACTCGGGATCGAAACGGTGCAGCACGCCGTCGCCCAGATCGATACGCTCCACGATCTGCACGCCGTGCGCATCGCTGAGGCGGCGCGGGATCTCGCGCTTGAGATCGCCGCCGTGGAGTCGCATGCGATGGGTGAGTTCCTCGGCGGCGGTATCCAATTCGTGAATGTAGTTCTGCCGCTGATAGAAGTAGTCGCGCACTTCCTCGTGCGGTTTGGAGATGGCGCCCGAACCGCTGCCGTCGGCGAAACGGTCCTCGGTGGCGGCGGCCAGCTGCGCGGTCGTATTTCGGTAGCGGCGATGCATGTTCACCATGGCGCGCGCCAGACCCGGGTGCGCGGACACCATTTCGGCGATCTCCTGGGCGTCGGCCTCCACCCCGAGCTCCTGGTCCATCACGACCTCCTGGAGTTCGGCGATGAGCCGGGTGTCGTCCTGGGAGGAGAAGAAGCCGGCGTCGACGCCGAAGACTTCACTGATGCGCAGCAGGACCGGTACGGTGAGCGGACGCACGTCGTGTTCGATCTGATTCAGATAGCTCGCGGAGATCTCGAGCTTCTTGGCCAGCGAGACCTGACTCAAACCGCGCTCGGTACGCAGCTGTCGCAGCCGCGCACCGACGTAAGTCTTGGCCATGCGCCCGAGTTTATTGCTGTCTTCGCATCGTTGCCAACGCGAGAGTTAGCAGGGCTGCTGAGCTGTGTGTCACATCGTTGTCGGTCGCTCGGGTTACCGTCGACAAGTGCTCTTGTCCGATGTGGTTGAGGCGTCACAGGGTGTGCGGGCGACGTCGTCGCGAAAGAACAAGATCAAGATCTTTGCCGACCTACTGAAGCAGGCGGCGCCGCAAGAGTTGGCGCAGGTCGTGGCCTGGTTGTCCGGCGAGCTACCGCAGGGGCGGATCGGAACCGGCTGGCGCACGCTGACCACGCTCGCGGTCGAGCCGGCCGCGGCGCCCACGCTGTCCGTGGACGCGGTGGACACCTCTTTCAGCGAGCTGGCCGAGGTCGCGGGCAGCGGGTCGGCGGCGCGACGACAGGAACTGCTGGCCACCCTGTTCGGGGCCGCGACCCGGGACGAGCACGAATTCCTGCTCCGCCTGCTGACCGGGGAGATGCGGCAGGGTGCGCTGACCGCGATCGTCGCCGAGGCGGTGGCCGCCGCGTTCGACGTGCCGATCGAGGCGGTGCGCCGGGCTCACATGCTGTCCGGGCGGCTGCCGGTCACCGCCGTCGCGGCGCGCACCGGCGGCGTCGAGGCCCTGGCCGCGTTCCGGCTCGAGGTCGGGCGGCCGATCCAGCCCATGCTGGCCTCGCCCGGCGCGACCCTCGAGGAGGCGATGGCCGAATTCGAGGGGCGGGTCAGCGTCGAGCACAAGATGGACGGCGCCCGCATCCAGGTGCATCGCGACGGCGAGCGGGTGTGGGTGTTCACCCGCACCCTGCGCGACATCACCGCGAGCGTGCCCGAACTGGTCGAGGTGGTGCGGCAGCTGGACTGCACCAGCGTCGTCCTCGACGGAGAAACCTTGGCGCTCAACGACTCCGGCCGCCCACGGCCCTTCCAGGAGACCATGAGCCGCTTCGGCGCGACCACCTCCCAGGAACTGCTGCTGCACCCCTACTTCTTCGACTGCCTCCATCTCGACGGCGCCGACCTGCTGGACGCCCCGCTGCGCACGCGCCGTGAGGCCCTCACCGCCGTGGCCTGCGGCCTGACCATTCCGGCCCTCATCGCCCCGGACCCGGAAGCCGCCGCCGAATACTTCGACGGCGCGCTGGCCGCGGGCCATGAGGGCATCATGATCAAATCCCTGGACGCCCCCTACGCCGCCGGTCGCCGCGGCCGCTCCTGGCAGAAGATCAAACCCACCCACACCCTCGACCTCATCGTGCTCGGCGCGGAATGGGGCTACGGCCGCCGCACCGGCTACCTCTCCAACCTCCACCTGGGCGCCCGCGACCCCGAGGGCGGCGACCCGATCATGGTCGGCAAAACCTTCAAGGGCCTCACCGACGCCCTACTCCATTGGCAGACGGCCGAATTCCCGCGCCACGAACGCAAACGCGATGGCAACACCGTCCACCTCTACCCCGAACTGGTAGTCGAAATCGCCCTCGACGGCGTCCAGACCAGCCCCCGCTACCCCGGCGGCGTAGCCCTCCGCTTCGCCCGGGTAGTCCGCTACCGCCCCGACAAAGAACCTCACCAGGCCGACACCATCGACACCATCCGGGCCCTGCTACCCGGCACCAAATAGACGGGGTGCGGGGGCGAAGTAAACGGGGTGCGGGGGCGGAGCCCCCGAAATCGCCCCTGGGGGTTCGGGGCGAAGCCCCTGAGAGTCTCGAGAGTGGGGCCCGCTCCTCACAGACGATTCACAGCTGGAACAGGGCACGCTCCGAGTTTCGGGCGACATGATTCACGTGTCGACGCTCGACCGGACGGTTGTCAGGTGACGGGACACAGGAACTGCCACCGCATCTCCCACGCGGATTCCCTGTGAGCTCGTGCCGTTCGGGAGACTTCGACGGTGGATTGCGCATGGTCCACTTTGTGGCCGGTGGTGCCCCGCCCCTCGCCGGGCACCGCCGGCCGCGGTCAAGATTCGTGTCGCGGTCGGGATTCGTAGTCGCGGTCAGGATTCGTAGTCGCGGGTGCCGGTCAGGTTCGGCAGCCGGCGGCGGCCCGCGGCCAGCTCACCCGCCAGATGCTCGTAGGCGATGGCCAGTTCGGTGAGCCGCTGGGCGGCATCGTGCACGGCGTCGTCGGGCGACATGGCCAGGGACAGGTAGGCGAGCGCGGAGAATTGCGCCAGCCGGTCCACCACCGTCCCCACGGTCTCGGTGTGCAGGTGGGCGTCGCGGGCGGCCTTGGGGAGTTCGGCCGCCACCCAGCTGTCGATATCGAGCACCAGCCGCGCCCGGTCGTGGTCAATCCGATCGGTGCCGCCCGCTCTGGTGAGCCGCCGCTCGTGCAGGTCCGCGAGTAGGCCGGCGCAGCGCAGCACCGGATGGTCGTCGGGGGGCAGGCCACGGCAGGCCTGCAGCAGCAGGTGTTTCGGTGGGAGCGGATGCACGGCCGACATCCTGCCCCTCGAATATCTCCGAATGGCAACGACATTCGGTGCCACTTTGCCGTGCAGGGGTTGCATCCGGTGCCGTGACGTGCCGAGATGGTGGGGTGATCCTCACCGTGACCCTGAACCCGGCCTACGACATGACCTACCGGGTGGAGCACTTCGAGCGGGGCCGGGCGCAACGGGTGCGGTCGGTGGATCAGCGGCTGGGCGGGCGCGGCATCAATGTCACGCGGGTACTGAACCAGCTCGGCAAATACGCCCGCGCCACCGGCTTCTCGGACCATTCCTTCGCGGCCGCCGCGGAACTCGAGATGCCCGTGGACTTCGTGCACGCGCTGCCGTGGGTCCGCCGCACGGTGGTGATCAGCGAATCCGATGACGGCACCGCCACCGCGCTGTGGGAGCCCGGCCCGCGGGTCACCGAACCGCACGCGGTGGATCAGCTGCGGGTGCGGGTGGCGGGCCTGCTCTCGGATATGAGCGGCCTGGTCATCTCGGGTTCGCTGCCCGGCGGGGTGAGTCCGGGCCTGCCCGCCGAGCTGGCGCGCACCGCCATCGCCCGGGGCGTGCCCACGATCTGCGACTTCGACGGCCAGCCGCTGGAATTGGCCGCGCGCGTGCCCGGCGTCGTGCTCACCCCCAATGTCGAGGAGCTGGAACGCCTCACCGGCCGCCCGGCGGGCACCATTCCCGAGATCCTCGCGGCCGTCGATCCGCTCATCGCCGACGGCGTGGGCACGGTGGTGGTGACCCGGGGCGGCGCGGGCATGGTGGCGGTCACCCCGACCCGGGCCTGGACGGCGGCGCTGCCGAAACCGCTGGCGGGCAACCCCACCGGGGCGGGCGACGCGGCCGTGGCGGCCATCATCGCCGCGCTGGCCGGCGGCACCACACCGGACTGGCCGGAGCTGCTCGCCGACGCGGTCGCCACTTCCGCTGCCGCTGTGGTCATTCCGGTCGCGGGGGAGATCGACCGGGTGCTGCGGGATCGGCTGCTGCCCACCGTGCGGGTGCGGGAACTCGAATCCGTCGCTGTCCGGCCGTGACACTCCGGGGACACGCCGTATGTGAGGTAGCTGTGAACTGAACCGCGCGGCGGCGTGGTGGCGGAGACCGGGGATTGTCCCGGGTTAGGTTGGGGGAGTGTCGGACCTGGGAACTCAACCCGATCGGGGGTCGGGTGTGGACGACAGTTATCGAATGCCCCGGGTGGTGCGTGCGGCGCAGGTGCTCGCTCTGGGAATCGCGGGGCTGGGCGCGATCTGCGTGGCCTCTTCGGGATGGCTGCTGGGAGCCGAGGCGGCGATCGGGACCGCGGTGCCGTTCATCCCGGCGTTCCTGCTCGGTCTGGTCGCGCTGACATTCAACTCCGAGGGGCAGTCGGTGCGCATCGGAGCGATTCTGGTGGCGTTCATGAACATGCTGTGGACGGTGCCGTCGATCACCGAGGGGCGGCCGCCGGGTCCGCTGGGTCCGCTGGTCTCGCTGGCGGTGATCGTGCTGCTGTTCCGCCGGGAGGCGCGCGACTGGTTCGAACCCCCGGCCTGGTGGTGAGACCCACCTGGCAGATTTCGCAGCTCGCTGCGTAACAAATAGGTCATCTCGTCCGCTCATTTGCAATCTGCGTGCAATTCCCGGCACTTACCGTTGGCGCTATGAGTTCGGAAGCCGCCGCGGGGACGGGCATTCACATCAGCGGGCTGAGCAAGACCTTCCGCTCCGGGCGGCGGGTGGTGCCGGCCCTGGACACGGTGGATCTGCATACCGCGCAGGGCGCGTTCCTGTCGCTGCTGGGGCCCTCCGGGTGCGGGAAGTCCACCATCCTGCGGATTCTCGCGGATCTGGAGTCGCCCTCGGCGGGGACCGCGAAGATCAATGGTGAGACCCCGGCCGAGCTGCGCAGGCGGCACGAGTTCGGGATCGCGTTCCAGGATTCGGCGCTGTTGCCCTGGCGCAGTGTGGAATCCAATATCAAGCTGCCGCTGCAGGTGGCGGGGCTGCCCGCGGACCGGGAGCTGGTCGCGGATCTGATCCGGCTGGTCGGCCTGGAGGGCTTCGAGAAGGCCAAGCCCGCGCAGCTGTCCGGCGGTATGCGGCAACGGGTTTCGATCGCCCGCGCGCTGGTGGTCCGGCCGACGGTGCTGCTGCTGGACGAACCCTTCGGCGCGCTCGACGATATGACCCGGCAGCGGCTGAACCTGGAACTGCTGCGGATCTGGACCGAAAAGCCCGCCACCACACTGATGGTCACGCACGGCATCGCCGAGGCGGTCTTCCTCTCCGACGTGGTGGCCGTCATGAGCCCGCGGCCCGGGCGGGTGGTGGAGGTCGTGAACATCGACCTGCCGCGGCCCCGCACACCGGAGATGATGCGCACGCCCGAATTCCACAAGCTGCACGACTACCTGTCGGAACTGCTGTTCGGGCGCAGCGGCCGGGGCGGGGTGGCGTCGGAATGAACTGGGGCGCAATGAGAGAGAGTCTGCGGATAACCAGGCTGGGCGGTCTGGCGGGCATCCTCGCGCTGCTGGCGCTGTGGACCCTGCTCGCCGAACTGCGCGTCGCGGGCGGCACCGTCCCGAGCCCGTGGACCGTGCTGCACACCATGTACGCCGACGGCTGGGCGCTGTACGGACCCAATTTCCGGATCACGGCCTGGGGTGCGCTGCAAGGTTTTCTGTGGGGCAATGCGCTGGCCATCGCGTTGGCGGTGCTGGTGGTGCTGATCCCGCCGATCGAAATGCTGGTCACCCAGCTGGCCATCCTGAGCTACTGCACGCCGCTGCTGGCGCTGGGGCCGATCATCCTGGTGGTGTTCGGCGGGCGCACGCCGACCGTGTTCCTGGCGGCCATGTACTGCTTCTTCACCACCATGGTCGGCACGGTATCGGGATTGCGGTCCGCGGACCGCACCAGCCTGGATCTGGTGCGCGCCTACGGCGGTGGCCGCTGGCAGCGGCTGACCCGGGTGCAGCTGATCGCGGCCCTGCCGAATACCTTGGCCGCCTTGAAGATTGCCGCGCCCTCCGCGGTACTGGGCGCGATCATCGGCGAGTACCTGGGCGGCGTGGACAGCGGCATCGGGGTGGCCCTGACGGCCGCGCAGACCGCCTACAACGTGCCGCGCACCTGGGGCATGGCGCTGGCCGCGGCCGCGCTGGCCGGGCTCGGCTACGCGATCGTGGCGCTGGTGGCGCGGGTGGCGGTGCCGTGGACGCGAGCGGAGGCATGATGACCGACAAGGTCGCGAACCCGGCGGCGGGCCGGGCCGCACAGCTGCTGAACCTGCTGCGGCCGATCGGGAGATTCCTGCTGCCACTACTGGTTTCGCTGATTCTGCTGGTGGCCCTGTGGTACGGCTTCCTGAAGCTGTATCCGCAGGTCGGGCTGGTCGGCAAGAGCCCCGGGGACGTGTGGAAGTACCTGGTGACCGGACCGACCTCGGCCGGCGCTCGTCAGGTGATCTTCGACGAAATGCGAATCACCCTGCGGGACGCGGTGATCGGCTTCGGTGCGGGCATGGGCGCGGCGCTGGTGGTGGCGGCGCTGTTCATCGGCGTTCCCGCGGTGGCGCAGGCGTTCATGCCGGTGGCGATGCTGCTGCGATCGGTCCCGCTGGTGGCCATCACCCCGATCATCGTGCTGGTGTTCGGGCGCGGGCTGCTCGGCGTCACCGTCATGGCCGCCATCGTGGTGTTCTTCCCGGCCTTGGTGATGATCATGACCGGCCTGCGGTCCGCGCCCCGGCAGGCCACGGAACTGGTACTGGCCTACGGGGGTTCGAACTGGACGGCCATGCGCATGGTGGCGGTCCCGGCCGCGCTGCCCGCGGTGTTCGCGGCCGCCCGGGTCTCGGTGCCGGGCGCGCTGATCGGTGCGCTGCTCGGCGAATGGCTGGGCAGCGGAACAGGTTTGGGCGCGGGGCTGATTCGCGCCATCCCCACCTTCCAGTACAACCGGCTCTGGGCGTCGATCGCGCTGGTCACGGTGGTGTCGGTGTTCGCGTACGCGGTGGTGGGCGTGCTGGAAAACCTGGTGCTGGCGCGGTTCTCGCCGGAACGGAGCCGGGAATGAGCACACGAGTTAACGCGGCGCACACAAATACCTGCGGAAAAGCAAAAAATCGGAAATCGAAACGGCTTACATTCGCCGCATGAGTGGTGTGTTCCGGCCGGATTCGGCCTCGCAGTTGTCCATGGGTCGGCGATCCTTCCTCCGCTACGCCGGATTGACCGGTGCGGCGGTGGGCGGAGCCGGATTGCTGGCCGCGTGCGGTAAGGACTCCTCGGGCTCCGGCAATGGCTCGGTCGCCGACGGTTCCAAGTACGGGACGGTGGCCGTGCAGCTGTCCTGGTTGAAGAACATCGAGTTCGCCGGTGAGTACTTCGCCGATTCCAAGGGCTATTACAAGGACGCCGGATTCGGGTCGGTGAATCTGATCGCGGGCGGCGCGGCCAGCACCTCGGTGGAAGCGGGGCTGGGCACCGGCAAGATCTGGATCGGCATGTCCGCGCCGCAGACCACCGCGCCCGCGATTCTGGAGGGCCTGTCCGCCAAGATCGTCGGCACCACGTATCAGAAGAATCCCTTCTGCATCGTGAGCTCCAGCAAGAGCCCGATCCCCAATCCGCAGGCCATGAAGGGGCGCAAGATCGGTGTGCAGGACACCAATCAGCTCATCTTCAACGCGCTGCTGACCGCCAATGGCATGTCGCCCTCCGACGTCACCATCGTGCCCGCGCAATACGATCCGACGCCGCTGGCCAACGGTGAGGTGGACGGCTGGGTCAGCTACGCGACGAATGAGCCGATCACCCTGGCCACCAAGGGGTTCCAGAACTTCAACTTCCTGTTCGCCGACTTCGGGCTGCCGCTGGTCGCGGAGACCCTGACGGTGAGCCAGCAGACCATCGACAAGGAGCGCGACAAGCTCAAGGCGTTCCTGACGGCGGAGATCAAGGGCTGGAAGGACGCCGTCGCCGACCCGGGCGAGGCGGCGCGGCTGGCCGTCGAGGTGTACGGCAAGGATCAGCGCCTGGAGCTGCGCGAGCAGACCATGGAGGCGCAGGCGCAGAACGGGCTGGTCGAATCGGCCGACTCCAAGGCCAACGGGCTGTTCACCATGACCGACACACTGATCGAACAGAACATCGCGGCGCTGGCCAAGGCCAAGATCGATATCAAGGCGGACAAGCTGTTCGACCTCTCGGTGCTCAAAGAGGTCTTCGCCGAGCACCCCGAATTGAAGTAGCTCAGCGCATCAGTGCCGAGTCAGCGCACCAGCTGCACGTGCCGGCGGCCCCCGCCGGAGGAGGCGGACAGCGGTTCGGCGGAGGTGCCGTTGCGGACCGCCAGCAGTTCGGCGGCGATCGACACGGCGGTCTCGGCGGGGGTGCGGGCGCCCACGTCGAGACCGGCGGGAGAGTGCAGGCGGGACAGGGTCTCGTCAGTGAAGCCGCCCGCCTGCAGGGCCTCCAGCCGATGTGCGTGCGATGCCGGGGTGCCCAGGGCGGCCAGGTACCCCAGCTCGGGTAGTCGCAAAGCCACGGTGAGCAAAGGGATTTCGAACTTCGGGTCGTGCGAGAGCACCACCATGGCGGTGTCGGCGCCGATCTCCCCGGCCGACGCCAGGGTGTTGAGGTAGCGGTGCGGCCAGTCGACCACCACCTCGCAGCCCGGGTAGGCGCTCGGATTGGCGAAGGTGGGGCGGGCGTCCACGATGGTGATCCGGTAGCCGAGCAGCCGGGCCTGGGTGGCCAGCGCGCTCGCGAAAGCGTTGGCCCCCACCAGGATCAGGTGCGGCGGGCGGGCGAACGAAGACACGAAGACATCGGAGTCGGGGAGCGAGACCAGCTCGGTGCCGTGCTTGCGGTCGGTGATGAGGTGCTGGCCGATCACATCCGGGTCCGAATGCCAGACCACGGTGAAGACGGTGACCTGCCGCTGCGCCGCCATATCGGCGGCCACATCCGGGAATTCGGGAAAGTGCCTGCGCGAGAAGGGTTCGGTGAACACGTCCAGGGTGCCGACACAGTCCATCTGCGCGTCGAGCCCGCTGCCCGGTCCGAATCGCTGCAGCCCGCGCCGTCCGGTGTGCGCCGAGTCGATGGCGGCCTCGTAGGCGGCGGCCTCGGCGCAGCCTGCCGAGATGGATCCGAAGGCCCGCCCGTCGGCGTCCACCACCATCGCCGACCCGATCGGCACGGGTGTAGCGCCTTGTGTCCGAACCAGAGTGGCCAGCCCCCCGGTGCGCCCGCTGTGCCAAATTCGAAGAAGGTCGTCGACGATTTCCCGCATCACATGCTCCCGATCACAGTGCGCTGTCCGCCGGATAATCCCGATCGATCCCCGTTGCGAGGTCATCGCACGTGACGCACACCATATCCGCTCGTTGTCGTAAATAAGTGCCCGCCCCCGAATTTCCCTCCGCGCTCGCGCACACCCCCGCCCAGTGCGCCCGCCCCAGCACCACCGGATGCCCGGGCGTGGTCCCGAAGAACGCCCGCGCCAACCGGCTCTCGCTCGCCCGCGCCGCCGCGATCACCCGCTCGACCACCGCGGGCCCGACGTCCGGCGTATCCACCGGCATGATCGCGACCAATTCCGCGGGCGCCGTGCTGTGATTCGGCGGCGTCGCGGTGGCACTCCCGGTGCTGAGGCCCGGTGCCGCGGCCGCCGCCAGACCCGCGCGCGTGGAGGCGCTCAGGCCGAGGTCCCAGTCCGCCGCCCAGACCGGCTGGACTCCCTCGGGCAGGGCGATGCCCGAGGTTTGCGATACCCGCCACTCGCCGCCCGGCGCGCGGTGGGCGGGCCCGGTTGCCCCCAGTACCACGAAGATTCGCGCGCACCCGCCGTCCCGCAGCGCCGCCACCGCCCCGCGCAGCCAGCGTCCGTCCTCGGCCAGCACTTTCGGCATGCCATATCGCCGACCGGCACCGGCCGCGAGCAGAATTCCATCGCAGCGTTCGGGACTCACGCGAGCAGGGTAGTCCCGCTCGCGCACCTTCGCTGACCAAGCGACCATCAGGGATTGCCTGACCGGCCGGACCCCGGCGACCGGCCGCGCGCCGCCTCAGCTACCGAGGGCGGTCAGGGTCTGCTGGACCTTGAGCAGGCGGGCGGGGTCGATGCCCTCGCAGAGGGTGCGGGCCTTCTCGAGATAGACCAGCGCGAGGGCGGGGTTGTCGGCACAGCGTTCGAGCTCCCCGAGCGCCCACCAGGCGGCGGCCTCGCCGTCGGCGTCGGAGATGCCCCGGGTCAGGGCGCGGGACTCCTCGTATTTGATCCGGGCGGCGTCGAATTCGCCGCGGTGCCGGTGGATGTGGCCGAAACCGCGCAGGGTGTCGATCTGCAGCAGCGGATCCGGTATCTCCTTGCTGATCCGGTACGCCTGCTCGAACAGCGCCCAGGAATCGTCCAGCCGGCCGCGCACCCCGGCGATGCCGCCCAGGCCCCACACCGACCAGCCCTCGCAATAGCGGTCGCCGATCCGCAGGGCGATGGCGTGCGCCTCGCGATAGTTCTCGTCGCCGGCCGCGTACTGCTCGGTGAGCCGGTGCAGATGACCGAGTTCGCGCAGGGCATCGCATTCCAGGTGCAGATCGTCGAGCGAGTGCGCGATGCGCAGGACCTGGCGCACCTCGGCGCGCGCCGCGTCGCAGCTGTTCTGGTGGCGCAACGCGGCGGCGTGCCACAGCAGGGTGCGCGCGGTCCGGGCGCTGTCCCCGATATCGGCCGCCAACTGGTGCGCGTACTCGAAACAGGATGCTGCCCTGGCATATTCGCGCATGGTCCGGAGCAGGTGGCCGAGCCCGAAGTGAGCGTCGCATTCGGCGGCGCGGTCCCCGATGGCGTGATTGATCCCGCCCGCGAGCTCGAACATGCTGCGGCTCTCGGCGAAGTAGCCGAGCGTCGCGAGCTGGCTCGCCAGCAGATCCGCGAATCGTGCGGTGTCCGAGGTGCGTTCGGCGGTGCGGGCGCACGCCAGCATGGTCTCGAGCCGCTCCTCGAACCACAGCCTGGACTGCATGACGGCCATGTTCGGATTGCGCGCGTCCGGACCGGGGTGGTGCGGCACGGTGTCGAAGGGGCGCGGCTTTCCGATGCCGTTCGCGGTCTCCAGGTAGTGCCGCAACAGCCGGCCCAGGGCCGCACCGCGCTCGCCCGGCCGGCTCTCGGCATCCGCGCGGCACCGGGCATAGAGGTGCAGCAGATTGTGCATCCGATAGCGCTGATGACCCGGGCGACTGGTGAGCTGATCGATCATGCCGTCCTCGAACACCCGCTGCAGCAGGCGTTTCGCGGCGGAGTCCTCGGCCTGCGCCATGGCCGCGAAGTCGTCGGCGGACACGGTCGAGCTCGGGAACCAGCCGAGCAGCCGCACCGCGCGCCGCGCCTCCTCGTCACGCAGGTGCGCGTAGGACAGGGCGAAGGCGTCCCGGGTGGATTCGTCCTCGGCGGAGAACTTGTCGAGAATCAGCTCGGCCGGGCAGTGCCCGGCGCGCGGCGCCGTCGTCGGCAGGGTCAGCAGCATGGTGAGCGTGTCGAGTTCGTCGCGGAGATCGCCGAGCAGCCCCGGCGTCCGGCTGATCCGCCCCGCCACCAGGCGGATCGGCAGCGGCAGCCCGCCCGCCACCTCCACGATCCGGCGCACCGCCGCCGAATCGTGGCCCGCCCCCAGATTGCCCAGGGTGGCCAGCATTTCCTCGGCCTCGTCGAGCCCCAGCGGGGTCAGCTCCAGCTGATTCACGCGCACCATGCCGGTGAGCGGCCGCCGGCTGGTGATCACCACGAAGCAACTCGCCGACTTCGGCAGCAGCGGCCGAATCTGCTTGCTCTCCAGCACATCGTCGAACACCACGATCAGCCGGCGACCGGTCGTCTCGTGGTGCCACTGCCGCAGCAACGCGCCCTGGTCGGCGTGCGGGCGCGGGCGCGCGCCCAGCTGGCTCAGCCCGGCCGCCAGCAGGCGCGCGGCGGTGTTCGAGCCCGCGTCCCGGTCATGGCTGCGCATCTCCAGCCACACCGTGCCGTCGGGAAAGCGGTCGGCGAATCTCGTCACCAGCTGCCGCGCGAACGCGGTCTTGCCGACACCCGCGACACCGGTGATCAGTTGCGCCCGGGTATCACCCAGGAAGTGCAGGTCGACGCGGCGGCGCAGCTCCTCCATCGGCCCGCGCCGACCGATGAAGGTCGAGGCGTCGAAGGACGTCGCATAGGGCTGCCGGGTCCCGGTCCGGTTGCGCCCGAGGCGTTCCCGGAGGGACTGATACGCCGCGCGTTCCTCGTGCGCCAGATGCCCGAGGTCGTCGATATCGATGAGCCGATCCCAGGTCGTGTTGTAGACCAGCGCGAGCAGCTCCAGCGTGTGCAGGGCCGGCGGCCGATAGCCGTTGCCCTCCGCGGTACGAGCGGGCCACTTCTCGATCTCGCACAGCCGGCTGTTCTTCATCCGCGGCTCCCGGTGACCGTTCGAATCCACCAGGGGCGCAATCTGATTGAAGCGCTCCGCGGCCTGCCGCTGGTTGAGCCCATTGGCCTTGCGCCAGGCGATGCGGGGACGCAGCCCGCGTCGCATCAGCTCGACGGCCAGCGGCTCGATCAGGCTGTGCTCGCTCAGCCCGATCGCCCGCAGCGAGCGGCCGAGCCGGGCGATCTCGGGTGCGGAAGTGGCGGCCGGTGTCATCGGAGACCTCCTCGCCCGCCCGGCCGCGCTCAGCAATCGGCGACCGGGCCGTATTCAGTTGGCAGACAGCTGGATTCGCTTCCGACGGTAGCGAAGAAATCGTCCGCCCGCGGGGAAACAAAGGCAGTCGCCCGGCCGTCCGCCCCAGGTCACGGCCGGATCGGGCGGGGAACAAATCCCGGGCCGATCGGGTAGCGGTCCGGCCGCTCCGGGACGGTCCAATGGAGGTGTCGGGCGGTGCCGGGTCGGGGCGGGGTCCGAATCGAACGGAGGATCGGATCGATGGCAATCACTGAACTCGAATGGCTCATCACCAGCGATGTGGCCCATGAGGTCGCGTTCCGGGTGGACGTGCCCGAAGAACACCGAGGGCGGTGGGTGCTGTCGTATCTGCCGACCGTCCGGCGGTTGACGCGGGATCAGGCCCTGGCCGGGCTGGTGCTCGCGGAGATGATCCTCCTCGGATTGCTGCGCCCGGGTGGGGAATTCGACGGAGAGGTCGCGGCCCTGCACGCCGGCATCATCGGGCTCACGGTCACCGACGCCATGTGCCTGCTGGCCTTGCGGGACAACGGTTCCGAGCGCGCGAGCGACCAGGACGAAGGTACGAAGGAGCTCCGGCGGCCGATCGAGCGGTGCCACATTTCGCCGAACCGGGCCCGGCGGCCACTTCCCAGCCGCTGATCCCGTCTCCGCGGCGGTCCAACGGGTACCAGGGGCCGATGTGCCGAGGGGTGCGTGTCGGCGGATCGCCCGGCGACCACCGCCCGGGCAACAACGAGGCCCCGCACCGAGTTCGGTGCGGGGCCTTCGAGTGCGGGTGGCTCAGAAGAGAGCCAGGGCGGCGAGCAGGCCGGACAGGGCGATGAACTGCAGGGCCACCCGGAGGTTGATGATGCTGTCCCACTTGTCCTGCAGCGCACGGGCATCGGCGGGGATGACGCCGGACTGGGCGGCGGCCTTCTGCGCGGTGTTCACCGGCTTGGCCACCTTCACGTAGAAGCCCAGCCAGGCGACCAGGGCGACCAGCGCAACGGCGGCGGCGACGGCGGCGCCGGTGTGGCCGGAGACCGCGGCGACGATCAGCGTGAGGGCGGCGGTGACCACGCCGCCGGCGCCGAAGATCGGCATGCGTTTGTCGCCGTAGTAGTGGCCCCAGCCGGCGCTGACGGTGACGGAGGCGTCGTCGAGGCGGCGGTAGACGGATCGCATGATGAGGGCCGCGCACCAGTCGGTGCCGTAGACGACGGCATTGGCGAGGACGGCGAGGGCGGCGAGGAACTGGCCGGTCAGGACGAGCATCGGGGGCCTCTTTCGGCGATGATCTAGCGGTGCTAGGAACTAAAGCAACGATAACAAGGCGGAGCTATCTTGTCTAGCGATGCTAGATCGTGAGTTTCTCCAGCCGCCGAATGGTCCGAAGTGGGCGCCTCGTGGCTCGCCTCACAACCATCAAGATCAGAATGATCTGTGAAGGTGCTCACATCCGGACGGTCATCGGCGCGTCATGCACCGGTGGCCCCCGTCACGCAAACAGTACGGGCGTTATGCAAAACCGCATGTCAGCGCTACCGGCAAGTAGATTTCACCGCTGCTATTCGCAAGCAAATTTTGCAGGCTTAACAAAATGCCGGTGAAAGCTAGCGGGGATTCACACTTGCAACAGGTAGACGCATATTTTTTCCTGTGCCATCGTGTGGAAGTACACCTCGCGGGCCTAGCAAGTCTGCAAATTGCCGCTCCAGCAGTGGTCGAACATCCTCGCTCCCTCATCCGGCGCCTGGTTCGATCCGCGGGGCTACCGAGACCGAACGAAGAAGTGGAGTCAGAGATGTCGAAGGTCGGCACCCCGAAGACCGCTGCGGAACTCCAGCAGGATTGGGACACCAACCCCCGCTGGAAGGGCGTCACCCGCAACTACACCGCCGATCAGGTCGTGAAGCTGCAGGGCACCGTCGTCGAGGAGCACACCCTCGCCCGCCGCGGTGCCGAGATCCTCTGGGATCTCGTCAACAACGAGGACTACATCAACTCCCTGGGCGCCCTCACCGGTAACCAGGCCGTGCAGCAGGTCCGCGCCGGCCTGAAGGCCATCTACCTGTCCGGTTGGCAGGTCGCCGGTGACGCGAACCTGTCCGGCCACACCTACCCGGACCAGTCGCTGTACCCGGCCAACTCGGTTCCGGCCGTGGTCCGCCGCATCAACAACGCGCTGCTGCGCGCCGACGAGATCGCCAAGGTCGAGGGTGACACCTCGGTCGCCAACTGGCTGGCCCCGATCGTCGCCGACGCCGAGGCCGGCTTCGGTGGCGCGCTGAACGCCTACGAGCTGCAGAAGGCCATGATCGCCTCCGGCGCGGCGGGCGTGCACTGGGAGGACCAGCTGGCCTCCGAGAAGAAGTGCGGCCACCTGGGCGGCAAGGTGCTGATCCCCACCCAGCAGCACATCCGCACCCTGACCTCCGCGCGTCTGGCCGCCGACGTCGCCGACGTGCCGTCGGTGATCATCGCCCGCACCGACGCCGAGGCCGCCACCCTCATCACCTCCGATGTGGACGAGCGCGACCGTGAGTTCCTGGACGGTACCCGTACCGCCGAGGGCTTCTTCGGCACCAAGAACGGCATCGAGCCCTGCATCGCGCGTGCCAAGGCCTACGCCCCCTACGCCGACCTCATCTGGATGGAGACCGGCGTGCCGGACCTCGAGGTCGCGCGCAAGTTCGCCGAGGCCGTCCGCGGCGAGTTCCCGGACCAGCTGCTGGCCTACAACTGCTCTCCGTCCTTCAACTGGAAGGCGCACCTGGACGACGCGACCATCGCGAAGTTCCAGCGTGAGCTCGGCGCCATGGGCTTCAAGTTCCAGTTCATCACCCTGGCCGGCTTCCACTCGCTGAACTACGGCATGTTCGACCTGGCCTACGGCTACGCCCGCGAGGGCATGACCGCCTTCGTCGACCTGCAGGAGCGCGAGTTCAAGGCCGCCGCCGAGCGTGGCTTCACCGCCGTCAAGCACCAGCGTGAGGTCGGCGCCGGCTACTTCGACACCATCGCCACCACCGTGGACCCGAACACCTCCACCGCGGCGCTGAAGGGCTCCACCGAAGAGGGTCAGTTCCACTGAGTTTCCCAAGGTGACAACTGATTTCGTGAGGATCCGGGTAACTCCCCGGGGACGACCGAAATTGGTTCGCCACCCAACCGCCGGCACGGGTGCATGGCGACGACGGCTCTTGGCCGCCCGCTGAATACCCGGAGAGGCGGTGGAGTGGACAACCCTCGGGGCGGCAGTCGCATCACAACCTCGGCCGCCCCGGGGACCCGGAACTTCGCCGGGAGGGGATGGCAAGCCCTCTCCCGGCGAAGTTCACCCGCCCTTCCCGTCGACAGCCCCGGCGGGGAGGGCATCTTCCTATAGCGTTTTTTGCAAAGACCTTAAGAAGGCGCAGGGTCGAAAAAGTTAGTCCGACGCCTTCACCCACAGCCACGACTGCCGACCGGCGGGCGTTCGATACGCGACAACCGATTTCGTACCGGTAGGGGTAACTCACCGGGTACGACCGAAATCGGTTCGGTACTCGACGCAGGCACGGATGCAGAAGTGGCAACGGCACTCAGCCGCCCGCAAAAGTTGCGGGGAGGCGGAACGGAGCGGGACGTGAGCAGCGAAAAGATTCAGCGCGTCGGCATTATCGGCGCCGGACAGATGGGTGCGGGTATCGCAGAAGTCTGCGCCCGGGCACATGTCGATGTCCTCGTCTTCGAACAGACCCGTGAGCTGGCCGCCGCCGGCCGGGCCCGCATTCTGCGGTCGCTGGACCGCGGGGTGTCCAGCGGCAAGATCACCGAGCGCGAGCGGGAGCAGGCCGCCTGGCGGCTGCGCTTCACCTCCGACCTCGGCGACTTCGCCGACCGTCAGCTGGTCGTCGAGGCCGTCGTGGAGAACGAGGACGTGAAGACCGCCATCTTCGCCGAACTCGACAAGGTCGTCACCGATCCGAACGCGGTGCTGGCCTCCAACACCTCCTCCATTCCGATCATGAAGATCGCCGTGGCGACCAACAACCCGGAGCGGGTGGTCGGCATGCACTTCTTCAACCCGGTGCCGGTGCTGCCGCTCGTCGAGCTGGTCACCACCCTCAAGACCACCGAGACCGTCACCAAGCGCGCCGAGCAGTTCGCCGCCGACATCCTGGGCAAGCAGGTCGTGCGCTCCGCCGACCGCTCCGGCTTCGTGGTGAACGCGCTGCTGGTGCCCTACCTGCTCTCCGCCATCCGCATGGTCGAATCCGGTTTCGCCACCAAGGAAGACGTCGACAAGGCCATGGTGCTGGGCTGTGCCCACCCGATGGGCCCGCTGGCGCTCACCGACCTGGTCGGCCTCGACACCGTGAAGTCCATCGCCGACTCCATGTACGCGGAGTTCAAGGAGCCGCTGTACTCCGCGCCGCCGCTGCTCATGCGCATGGTCGAGGCGGGCCTGCTGGGCAAGAAGGCCGGTGCGGGCTTCTACCAGTACAACTCCCCCGCCTCCCCGCGTACTTAGCGGGCTCCGCCGCCTCCCCGCATATGCAGCGGGCGGCTGAGAGCCGTCGGCGTCTCGCACCCGTGCCGGCGGTTGGGTGCCGAACCGATTTTGGACGCACCCGGCGAGTTACCCCGAACCTTGCGAAATCCGTTGTCGCGTTGGGTCCAGGTGCTCGCCGGGCCTTCGGCCACGGCATTGTCAGGGTGCACACCGTTAATACCCAAGGTGCCACGTCGCCGGGCTTGTGGCGGCGTCCACCTCAACCGGGCATAAGCTGCAAACAGGTCGAGCCGGACCGGCAGCTCGGAAGGAGTGTCCGTTCATGGTCAACGTCAGCGGTGGGTTCGGATCGAGCATCCTGGGTTACCCGCGAATCGGAGAGCACCGGCAACTCAAGCGTGCTTTGGAGTCGTATTGGCACGGCACGCTTTCTCGTGACGAACTGCTCGCGGTCGGGCGCGAGATCCAGGAGAGCCAGTATCTGGAGCTGGCCGCCACCGGGTTGACCCAGGTCCCGGGCAACACCTTCTCCTTCTACGACCACATCCTCGACAACGCGCTGCTGTTCGGGGCGGTCCCGCAGCGGTTCGAGCCCTTCCGAGCAGGCTTGGACCCGTTGGACTTCTATTTCCTGATGGCTCGCGGCCGGCCGGATCTGCCGCCGCTGGAGCTGGTGAAGCTGCTGAACACGCCGTACCACTACCGGCAGCCGGAACTCGAGCCCGACACCGAATTCTCGCTGCACCCCGAGGCGCTGCTGGACGAGTTCGATCGCGCCAAGGCGGCCGGCATCGAGCTGCGGCCGGTGATCCTCGGACCGCTGTCGCTGCTGCTGCTGTCCAAGACCGGCCATGTGCCCGGCGAAACCGAATTCGACAAGCTGGTGCTGCTGGACAAGCTGCTGCCGGTGTACGAGGAACTGTTCGAGATCCTCGCCAAGCGCGGCGCCACCTGCGTGCAGCTGGACGAGCCCTGTTTCACCAGCGACCGTTCGCCGTCCACCATGGAGCTGTTCGAGAAGACCTACCAGCGCCTGTCCAAGGCCCCGCTGCGCCCGCGCATGCTGGTCACCGGGCAGTACGGCGATTTCGGTGCGGCCATTGAAATCCTGTGCCGCACTTCGGTGGAGGCCATCGGTCTCGACCTGGCCAGCTACCGGGTCGTGCCGGAGGAACTGGCCAAGATCCCCGGCATCAAGCGCAAGCGGCTCTACGCCGGTGTCATCAGCGGCACCAATGTCTGGCGTACCGACCGGTTCGTGACGCTGGAATACCTCAACGCCCTCGCCCAGGTCTGCCCCGACATGGTGGTCTCCACCGGCGCCACGCTGCTGCACGTGCCCTACGACGTGCTCGTCGAATACGAGCTCGAGGGCCCCGTCGCCGACCGCCTCGCCTTCGCCAAACAGAAGGTGCTGGAAGTGGTTTCGCTGGCCAAGGCGCTCACCGAGGGACCCTCGGAGAAGTGGCGCCGGAAGCCGACCTCGGTGCACTTCAAGCAGAAGCACGCGGTGCGCCAGCGCGTCTACGCCGTCACCCCGCAGATGCGGGTGCGCGAGCCATACGAGACGCGAAAGGTCGCGCAGCAGGCCAAGCTTCGGCTGCCGGTGGTGCCCGCCACCACGCTGGGCTCGTTCCCGCAGACCGAGACGGCCCGGCAGGCGCGCCACGACCTCGGTCAGGGCCGGCTGTCCTACGAGGAGTACCGCAAGCGCATCGAAGCCGAGATCGAGTCCACCATCCGGTTGCAGGAGGACATCGGCCTCGACGTGCTGGTGCACGGCGAGCACGAGCGCAACGACATGATCCAGTACTTCGCGGAGCTGCTGGACGGCTTCGCCACCACCCACTTCGGCTGGGTGCAGGTGTACGGATCCCGGTGCGTGCGACCGCCGATCGTGTACGGCGACGTGTCGCGCCCCGAGCCCATGTCGGTGTCGTGGACCGCGTACGCCCAGTCCCTCACCGACAAACCGGTCAAGGGCATGGTCACCGGACCGGTCACCATGCTGGCCCGCTCCTTCGTGCGCCAGGATCAGCCGCTCTACGAGACCGCCGACCAGGTGGCGCTGGCCATCCGCGACGAGGTGGTGGATCTGGAGAAGGCGGGCATCGCCATCATCCAGGTGGACGAGCCGTCCATCCGCGAGCTGCTCCCGCTGCGCAAGAAGGGCCAGGCCGAATACCTGCGCTGGGCCGTCGGCGCGTTCAAGCTGGCCACCTCCGGCGTCGCTCCGGAGACCCAGATCCACACGCACATCGGCTATTCCAGCCGCGGTGACGTGGTGGCGGCCATCGAGGAACTCGACGCGGACGTCACCGCCATCGTCGCCACCCGCTCCATCGAGTGGGTGCTGGAGGCGCTGAAGGAGGACTGCGCCGAAGGCCGCGGTCTCACCCACGGCGTCGGCCCGGGTGTGTACGAGTCCCGTTCCGCCCGGATCCCGGACATCGACGAACTGGACGAATTGCTCACCGCCGCAGCGGAGGCCGTCACCCCGGAACGCCTGTGGGCCAATCCGGACGGCGGCCTGAAGACCCGCCACCACTGGCAGCTCGACCCGTCCCTGCGCAATATGGTCGCCGCGGCCCGCCGCGTCCGCCGCCGCGCGGAGGCCGCCGCGGGCGAGACCGCTTGAGGCAGTAGCGAAGCCGCTCGAGGCAGTAGCGAAGCCGCTCGAGGCAGTAGCGAAGCCGCTGAGGCGGTAGCGCTCACCCCGGAACCCCGGTCCGATCCTCCGATCGGACCGGGGTTCCGTGCGTCCGGCGTCACGAATCGGTCATGAACCGACGATTAGCGTGCGGGACACAGGTTTTCGAGAAAGGCAGTGGGCATGGATCCGACGGGTAAGAGCGATCAGCCGGTGGACGATCCCGAAACCGAGAAGCAGTACAACGACACCTACAACCAGAAGGGGGATCAGGTGCCGCCGGATCCGCCCTGGAAGTCGGGGCGCTGAGCGCCGACCGGGATTGTCGGTGGGTGCCGCTACGGTGTGGGCGTGAACCGCACGGATCGGCTCTACGCGATTGTCGAGGAGTTGCGGGCGGTGTCCCCGCGGCTGCGGACCGCACGGGAATTGGCCGCGCGGCACGGGGTGAGTGTGCGCACCGTCGAGCGGGACATCAGCGCGCTGCAGCAGTCGGGGGTGCCCATCTACGCCGATGTGGGGCGGCGGGGTGGGTACGCGCTGGAGAAGAGCATGTCGCTGCCGCCGCTGAACTTCACCGCGGCCGAGGCGGTGGCGCTGGCGGTCGCCGTGGCCCGCGCCGACGATGGGCCCTTCGCGGCGGCCGGGCGCAGTGCCCTGCGCAAGATCCTGGCCGCCATGTCCCAGCAGAATGCCGACGCGGCACGGCAATTGGCATTGCGGGTGCGCCTGCTGGAGTCGCCGGAGGCCATCGCGCCCATGCCGATCCCGGCGGAGGTGGAGCAGGCGGTGGTGGCGCGGCGCGTGCTGCGCATCGAATATCTGGATGGCTCGGGGGTGCTCAGCGAGCGCGAGGTGGAGCCGGTGGCGCTGCTGCACGGGATCAACGGCTGGTATCTGCTGGCCTGGTGCCGGCTGCGCGACGAACCGCGCAACTTCCGGCTCGACCGGATGAAGGGCATCGAGCTGACGGAGTGGACCGGGCCGGAGCGGACCATCGACATGTGCCGCCCGGACGAGCCGGTGCACGAGGTGCGGATGATCTCGCTCGGCTAGGCCGGCGAACACCGACAAATAATCCGGAAACACCGACACAGGGTTGTCGCCGGGCCCGGAGATCGTGGTGGGGCAAGGAAATCCACCATGACTCTTCGGGAGACAGAGATGACCACTCCGCCCTTCAACACCGTCGCCTGGTTCCAGGTCGGGAGCAATGAGCCCGAACAGGTGAAGGCCTTCTACCGGGAACTGTTCGGCTGGAACTTCGCTCCGGACCCGGACGAAGACGGCAAGTACGACATCGTCACCTATCCGGGCAACGAGATGCCCGCGGGCGGTATCGCGCATCAGGACGACGCCTCCGGCAACCACGCCATCTTCTATGTGCTGGTCCAGGACGTGCCCGCGGTACTGGCCGCGGCCGAGCAGGAAGGCGGCAAGGTCTTCCTGCAGCCCGTCACCGCCAAGAACGGCCTGGTCTTCGCCGAGCTGCTCGACACCTCGGGCAACCGCTTCGGCGTCTTCAGCCCGCCGCCCGCGAACTGAGCCCCGCCGCTCCCGTCGCGCCGCGGAGATAGCCTGTCACGGAGGTTGATTCGAGACAGGAGTGTGGATCGTGGGCGTGTTCGACCAGTTGAAGGATGCGGCGGGCAAGGCGGCGGAGCTGGCGGGTCAGCACGCCGACAAGCTGGAGCCGCTGATCGACAAGGCGGGCGATCTGGTGGACCAGCAGACCGACGGCAAGTTCGTCGGCGCGGTCGACAAGGTGCAGGACGCCGCCAAGCAGGCCCTGCGCGAGCAGTCGGGACACTAAGCGGCACAGGGTGTTTCGCGCCGGCCGGGCGGCCGGCGCGAAACACGCCCGCGGCCTCACATGGTGGCGGCGTCGATGACGAAGCGGTAGCGCACGTCGGAGGCGATCACCCGCTCGTAGGCCTCGTCGATGCGGTCGGCGGCGATCACCTCGATCTCCGCGCCGATGCCGTGCTCGGCGCAGAAGTCCAGCATCTCCTGGGTCTGCGGAATGCCGCCGATCATCGAGCCGGACAGCGAACGGCGGAGGCCCGCCAGCGCGGAAGCCCGCACGCTGTAGGGCCGCTCGGGTAGCCCGAGCGCCACCAGGCTGCCGTCCAGCCGCAGCAGCTTGAGGTAGTCCTCGATCGGCAGGTCGGCGGAGACGGTATTGATGATGAGGTCGAAGGATCCGCGCAGCTTCTTGAAGGTGTCGCGGTCACCGGTGGCGTAGTAGTGGTGCGCCCCGAACCGCAGGCCGTCCTCCTGCTTGGACAGCGAGTGGCTGAGCACGGTGACCTCCGCGCCCATGGCCGCGGCGATCTTCACGCCTATGTGCCCGAGCCCGCCCATACCGATGATGGCGACCCGCTTGCCCGGCCCGGCGTGCCAGTGCCGCAGCGGCGAGAACAGGGTGATGCCCGCGCACAGCAGCGGCGCGGCCACATCCAGTCCGATGCCCTCCGGAATGGCCAGCACGAAGCTCTCGGTCACCACGATCTGCGTGGCGTAGCCGCCGAGGGTGCGCCCGCCCGCCTGCTGTTCGGCGGGCACCGGGCTGTTGTAGGTCCAGACCGCCCCGTTCTCGCAGTACTGCTGTTCGCCGGCCAGACAGGGGTCGCAGTGTCCGCAGGAGCCGACCAGGCAGCCCACCCCGACCCGATCGCCGACCCGGTGCCGGGTCACCTCGGAGCCCACCGCGGCCACGATGCCGGCGATCTCGTGCCCGGGCACGCACGGGTAGGCGGTCCCGCGCCACTCGTTGCGGGCGGTGTGGATGTCGGAGTGGCAGATACCCGCGTACTTGACGTCGATCAGCACGTCGTACGGGCCCAGTTCGCGGCGCTCGATGGCGATCTTCTCGAAGGCCCCGTCCGGGGTGGAGACCGCGTAGGCGGTAGCAGTGCTCATGAAGTCATGCCTACTCCCGCATGCCCGAAATGACCAACCGATCGTTCGATTTCTCACCCGCGGCGCGGTGTGGCAATCCGGCCGCCAACGGCGTCATGCTGGCGGAATGGCCATTCTGCTGTCCCTGCTCTCCATGTGCGCGACCCTGATCGGCGGGCTACTGGCGGTGCACATCGGTGATCGCAAGCGGCTGGTGCTCGGCCTGGCCGCGGGCGTCATGCTGGGCGTGGTGGCCTTCGACCTGATGCCCGACGCCCTGGAACAGGACAGCCGCATCGCGCTCGGCGTGCCGGTGCCGCTGCTGGCCGCGGTGGTCGGTTTCTTCACCGTGCACGTGATCGAGCGCTCGATGGCCCTGCACACCGGCTACGAGGACGAATTCGTCGCGCACCGGCACAATCACGACTTCTCCTCGCTGGGCCTGCTCGCGGGCGCGGGCCTGGTGTTCCACTCCACCCTCGACGGCCTCAGCATCGGCTTCGGCTTCCAGGCCGGCGCGGCGGTCGGCGTGGCGGTGGCCATCGCGGTCATCTGCCACGACTTCGCCGACGGATTCAACACGTTCACCCTGACCACGCTGTACGGCAATGCCCGCACCCGTGGCCTGATCATGCTGGGACTGGATGCCGTAGCTCCGGTGGTCGGCGCGATCATCGGCACGCTGGTGCGGGTGCCCGCCGAACTCGTCGGCCTGTATCTGGGCTATTTCGCGGGCTTCCTGCTCTATCTCGCCACGGCCGATATCCTGCCCGAGGCACATGCGGGCAAACCCGCCCGGGGACCGCTGCTGTGCACCCTGGCCGGGGTGCTGGTCATGTTGGCTGTTGCGGCACTGAGCCATTGAAATACTGGTACACCAATAGCCAGACATGCTCGAGCAGGCGGGCGAACCGCAATCGGGAGGGTCCGTGGACAGCGACACGCGCGGGGTTGATCCGGCGGGCGGCGCTACCGGTCCCTACCCGGCCCGGGGCCGTCGGCCCGGCCGGGGCGGGCGCACCCTGGCGCTGGTCGTCGCCGCCGTCCTCGGCATCACCGGATTTCTCGGCTACCGCGGCGAACTGCCGCGCTGGCCGTTCCGCGACGATGCCGCCACCGCCGAGCTGGCCGCCCCGTCGCTGCCGCCGCTGGACGTCGATCTGGTCTCGCGGGTGGCCGAACCGGCGCTGGTGAACATCACCGCCGGCATCCGCCCCTACGGCCTGGGCGCGGCCGGCTCCGGCATCGTGCTGACCGCCGAGGGCGAGGTGCTCACCAGCCACCACGTCATCAAAGGCGCTGACACCGTGACGGTTTCGGATGTCGGCACCGGCGCGACCTACACCGCCACCGTCGCCGGCTACGACTCCGGCGCCGATATCGCCGTGCTGGATCTGAACGGCGCCGGCGGGCTCCCGGTCGCCCATATCGGCAACTCCGCCCCGCTGCACCTGGGCGACGCCGTGCTGGCCATCGGCAATGCGGGCGGCACCGGCTCGCCGACCGCGGTGGGCGGGCCCATCACCAATCTGGATTCGGCCATCGTCGCCCGCAATGCCGCCGACCTGTCGCGGAAATCGCTGCACGGCATGATCGAGGTCGCGGCCGCGGTGGCCGCCGGGCAGTCCGGCGGCGCGCTGGTGGACCGCTACGGCTCGGTCATCGGCGTCATCACCGCCGCCTCGGGCGATATGCAGAAGGCAACGGGCAAGGGCCCCAACGGTTATGCCGTGCCCATCGACACCGCCATGAACGTGGTCCGCCAGATCCGTTCCGGCACACCGACCGACAGCGTGCACATCGGCCCGACCGCCACCCTGGGCATCCTCACCTCCGATGCGCAGCCGGCCGGCGCGCGCATCGACGTGTCCATCTACGGACTGCCCGCCTACGAGGCCGGACTCACCGACGGCGAGGTCATCACCGCCCTCGACGACCGCGCCATCACCAGCTCACAAATGCTGAAAGCCGCACTCAACGCCCATCGACCGGACGATGTGGTGCGGCTCGAGGTCAGCGACCCGAACGGCGGGCACCGGACGGTGAACGTGACGCTCACCGTCGGCCCGCCCAACTAGAACTTGCTGTTCCAGTACGACTGGAACTGGAGGTACACGATCAGGATGACCACCGCGTAGAAGACGGCGACCAGCGTCCACCGCCACTCCACCAGGATCTGCAGCAGTCCCCGCGAGCGTCCCCACAGCAGGTTGGTCACGATGGCCAGGAGCGCCGGCGTCACCGCCCACACCACCATGCACCACGGGCACAGCGCGTGAATCTTGAACACCGCGTCCCACACCAGGTAGCAGATGAACGCCACGCCGAGCAGCAGGCCGAACCACAGGGCGCCGAAGAACCAGCGCGGCAGGGCGATTCCGCACACCACCAGCACGCCGATGGTGACGACCACCGAGAACCCCACCACGCCGATGATCGGATTGGGGAATCCGAACATCGCCGCGGTCGGCGATTCCATGACCGTCGAGCACGAGAGGGTCTGATCGATCGAGCAGATCGGCTTGTAGCCGGGCTCGGTCAGCAACTTGAACTTCTCGACCAGCAGCGTCACCGACGCCGCCCAGCCGATCAACGCACCCAGCAGCAGCGGCCAGGCCGAGCGGGGACCCGCCGCGATCATCACTTGCTCGCGTTCTCGATCGCCGAGGTCATGCCGCCCGGGCTCATGAGCGTCTTGGCATCCTGCACCTGGCTGCCGTTCACGTAGACGGTCGGGGTGGACTGCAGGCCGGTGGCGAAGACCGCCTTGGTCTCGTCCTTCACGAACTGGATGTACTTGCCGTCCCGAATGTCCTGTGCCACCTGCGGATCGGTGTATCCGGCGTCGGCGGCGATCTGGATGAGCTGGTCATCGGTCATGCCGTTGCCGTTCTCCGGCGGCTGCTTGCCGAACATGGTGCCCAGCCAGGCCTGGAACTTCGACGGGTCCGCGGTCGCGACCACATAGGCGGCATTGGCCGCGCGGGTCGAGAACTGGTTGCCGTTGGAGGCCCGGTCCAGGAAGGAGATGATGCTGTAATCGATGGTGGCGGAACCGTTCTGGACCGCCTTGGCCAGCACGTCGGAGTTGTAGCCCTCGAACATCTTGCAGGCCGGGCACTGCAGGTCGGCGACGATCTGGACCTTCGCCTTGGCGTCCGGATTGCCGATGCGGATGGCGCCGCCGGGGGTGACGTTCGGCGGAACCGCGCCCGTGCTCGGATCGTGGGTGACGGCCGGGGCGAACGAGGCCGACGGCGCGGCCGGCGCGCCCTTGTTGTCGTCGTGCTTGCGGATCGCCAGACCGATGCCGATGGCCGCCACCAGACCGACCAGGACCGCGGCCACGCCGACCTGGATGAAGATCTTGCGGTTACGTTCGGCCCGCGCCGCTTTCGCGAGCGGATTTTTACGGTCACCCGGTTTAGTGCTCACCTCTGTGCTCACCACGCCTTCCGTTGTCACGACACGTGCGCGCCCATCTTCACCCGAGAACCTGAGAGATTCCTGCATGTGCGCGAGCCGAGTCGCGCCCGGTCTGCTACGACGAGCGATTTTCCGTGGTCAGCGGCGAGAATTCACCCGGTGGGGTGTGAATCACCCCTGGATGAGACGTTTTTTCTGTTCGGCGATATCGAACTCCGCGGGCGGCCAGTCCAGCTTCAGGCCCGTCAGGGCGTCGATGAGCAGTTCGGTGACGGCCAGCCGCGCGTACCACTTGGAATCGCAGGGCAGCACATACCAGGGCGCGTAGTCGGTATTGGTGCGATCCAGCACCGCCTGGTACGCCTCCTGGTACTGCGGCCAGTACGCGCGCTCGTCGATGTCGCCCGGGTTGAACTTCCAGTACTTGTCGGGCCGGTCCAGCCGCTGCATGAGCCGCTTCTTCTGTTCGTCCAGCGAGACGAACATGGCCACCTTCACCACGGTCGTGCCGTCGTCCACCAGCTTGCGCTCGAACTTGTTGATCTCGTCGTAGCGCTTGCCCCACACCTCCGGCGCGACCAGATCGTGCACCCGCACCACCAGCACGTCCTCATAGTGCGAGCGATCGAACACACCGAGTTGCCCGCCGCGCGGCAGCTTCTTGCGAATGCGCCACAGGTAGTGGTGCTTCTGTTCCTCCGGCGTCGGCACCCCGAAGGCCGCGTGGTCCACGCCCTGCGGGTCCACCGAACCGATCACGTGCCGGACGATGCCGCCCTTGCCCGCGGTGTCCATGCCCTGCAGCACCAGCAGCACGCTGCGGGTGTCACCGGAACGGCCATTGGCATAGAGCTTTTCCTGCAGATCCGACAACACCGCGCGGCGTTCCTCGAGCAGGGCCTCGCCGGCGCGCTTGTCGCCCTTGAAACCCGGAGTCGCGGATGTATTCAGATCGTTCACCCTGACGCCATCGGCGCGTAGTGCCTTGGTGACCGGTTTCGACCAGGATGTCGCCTTCGCCATTCCTCATGCCTAGCACGGGGGCGTGGTTTCCCGCAGGCAACCGCGCCGAACCCGTCCGGTGCCCGCACTCACACCCGGGCCAGCTGCACCAGGTGCGCGGCCAATTCCTCATCGGTGACCGGGGCCAGGGTGAGGTCGGCGGCCGTGGTCAGCAGATAGCGGCCGTCGCCGGAGAAGTCCAGCCAGGTGCGATGCCGGGTCGGCGGCGACAGCGGATTCGCCGGTTCGACGGTGACGGTGATGAATCCGCGCCCGTCCACCGGTTCCCGCAGTTTGCGGCGGAAGCGGTCGGCCTCCGCGCCGGTGCCGGCGGCGTCGGGATACAGCACCGCCTGCTGCGGTTCGCGCAGCGGCTCCAGCCGTCCCGGCGGCGCCGACCCGATGACCTCCACCAGTTCCCGCCCCAATTGCTCAGCCGGACACAGCGATACCGTCACCGCGTCCGGCAGCGAGACCAGAATGCCCACCCGCTGCTGTGCCACCGCCGCGAAGGCGAGAATACGGCGGGCCTCCGGGCCGGCGGTGCGCTCGCCGTACAGGGTGACGGTGGTGGTGTCGGTGCGGGCGCACAGGGTCAGTGCCGCGGCCAGGTCGGGATCGGTGCGGCGCAGGAAGCGCGCCGGCGCTGCGCCCGGGGTGATCGGCCCGAATTGCGATGCGTCGTCGGGATTCTCGGGTGTCGCCGGAGTCGTGTCGAGCGGATAGGGACGGCGTTCCAGATCGGTTTCGCGGGTCCAGATCATCGCGAACTCGTCCGGGGTCAGGATCCATTTCACGTGGCCGACCCCCCTTTCTTGGGTACCACCTCCGTCCCGTCCGCGACCCTACCGGAGAGATTCTGCGGGTGCTGCCTGTCACCGGCACGCGCAATCTGTGACCTGCCGCACTCATTCGGCGGGTTGCTATCGCCGGTGGCGTAATCGGCGAGTCCCGCTACCGCCGTGTCGAATCCGTCGGTCGCCGCTCGGATCACGGTGGCGCGCACCGTCTCCGGGTCCGCACCCGCCAGCGTGGCGCGGCGGATCTCCGCGTGCAGCGCGCGATCCAGGCCCGCGAGGGCGGCCGCGACGAGCCGCGCGGTGGGGTCGTCCGGGCCGGTGCCGGTGGCCTCGGCGAGCGCCTCGGCCAGCGCGGTCTCGGTCTGCTCGCCGAGCCGGCGCAATCGGGCCTGCAGGGCGGAACTGTCGTCGATCAGGCGCCAGAAGGTGGTGACGCCGGGGGACAGGCCGAGGGTGGGATCGTCGCGCCGCACCCGGTCGAGGAAGGCGCGCCGCACGGCCGCGGCCGCCGACTCGCCCGGCGCCCGGTCGCGCACCGCGGTGGCGAGCCGGTTCGCGACCTCGTCCTGACGGTCGAAGAACAGGTCTTCTTTGGTCGGGAAGTAGTTGAACGCCGTGTTGACCGAGACGTTCGCGGCGCGCGCCACCTCGGCGACGGTCACCTTGTCGAAGCCCTTCTCCACGAACAACGCCATGGCGGCGTCGGCCAGCGCGGTCCGGGTGGCGCGCTTCTTCTCCTCGCGCAGTGCCAACGACCTCTCCTTCCTGTCGCTGAGCAGTATAGGTGTGACACTAAAATTGGTGTGACACCAAAATTCGAGATACGGTCGGACCCATGACGCTCAGATTCGGCATCTATGCCGGCGGACTCGCCGGCGATCAGTTCGGCAATGTCACGCCCGGCCCACCGGAAGAGGCCGACCGCATCACGGCGGCCCTGGACCAACTGCACAGCGAGCATCCGTTCGTGGTGCGCGGCTACGTCCTCTACAGCGACGCGCGCGGTGGATTCCAGGAGGCTCCGCCGCAGCCCTGGCAGTACGCCACGGCGCACCGGAAACTCGATCTGGTGGTGTGCTTCCACGAACCCGGCGACGACCTCACCGGCTGGCTCGCGTTCCTACGCAAGCAGATTCGCGACTACGGACCGGTGCTCTGCTCACTGCAGATCGCGGAGGAGCCCAACCATGCCGGACCCGGCGGCAACGGCGGCTACCCGCAGGTCCGGCAGGCCATCATCGAGGGGGTGCGCGCCGCCCGCGCGGAGGTGGACCGGCTCGGGCTCGCGGTCCGCATCGGCTGCAACTCGACACCGATCTTCGATCCGGCACAGGAGTTCTGGACCGATCTGGGCCGCCGGGGCGGGCGCGAATTCGCCGCCGCGCTCGACTATGTCGGCCTGGATTTCTTCCCCGACGTCTTCCGCCCGATCGCCGCAGAGAGCCTGGAAGCCGCCATCACCGCGGTGGTGACCGCCTTCCGCCGCGAAAGCCTGGCTGCTGCGGGCATTCCGGCCACCACCCCCATCCACATCACCGAAAACGGCTGGGCCACCGGGCCGGATCGGTCCTATGCGCGGCAGGCCGAGATGCTCGGGACCGTGGTGCGCCTCGTCGACGGCCTGGCCGGCGAGCTCAACATCACCACCTACGAGCACTTCGGCCTGCGCGACTCCTACAGCGATCAGGGTGATATGAACCTCGAATTCGGGCTCCTGCGTTCGGATTACACGCCGAAGCCCGCCTTCGATCGCTACCGCGAGCTCATCGCGGAATACAGCACTCCGGCGTGACCGCCGCGGCACTCCGGCGTGACCGCTGCGGCGCGCCGGACGTGATCGCTGCCGCGCGCCGGACGTGATCGCCGCGGCGCGTCAGACGGGCGCGACCTCGATGGTGATGCCCGCCGCGCGCAACCGCTCGGTCAGTGCGTCACCCATGGCCGAGGCCGGGGTGAGAATGCCCGCCAGCTCCGGCAGGCTGTCGAAGGCCAGGCATAGACCGGACTGGCCCAGCATGACCGAGGTGGCCTGATAGCCCGGATCGCCCTTGCCGGCGAAGGTGCACTCGTACTTCGCGCCCGAGGTGGTGTGTGCGAAGGTGCGCATGGTGAACCAGCCGCTGCGCCGGGCCTGCTCGCTCGGCCCGGTGCCCGGCTTGGGCACGATGCGGTCGATCAGCTTGCGGCCCACGGCCACTCGCGAGAGCACCGCGCCCGCCGCCATGGTGGCCACGATCCCGCCCGCGATGCCCGCGGCGACCAGCGGCGCGGTGGCCGAGGAGCCCGCGCTCATGACCTCCCGGTAGCGGAAGTTCTTGCCGTACGGCCAGCCCAGCAGGCCATTGGAGCGGCGCACGATCTTGGTGTTGTGCGCGCCCATGACGAAGGTCGCCACCCAGCCGTCCAGGCTCGGATCGATGGCCGAGGCCCGCGAGAGCGCCTGATCGCTCTGGCGGCCGACATCGGGCTCCATGGCCTTGTCGGGGCTCAGCGAGTACGGGTGCGACATCACCGACGCCTTGCTCGGATCCTCCGCGATGGCCTCCATCATGGCCCGCCCGGAATCGATGGTGCCGCCGCTGGCCCCGCCCTTGAGCCAGGCCACCAGGGTGACGTCGGTGAGCTCGCCGGCGTTGTCCGCGACACTGCGCTTGTACAGCTGATACACGCTCAGATCCGACGGAATCGAGTCGTAGCCACAGGAATTCACGATCTTCGCGCCGGTCTCGGCGGCCCGCTCGCCGAAGCGGTCGATGCACTCCCGGATGAACAGCGGCTCACCGGTGAGATCGGCGTAGTGCGTGCCCTTCTCGGCACACGCCTGCACCAGCGGCAACCCGTAGCGCAGGTACGGGCCCACGGTGGTGACCACCACCGAGGTGCGTGCCGCCAGCGCGTCCAGGCTGGCCTGATCGGTGGAATCCGCCTGCACCAGCGGCCATTCCGCCGCCGCGGCCCCAAGTTCCGTGCGTACGGCGGCCAGCTTCTCCGGCGACCGCCCGGCCAGTGCGATGCGCGCACCGGCCGGTGCCGCCTCGGCGAGATAGTGCGCGGTCAGCTTGCCCACGAAGCCGGTCGCCCCGAATAGGACGATGTCGAATTCCCTGTTGGCCATGGCTCTCTTTCCCGTCGGTGAGGTTTCACGCCTTGGCGGCGCGCTTACGGGTCTTCTTGGTCGTCCCCCCGGTGGTCGGCGCCGGAGCCGGGCGGCTCGCCAGCCAGTTGTGATGGGCGCGGCCGAGTTCGGTGACCGGCTCGTCCCCGTAGAGCCACTCGCGCGCGATGCGATGCCAATTGCCGGTCGCCTCCAGCTGCCCCAGCATGCCGAAGGTGAGGAAGTCGGCCCGCCTGGAGAACAGGTGCTCGGGCGGCAGATTCTGCTGCTTCATCCCGGTGAACTCGCTGGCCCGCGGATCCACCGCCAGAACGAAAGCGCCGGAGGCCAATTCGGGAGTGATGGTGAGGTCTTCGTCCACCAGCGCCCATTCACAGGCCGCCAGCACGTATTCCAGGCACTCCTCGGGCGTGATCTCCTCCGGCGAATCGATGACCCCGCGCTCGACCATGAGATCGCGCAGATCCTCGGCCCGCTCCTCGGCCGCGGCGCGAATGCAGATGGCCTCGAACTGCACGTGCTCGGGATCCATCCGGTTGAAGAGCCCGAAGTCCAGGAACGCCACCCGGCCGTCCGGGCCCAGCAGCAGATTGCCCGGATGCGGGTCGCCGCAGAACTCGTTGAAGGTGAACAGCGAGCCCACGTAGAAGCGGTAGATGATCTCGCCGATCCGATTGCGTTCCGCCGCGGGCAGTTCCCGGATCTCGTCGAAGCCGCGGCCCGGGAAGTACTCGCTCACCAGCACGCGGGTGGTGGACAGTTCCGGGTAGGTGGTCGGCACCACGATGAACGGGTGCCCGGCGAACAACTCCGAAATCTGTTTCTGGGTAGTGGCTTCCGCGACGTAGTCGAGTTCGCTCTCCAGATTCAGGCGCAGTTCGTCCAGCACGGCCGGGGTCACCCACGGCATGGCCGACTGCAGGATGCGCCGGAACATGGCCAGGTTCTTCAGATCCGCGCGCACCGCGACGTCGATCCCGGGGTACTGCACCTTCACCGCGACCTCGCGCCCGTCGTGCAGCGTCGCCTTGTAGACCTGCCCGATCGAGGCCGCGGCCACGGGTTCCGGATCGAATTCGGCGAAAACGGCCTCCAACGACTGCCCGAAGTCCTCCTCGATGACCGCCCGCATCACCTCGAACGACACCGTGGGCGCGCTGTCGCGCAGCACCGCCAGCCGGCGCTGGAACCGCTCCCGATGCTCCGGCGGCACCAGATCCAGGTCCAGCACGGACAGCATCTGCCCGAGCTTCATGGCCACACCCTTCATGGTGCCCAGCACCATGACCATCTGCTCGGTGGCCCGGATCATGGACTCCTCGGCCATCCGCGCCCGCACGGCCTCGGAGCGGCCACGCATGGATCGTCGAGTCTTCTGGGCGCGCAAGGCATTACCGGCGACGGCAATTCCCAGCTTCGTCCCCCGCGCAAGCCTGGATGTGGGCAGCTCTTTCGCCATCAGTGACCCTCCATGGGAGCCAACACCCCCGTTGGTGCCGACACGGCGGACACCCCGTGGTGTGGTCCGCCGGGTTCAGCCTAACCAGACTGCGAACTCGAGTGCTAGCCGTCAGCTAGCACTGTTTTCGCGGTTTTCCGGGTCCGGCAGCACATGCGGGCGCGCGTTGAAGTAGTGCCGGTCGCCGCCTGTGCGGACCATGCCCTCGATGGCGCTCCACGCCATCATCGTGAGGTAGTCGAGCATTTCCTCGCTGGACATGGTGCGGTTGGAGATCCACCAGTCGGTGGCCAGCTGCACGCCACCGACCAGCACGTAGGACCACAGCATCGCGCCTTCGGTCTGGATGCCGCGGTCGAAGGACTTGTCGATGATGACCGCCGAGACCACCTGCGCGAAGAGCTTCTCGAAATCGGCGAGGGTGGAGGTGTCGGTGGCCGCGCCGTTGCCCATGATGAACCGGTAGACATCGGTGTCCGAGTCGACCGTGTGCACATAGGCCGCCAAGGTATTGCGGACCAGCTGATACTCGTCGAGGTCGTCGCTGATGGCCTCGTAGATGCGCGGCATCAGCGTGGTCTCGATGAACCGCTCCATGGTGGCGCGGGTCAGGTCCTGCTTGTCCGAGAAATACCGGTAGAGCACGGTTTTCGAGACGCCGATCTCGGCGGCGATCTCATCCATGCCGGCATCGCCGCCGCGCTTGCGGATGGCGGCGAGGGTGCCGTCCACCAGCTCCTCGCGCCGGTCGATCTTGTGCTGTTGCCAGCGGCGTTTGCGGCCGTCGACACGACCACCGCGTGGACCGGTGGCCGCCTCCACGGCGGCACTCACGCTGCCTTTGGTGGTCACGCTGCGTTGGCTCCTTGTTCGCGTCCTGGGCCTGGGCCTATTCAGCTTAAGCCTCCCATGCTGTGGATCGTCGCCGATCGGGAAGGGCCCGGTGGCGGGGAGTTCGTCACACCACGCGCCAGAATGGACGATATGGAGCAACCTGCCGGCAGTGCCGGGGTACTCGACACGACCGAGCCGAAGCCGATGAAGACCACACTCAACGGCGGCGGAGCGTTCGCCGATCTCCTGGACGAAGAGGGCAAGAAGCGCGAACTGTGGCGCATGAAGGCCATTGCCACCGGCTTTCTCGCCGCGGCCACGATCATCTACATCGTCTGCGCCTGGCTGGGTTCGCGCGGCGCGGGCGGTGAGTGGGTCGGCTATGTGAAGGCCGCCTCCGAGGCCGGCATGGTCGGTGCGCTGGCCGACTGGTTCGCCGTCACCGCGCTGTTCCGGCATCCGCTGGGCCTGCCGATTCCGCACACCGCGATCATCCGCAAGAAGAAGGATCAGGTGGGCGCCGGACTCGGCGAATTCGTGCGCACCAATTTCCTGTCGCCGGATGCCGTCACCGTCAAGGTGAATTCCGCACAGATCCCGCTCCGGCTCGGCCGCTGGATGGCCGAGCCGGAGCACGCGGAACGCATCTCCGACGAGAGCGCGACCATATTGCGCGCGGTCATCGGCGTGCTGCGCGACGAGGATGTCGAGCAGATCATCGACAACACCATCGTCAAGCGCATCGCCGAGCCGCTGTGGGGTCCGCCCATCGGCAAGGTGCTCAACGAGCTGATCGCGGACAACCGGCAGGCTCCGCTGCTGGACCTGCTGGCCGAGCGCGCGCACCAGTGGGCGCTGGACTCGCAGGAGACGCTGGACCGCATCGTGAACCGGGACGCGCCGTCCTGGGCCCCGAAATTCGTGAATTCGCTGCTGGCCGAGCGCATTTATCGGGAGCTGGTGGAATTCACCTGGAAGGTGCGCACCCAGCCCGATCACGAGGTGCGGCTGGCGGCGAATCGCTTCCTCGAGGATTTCGCCCACGATCTGCAATTCGACGACGCCATGATCGAAAAGGCGGAAAAGATCAAGACCGAGCTCATGGGCCGGCGCGAGGTCACCGGGATGGCGCAGGCCACCTGGCGGGCGGCCAAGCGCATGATCCTGGAGTCGGCCGACGATCCGAATTCCACGCTGCGCCGCAAGGTGGCCGACAATGTGCAGCAGCTGGGCGAGCGGCTCTCGACCGACGCCGCCATGCGCGACAAGGTGGACGGCTGGCTCGAGCGCGGCGTCCGGTACCTGGTCACGAACTACGGCACCGAGTTCGCGTCGCTGGTCAGCGACACCGTTGCCCGCTGGGACGCGGAGGAGGCCAGCCGCAAGATCGAATTGGCGGCGGGCAAGGATCTGCAATTCATTCGCATCAACGGCACGGTGATCGGCTCGCTGGCGGGCCTGGTCATCTATGCCGTCTCCCATTTGCTGTTCAATGTCTGAACATTTGACCAATAAGCGCCGCGGCGGAGCGCCGGCTGTTTGCCACGCGCCATTCGGTGAACTGCGCTAGCAGAGCGCTTGCAAGAGTTAGCACCCCGTCCTAGAATTGACCGCACAACCGCCGGAAGGTGAGTGATGAAGCACGATCCCGAGGTTCCCGAACCGATCGAGGGCGACAGCGCGGAGACGTCCGCCGCCGGAGATCGGACGGGTCGCGTAGCCAACGCGGCTCACGACATCGGGGGCTTCATCCGGGCGCAACGCGAGGCCGCCCAGGTCTCGCTGCGTCAGCTCGCACAGCTGGCGGGGGTGAGCAATCCGTACTTGAGTCAGATCGAGCGCGGGCTGCGCAACCCGTCCGCCGAGGTACTCGCCCAGATCGCGAAGGGTCTGCGGGTCTCCTCGGAGGTCTTGTACATGCGGGCCGGGTACCTCGAGCAGAGGCCGCACGGCCCTGTCCGGGATGCCCTGCTGGCCGATGCCGGCCTGACCGAACGTCAGAAGCAGGTCCTCCTGGACATCTATGAATCGTTCTGCCGGGAAAACCAGGCGAACGAGGACAGAGGGGACGCAACGGACCTGATGGGGGGCGTTCCCGGGGGAGACAGGGACAACGAGGTTCCGCACCGCACAACCGAAGTTCCGCCACGCCAGGAGAGCGAACCATCATGACCGAATCGAACCTGACCGCGACCGTGACCAAGCCGATCTACGCCACGGTCGGCGCGGGTGACGCCATCTACGCCGCCGTGCTCGACGCCGTCTCGCAGATCCGCGAGCGCGCCACCTCCGCCGACGTCCAGGGCCGCATCGACGAGGCCCGCGAGCGCGTCGCCAACCTCCCGGCCGACCTGCAGGAGCAGGCCGAGACCCTGCGCCAGCGCGTGCAGGCGCTGCCGTCCGAGCTGCCCGAGGACCTGGCCGAGCTGCGCGAGAAGGCCACCGCCGAGGAGCTGCGCAAGCTGGTCGACCAGTACTACCACCAGCTGCTGGACCTGTACGCCGACCTGGCCGCCCGCGGCGAGGAGACCGTCGAGAAGCTGCGCAGCAACCCGGCCTTCGAGGAGCGCTTCGAGCAGGTCGAGACCCGCTACAACGACCTGCGGTCGCAGACCCAGGACATCATCGGCAAGGTGACCGACCAGGTCGGCCCCTACATCGGGCTCGCCGGCAAGGAAGAGGCCGAGGCCGAGGAGACCGTCGACGCCGAGGTCGTGGACGTGACCACCGAGACCGCTCCGGTCGAGGACGACGCCCCGGTCAAGAAGGCCGCCGCCAAGAAGGCTCCGGCCAAGAAGGCTGCCCCCGCCAAGAAGGCTGCCCCCGCCAAGAAGTAGATCTCGCACTTCGCGAAAAAGCTTGTCGCCCTCGCACACTCACGTGTGCGAGGGCGGCCGCGTTTCGGGGGAACACGGTCGCCCTCCGAGAGATGCGGTGCCACCGGGCGGTGTGAGCATCGGAGTTCCGCAACCCGTGTCGTGGTGAGAAGCCCTGGTGGGCAGGGCTTCACCCGTATGATGGGTGAGGTGATGGGAATCCCCAGCTTGATCTTGACGGTGTTGCAGCTGTGTGCGCTCGGCATGACGGTGTTCGCGCTCGTGCACGCGATTCGCCAGCGCCCGGATGCCTTCACGGCCGTCGACAAGCTGACCAAGCCGGTGTGGATCGCGATTCTGCTGGCGTCGCTGGGCGCCCTGCTGCTGGCGCAGACCCCGGTGGGGATTCTGGGTATCGCGGCGATCGTGGCCACCGGCGTCTATCTCGCCGATGTCCGGCCCAAGGTGGATGAGATCCAGCGCGGGCCGCGCTGGTAGCCCGCGTTCGAGACACTCGGCCGCCACTCCGGATCATCCGGGTGGCGGTCATTTTTTTCTCACATCAATGCGCTGGCCGGGGGTGAGGTGGGTTCCGGCTCGGGAACTTTTCGGGTGCTTGCACTAGCAAGCACGGGCCGGCCCGGGTTACTGTATCTAGCAGTAACACAAAGGAGTGTCCTATGCGGGCAATGCTGCCTCACCGGGCGAACCTCAGCCGGAAGGTCCGTGACCTGGTGCGCGCGCACCGGGCGGACCTGCGCACCCGGACCTACGGCAATGCGGATCTGAATCCGCCGGCCGGTCCCTACGAGGTCGTTCCGGTCACCGCCTCCGATGGCGCCCGGCTCCGGGTGCACGCCTACGGCCCGGCCGACGGCGATGTGATCGTGCTCGTGCACGGCTGGACCTGCTGCCTCGAATACTGGAACCCCCAGATCAACGCCTTCGCCGGCGAATACCGCGTCATCGCCTACGACGTGCGCGGCCACGGCGAGAGCGACGAGGGCACCGCCCCGCTCACCACCGGCCGGCTCGCGGACGATCTCGCCGATGTCCTGGACGCCGTGCTGAAGCCGGGCCGGCGCGCGGTACTGGTGGGGCACAGCCTGGGCGGCATGACGATTCAGGCCTGGGCGGGCCGGTATCCGCAGCGGGTGCGGCGGCAGCTGCTCGCGGTGCTGCTCACCAATACCGCGGCCGGCGACCTGATCGCCGAGACCACCGTGGTCCCGTTCTTCAATCGGGGTATCGCCAAGCTGCCGTTCCTGGTCGGCCTGCTCGGACTGAGCGCCCCGATTCTCTTCCCGCCGATCCGGCCGGTGACGTGGGTGTTCCGGCGGCAGATCATGAGCCTGGCCGCGGTCGGCGATGTCGCCGCCTTCGGCCTGAACATCGTGCGCTCGTGCCCGGCGCGGGTGCGCCGCCGGTTCGGGACCCTGCTGTCCTACCTGGATGCCGGGCGCGGAGCGGCCGAGCTGACCGTGCCGACCACCGTCATCGCCGGGTCGGCCGACGACATGACCCCGCCGGTGCACTCGGTGCGGATCGTCGAGATGCTCACCGCGACCGGCAGCCTGGACGGATACCGGATCCTGCCGACCGGTCACCTGGGGAATGTGGAGGCGTACCGGGAGTTCAATGCCGAACTCGACCGGATCGCCAAGTCCGCGTTCGGAATCCCCGCGCGGGTGGTGGGCGCCTGAGGGGTGAGGGTCGCCCACCCCTGAGGTTCCTTAACGGAGACGGCAGTCACAACGAACATAGTTGTAGAGCAAGAAGATATATCCCTGCTTGCTATTGCAAGCACCTTGGTTAGCGCGCTACGGTGGTCTGGAACACAAAGGAGTGCTCATGCTGGTGAAACTGCCAGAGGCCGGTGTCGGCGCCGACGCGCTGACCGCGCCCTTCCGCTCCGGGCTGCGGTCCCGGAACTACCGGACCGCATCGCTCAATACGCCACGGCCCACCGAGGTCATCCCCGTCACCACGCGTGACGGCGCGAAGCTGCGCGTGCACGCCTACGGTCCGGCCGACGGTGAGGTCATCGTGCTGGCGCACGGCTGGTCCTGTGCCATCGAATACTGGAACCCGCAGATCAATGCCTTCGCCGGCGAATACCGCGTGGTCGCGTTCGATCAGCGCGGCCACGGCGAAAGCGAAAGCGGCAGGCGCACTTTCAGCGCCCATCAGCTCGCGGACGACCTCTCCGATGTACTCGACGCGGTGCTGCGCCCGGGCCGGCGGGCGGTGCTGGTCGGGCACAGCATGGGCGGCATGACCATTCAGGCGTGGGCCGACCGCTATCCGCACCAGGTCCAGCATCGGGCCTCGGCAGTGCTGCTGGCCACCACCGCCGCGCGTCAGATTCCCAACCGCGCCACCGTGATTCCGCTGCTCAATGATGTGATCCCGGGCCCGGACTGGCTGGCGCTGGCGCTGTTCGGCACGCCGGTGCCGCTGCCCGGCGGCCCCGCGGTCAACCTGATCGCCAAGCATCGGCTTATGACTCCGGCCGCCACCCGCGACCAGATCCTCTTCGGCACCTCGATCGTCCGTTCCTGCCGCCCGTCGGTGCGCGCGGCCGTGGCCCGGGGCCTGCTCGAACTCGATCTGCACGGTGCCGCAGCGCATTTGACGGTCCCGACCACGGTGATCGCGGGCTCGCACGATCGGCTGCTGCCGGAGGTGCATTCGCGCGAGATCGCCGACACCCTCGCCGCTGCCGGACATCTCGACCGGTACACCATTCTGCCCACCGGGCATCTGGTGAACATCGAGGCGGAGAAGGCGTTCAATGTGGAGCTGCACCGCGTGATCCGCCGGTCGCGCCGCGCCCCGGTCGCCGTCGCCGGCTGACCTCGGAGACGACAACGCCCGCCCTGGGAAAACCGGGGCGGGCGTTGGCTTTTCGGGTCCTATTCGAAGACGACGGTGCGGCGGCCGTGCACCAGCACCCGGCCCTCGAGATGCCAGCGCAGGCCGCGGGCCAGCACCACCCGCTCGATATCGCGGCCCTGGCGGACCATGTCGCGCACGGTGTCGGAGTGGTCGACGCGGGTGACGTCCTGCTCGATGATCGGGCCCGCGTCCAGCTCGGCGGTGACGTAGTGGCAGGTCGCGCCGATCAGCTTGACGCCGCGGGCGAAGGCCTGGTGGTAGGGGCGCGCGCCGACGAAGGACGGCAGGAAGCTGTGATGGATATTGATGGCCTTGCCCGCCCAGTGCTCGCACAGCTCCGACGGCAGCACCTGCATGAAACGGGCCAGCACCACGGCGTGCGGGTCGTGCGCGTCGACCAGGTCGCGCACCTGCTCGAAGGCCGGGCCGCGTTCGGCCGGGTCCTTGGGGAAGGGCACGTAGTGGAACTTGATGCCGTGCGCCTCGGTCATGCCGGCCAGGTCCGGGTGATTGCCGATGACGGCCTCGATGGTGGCGGGCAGCTCGCCGCTGGTGGCCCGGCCGAGCAGGTCGTGCAGGCAGTGGCCGTCCTTGGAGACCAGCAGCACCGCGCGGCGGCGTTCACCGGAGTCGTGCACCTGCCAGTCGGTCTCCGGGCCGAGGTCGGCGGCGACGGCGGTGAAGCGGCGGCGCAGCTCGTCCAGATCGAACGGCACGGTGGCGGCCTCGATCGCCTGCCGGGTGAAGAACCACCCGGTTTCCAGGTCCGAGTGATAGCCCGCCTCCACGATCGAGCCGCCGAAATCGGCGATGAACGAGGTGATGCGGGCGATGATGCCGGGACGATCCGGGCAGCCCAGGGTGAGCACGTAACGGCGGTCGTCCAGGGTGGAACTCATACCGGATATCCTCCCAGCAACCGCCGGGCACCGGATCGAAGGGGTGATTCAGTCGCCCCGCTCATCGCAGGCCGGGCCGCGGTCACAGCATGTAGAAGGCGTCGGCGTAGCGGAATTCGCCCTTGATCTCGAGTTCGTAGGCAGTGAGCGGGCGGACCTGGAAGTGGGTGGCCCACTCCGGCTGGTCGGGGACGATGCCCAGCCGGCTGCCCGGGACGAAACCGAAGCGCGGGTAGTACTCGAGGCTGCCGAGCAGGCCCACCAGTGGTTCGTCGAGCGCGTCGGCGGCGCCGAGGGCCGCGTGCATGAGGGCCGAGCCGATGCCCTTGCCCTGATGGTCGGCGCGGACGCCGATCGGGCCCAGCGCCAGCACCGGGAACGGGCCGATGCCGGCCCGGGTGAGGCAGACGTGCCCGACGATCTGATCGTGGAACTCCGCCACCAGCGACAGGGTCGGGATCCAGGCGGATCCGTCGTCGCGGAGGAGATGGACCAGACCGACTTCGACGGGGTCGCCGATCGGCTCGGAAGAGGGGGTATCACCGTAGGCATCCGCGGAGCGACCGAAGGCGCTGCGGTGCACCGCGTCGATCGCGGCGGCATCGCCGGTACGTTCACGACGGATCAGCACGCCTACAAGTCTGCGCGACAACGGTGGCGGCCCGCAACGAAATTCGCCGGGCGTGTGCCAAACTCGGTGCTCATGGCACAGATTTCCCGTCGTGACGTGGCGGCGATGATCGATCACACCCTGCTGTCGCCCGATGCCACACCCGCCGAGGTGGCCGCGCTGGTGGACGAAGCGCGCGAACTTGGCGTGTTCGCTATCTGCGTGTCGCCGTCCATGCTGCCGGTGCGTGCGCCGGGTCTGGTGGTGGCCACGGTCGCGGGTTTCCCTTCCGGCAAACATCATTCGCTGGTGAAGGGGGCCGAGGCGCGGCTGGCGGTGGACCAGGGCGCGGCCGAGGTGGACATGGTCATCGACGTTGGCGCGGCGCGGGCCGGTGATTACAACGCGGTGCTGGCGGACATCGTCACGGTGCGCGAGGCGATCGGGGATCGGGCGCTGCTGAAGGTGATCATCGAATCCGCCGCGCTCACCGACGAAGCCGTTACCGAGGTGTGCCGGACCGCCGAGCGGGCGGGCGCGGATTTCGTGAAGACCTCCACCGGATTCCATCCCGCGGGCGGTGCGAGCGCGCATGCCGTGCGGTTGATGGCGGAGGCCGTCGGCGGGCGACTCGGGGTGAAGGCCAGCGGCGGTATCCGGAGCGCGGCGCAGGCGGCGGAACTGATCGCCGCCGGCGCCACGCGGCTGGGACTGTCGCGGTCTCGTGAAGTGCTGGAAGGGTTTCCGGACTAGCAGTCGATCGGTTGCTGCTGCTGGTTCGGATCGGCCTTCAGCTCGGTGTGCCCGCCCTGCAGCGCGACGTGCAGGCCGTCCTTGGTGACCTCGACCTTGGTGGGCTGCAGGCCCAGCGGGTAGCTCTGCAGGCTCTGCGTCATGAGATCCACGATGCCCGAGACCAGATCGGTGGGCAGGCCGAAGCCGAGCAGTGCGGCCTGCAGGGTGTCGACCTCGATCTTGTCGCCGACAATCTTTGGCTTGACCTGCAATTGGGCCAGGCCGCCCAGCACCGCGAAGCTCAGCGTGCCGGAGCCGGGATCGGCGGTGGTGCCGGAGACCAAGCCGCCCAGCGTCTTCGTGATGCCCTCGGTGCTCCAGGTGACATCGGCGGTGGAGCTGTCGACGGTGGCCTGCTGGCCGCCATCGGACATTTCGAGGTTCTTGAAGGTGGCGTGCACGACCATGCCCTGTGCCGGGCCGAACTTGGAGTCGTCGCTGTTCACCGTCACCGAGCCGACCTTGTGGTCGAACATGGTGAGCAGCAGCGGTTTCCAGCCGAACGACACATCGATCTTGGAGCCCATCTGCGCCTGGAACTGCGAGCTGATGCACTTCTCGACCTTGTTGCGGGCGTAGGCCTCACCGCCCGCCAGGCCGCCCGCCACCAGCAGCGTCGACACCAGGCCCACGATGAGCAGGGTCCGCTTGCGATTTCGTCGCTTGCCGGACGAGCCGCCCTGCCCGCCACCGCCGTTCATCGGGGGCGGCGGCGTGCCGGGCGGCAGCTGCGTGCCGCCGGGCTGCGGAATCGAACCGGAGGTGTCGGTGCCGGCCGGCAGCACCGTGGTCGGCGCGGTACCGGTCGAGTGGCCCGGACCGGTGGTGGCGCCGAGAGCGTAGGCCGCCTCGCCCGGGTGGAGGGCCTGGGTGGGCTGGGCGTCGAGGCCGGGGGTGGGCTGGGCGCCGTGCTGGGCGGTGGGGTCGTTCCACCAGTCGGTGGTGGCGCCCTGGCCGTTGAGCACCTGGGTGGGCGAGTCGTGCTCCGCACCCAGGATTTCGGTGGGCGTGCTGTCCGGCTTGCCGAATTCGACCGCCTGTGCGGCAGGGTTGTCCGGCTGCGCGACGGTGGCGTCGCGCTTGATCGCGTCGTCCGAGGTGGGTTCCGGATTCATGGAGGCGATTCTTCCCGAGCTTTCTGAGTGAGCTCTGTGCATCCTGTGAGGTGTCGGCTCACAGGCGTGGATTGTGACATAACGCACATGGGTGCCGCTTATCCTGAATGTCATGGCTGGGAACGCGGCACCGGAGCCCGATCCGGAGTACGGATGGCACGCGTTGCGGGAGCAGGCCGCGCGGCACGCGGGGTATTTCACCACCCGTCAGGTGCTGCGCACCGGATGTGAGGTCCGGATTCGCGACGGGTTGCGGGACGGCAGCATCGTGCGTTCGGGGGTCGGGTTGCTGCGGATGGCCGACTGGCCGGACGGGCCGCTCGACGAGTACGCCATGTGGTCGGCCTGGTTCGACGGGGCCGCGGCGGTCTCGCACCACAGCGCCGCCGAACTGCACGGGCTGGGACGGTTGCGGCCGCGGTTCGTGCACCTGTCGGCGCGGGTCGGGCGGTTCCCGCTGTCGCCGCGGCTGGTGGTGCTGCGGCGCAGCTTCGCCCGCACGGATGTGGAGTCGGCGGGGGCCTTCCTGGTGACCACGCCGCTGCGGACCGTGCTGGATCTGGCCGAGGCCGGGATCGGGCAGGCCGCGCTGGACGAGGTGGTGGCCGACGCCGTCGCCATCCACCGCTGCGCCCGCGCCGAGATTCGTTCCGCCAGTACCGCTCTGGATCCGGCCACGGCGGCCCGGCTGCACCGGGCCCTGACCCGCGCCCAGGAGGACCCGCGTTAGGGGCCTCCCGGGGTTTTCGCGGTGTGGTCGTCGAGTTTTGCGGCGGCTCATTTCATGGCAGGGTGACTGTTCATGGGGACGGTCGGTGCTGACGTGTGGGATCTGGTGTTTCCGCCGGGCCCGCCCGAGCGGATCGCGGACATGTTCTCGGCGGCCGTGGTCGCCGACGCGATCCGGCCCTACGACGCCGATCTGGCGCAGTCGGTGGAGACCTGCCGGGACTGGCGGCGCGGCTACCACCGGGTTTTCCGGGGCATGACAGCGCTGGCCATCGGCGCGCCGGAGGTTTCGATCGGCATGGCCGAGGCGGGGCTGGGCGCGGTGCGCCACATGCTGCGGTTCACGGTCGGGCGCACGGTGGCGGCGCTGGACACCGTCGATGTGGACGCCGAGGCCGGCGGGACGGTCCTGGAGACCGCCGAGGTCCCGGGCGAGGCCCCCGCGGTGGAACGCCTCGAGGTGCCGTGGCGCGGGCTGCTGCTGGCCGACGACGCGCTGCGGTTGCGCCTGGCCGAGTGGCAGACCCGCGGGATTCTGGAAGCCGACTTCGTGGCGGCGATCGAGCGGGTCGTCGATCATCCGGAATGGTTGCGGCTGCCCGGTTTCCGGGTGACGGTGACCGGTGCGGCCGCCGAGATCGGCCCGTTGCGGCCGTTGCTGGGGTGGGGCGCGGACGTGCTCGCGGTGGATCGGCCGGGCCGGGTGCGATGGGAGCGGTTGCGGGCGGTCGCGAAGGCCGGGGCGGGGGTCATGCGGTTCCCGGTCGCGGACGGCGAACCCGGCGTGGACATCTCCCGGAGTTTTCCCGCTTTGGTCAGGTGGATCACCGCGCACAGTGACGCCCGGCCGGTGCTCGGGTTGTATGCCGGGCTGCCCGGGGCGGCCGGGGTCCGGCTCGCCGCCGCGTCCGACGTGCTCGCCGAAACCCTGCTGCGGCATCATTCCGATGCCGTACTGGCGCTGATCGGCTCGCCGACCGACACCTACGCCGTGCCCGCCTCCGTGGTGGCGGCGGCCCGGGATCGCTTGGCGGACCGCGGTATCCGTGGCAGCGCCCAGGATCTCCTGCATCGCCTGGCCCCCCACTCGCTCTATCGCCTCAACTACACGCGCCCGATCTTCGACTCCGAGGGCGGGGCCTGGGGTCTGTTCGACAATCTGCCCGCCCTGGCCGGACCGGATTACGCCCTGGCCCAACGTCTTCCGCGCTGGCGAGCCGTCCTGGCCCGGGCGGCGGAGCACACCGTGTCCTTCACCGTCGCCCCGCCCGCCTGGACCCGCAGCGTCGCCCGCGAATACCCCTGGCGCACTACGGCATACCGTGCCGCCTCCCGTTTCGGCATCGAGGTCTTCGACCCCGCCACTGCCCGCACCCTGCTCGCCGCCAAGCTGGTGGCGGATCTGTTCGCGGATGACGAACCCCGAAATGCCAACCCGGAGGCCCTCTTCGCCGCCGGCGCGGCCCACGGCGGCCTCTGGCGGCAGCCCTTCGCCCCGCGCTCGTTGCTGGCCCCGGCGGCGATCTCCGGCACGATCCAGGAGCTGCGCCACAAGCTGCCCTGATCCGCGTGCGGCCGGCGTATCCGCTCAGGGCAGGGGCGCGACGGCGGACCAGGGGACGGTGAGCAGGTTGTCGCGCAGGCGGCGGCGGTAGCGGCGGAGCGGAAAACCCTGCTCGCGCAGGAGGTTCGAGGCGTGCCGCCAGCGGACCCGGGGGCCGTAGGGGGCCAGGGGCGCGGCGACCGCCCAGGCGCGGTCGGCGGCGGTGAGCAGGGTGTGGATGGGTTCGCCGGGGACATTGCGGTGGATGAGGGCCTTGGGGAGGCGTTCGGCGATGTCGGAGGGGGTGCCGACGGTGAAGGGGTCCCAGGCGAGGGTCAGGGAGAGGGGCGCGGTGCGGTCGAGGAGGATCCAGGCGCAGCGCCGGCCCAGTTCGTCGCAGGTGCCGTCGAGGAGGAGGCCGTCCGGAGCCAGACCCGACTGGATGGTCGACCAGGCTTCGGGGACAGCGGATTCCGGGTACTGGCGCAGCACGTTGAAAGCCCGAACCAGGCTCGGCCGCAGGCCCGCGAGTTCGAAACCGCCGCGCGCGAACACCACCCCGTCCCGGCCGGGAACCACGCGCTCCGGATCGATCTCCAGGCCGACCACCCGCAGGTCCGGCCGGACGGTCCGCAGCCGGGCCGCCATCTCCAGGGTGGTGGCGGGGCTGGCGCCGTATCCGAGATCCACCACGAGCGGATCCGCGGCATCCAGCAATCGCCCGGCGACGAGCGAGTCGTGCGCCATCCAGCGATCGCCGCGGCGCAGCCGGTTGATGCCGGTGGTGCCGCGGGTGATCGTGCCGATCGGCTTGGTTACGCGACGGGGTGCTGCTGATCCAGCCAAACCTTCGTCACCTCGGCTTCGGCGCGGAACAGGTCCACCAGGTTGACCAGCATGAGCTGTTCGAGCCTGCGCCCGAAGAACGGAAGGTGGACCTGGGCCCGCGAGGAGGTGCGCAGCGTGCAACCGGTCTCGGTGCGGAACAAACGCATGGTGCCGCCGAGAGTGCCTGGGCTGTTGGGGATTTCGGCGGTGTACTCGCCGGTCACCTCGGGTCCGTAGGGGCCGTAGGTTTCCCGGCGGGTGATCACCATGTCCCTGTGTACCACCATCTGCGCCATCTCGGGCAGGGTGTCGCGGGGTAGCACGTGCCGCAGTTCGATCGTGATGCCGTGGTCCCCGGAGTCGAGGCTGACGATGTCGTTCGGGGAGTGCTTGCGCAGTTCCTCGATGCGGGCATCCCAGTGCTCGCGGTTCATCATCGCGGCGTACACCTCTCGGGTGGTGTGCAGCGGATACCGCGCGGAGTAGTCGAGTCGGCGTGCCACGATCGCTCAGGTTACTGCCGGGCGACCCCGGTCAGTGCGACCTTGGGGCGGGTCGCCGGCCGTGCACCGGGGTGCTCAATGCGAACTCAGCCAGGTGTCGGTGAACTCGGCCTCGCGCTCCAGCAGTTCGGTGAGGTGCTGCTGGATGGCGGCCTCGATCTTCTTGCCGAACAGCGGGATCTTCACGTCGATGGAGCCGTCCACCACGAAGGTGGAGCCGGAGCCGTTATCGGTGACGGTCAGGGTGCCGTTCACGGTGGCGGGCGCGCCGTCCACGCGGGCCTCGACGGTGCCGCCGCTGCCGTGCCAGGTCTCGGTGCGCGGAATGGTCAGGCCGTCGGGCTTGATCGCGGTGATCTGCGCGGGCAGCTCTTCGGCCGGAATCGTCTGCACCATGTCGACGCGCACCTGGTCACCGGTGATGACGAGGTTCTCGATGCGGGCATTGGGGCCGCCGACCGCCTCGATGCGGTCCTTCCAGTACTGCTCGTCGGCGAACGCCGCGCGCACCGCGGCCATGGGATGTGTCGAGTGCGCAGTGAAGGCCAGAGGTGTCGCCATGGTCGGACAGGCTACCGTCTGTGCCTGTGCGTACTTCTCGGGTGGTGTCGTTCGACGACCTGCGGGACCGGCTGACGGCGACCGGTGCGCGGCTGCGTGCCGCGGTCCCGTTGGCGGAGCTGACGACCCTGCGGGTCGGCGGTCCGGCCACGGTCGCCGACTGCGCGACCACCGACGCCCTGGTGGCGACCGTGCGCGAACTGGACGCGGCCGGAATTCCGATGCTGCTCATCGCGGGCGGCTCCAACCTGCTCATCGGGGATGACGGGTTCGACGGGGTTGTCGTGCGGATCGCGACCGAGGACGTCGAGATCACCGGTGACACGGTGATCGCCGCGGCGGGCGCGAACTGGGACGCGGTGGTGGCCGCGACCGTGGCGGCCGGTGTGGGCGGTCTCGAATGCCTGTCCGGAATTCCCGGTTCGGCCGGTGCCACACCGGTCCAGAATGTCGGCGCCTACGGTGTCGAGGTGGCGAGTCTGCTGCGTCGGGTCCGGTTGCTGGACCGTGCGACCGGCGAGATTCGCTGGGCCGGGCCGGAGGAGCTCGGATTCGGTTATCGCACTTCGGTTCTCAAGCACAGTGCCGCCGCCGTGGTGCTGGCGGTCGAATTCGCCCTGCGTGCTGACGGTTCCAGTGCGCCGCTCGCCTACCGCGAACTGGCCAATGCGCTCGGTGCGACCGAAGGCGAGTCCCGGCCCGCGGCGGAGGTGCGCGCCGCGGTGCTGCGTTTGCGGGCGGGCAAGGGCATGGTGCTGGATCCGGCGGATCACGACACCTGGAGTGCGGGATCGTTTTTCACCAATCCCGTGATTCCGGATGCGCAGGTGGCCGCGGTGCGCGCGGCGATCGCGTCACATCTGGGGGCGGACGTCGCCGTGCCCACCTATCCCGCGGACGGCGGGGTAAAGTTCTCGGCGGGCTGGCTCATCGAGCGCGCCGGCTTCGCCAAGGGCTTTCCGGGCGACGGGTCTCCAGCGCGGTTGTCGACCAAACACACGCTGGCGCTGACCAATCGGGGCGCGGCTACCGCGACCGATCTGGTGACTCTCGCCCGCACGGTTCGCGAGGGGGTTGCTGAGCGCTTCGGCATTCATCTGGATCCGGAACCTGTGACCGTGGGAGTCAGCCTGTAGCGAGTGGCTTTCGCCACCAATTCAGCGTCCGGAATACACGGTTTGCGGGGGTAGGGTCGAGCGAGTGAGTAATCGAGGACTGTCCCGCCGGGCGGCCATGCGGGCCGCTCTGGTGGCGTCGACGGCAGTGATCGCGGCGGCGTGTTCGTCGTCGAACAAGGGCGGTGGCGGCCCCGCGCAGCCGGCCGCTCCGATCGCGTCCGTCAAGCTGGAGCCGGGTAGCGGCACCGACAATGTCAACCCCACCACCGCGGTGTCGGCGACGGTCAGCAATGGCCGCATCGATCAGCTGGCGCTGACCAATTCCAATGGCAAGCAGGTAACCGGCACCTTCGATGCCACTCACAGCAAATTCACGGTGAACGAACCGCTCGGCTACGGCGCCACCTACACCTGGTCCGGCACCGCCATCGGCACCGACAACAAGCCGGTGGCCATCGACGGCAAGTTCACCACCATCAGCCCCAAGAACACCGCGCCCGCCACCATCAATATCGGTGACGGCCAGGAGGTCGGCATCGCGGCGCCGATCATGCTCCAGTTCAAGGGGCACGTCGAGAACAAGGCCGCGGTCGAGAAGGCGCTCGTCGTCACCGCCACCCCGGAGACCGAGGGCTCGTGGGCGTGGCTGCAGGACGAAAACGGCGGCTCCCGGGTGCACTGGCGGCCCCGCGAGTACTGGCAGCCGGGCACCACCGTGCACGTCGGCGCGAAGCTGTACGGCATGGACATGGGCAGTGGGCTGTTCGGCGACTCCGACCTGACCTCCGACTTCCGTATCGGCCGCGCCCAGATCGTGAAGGCCGCCGCCCCCACCCACCGCGTCCAGGTGGTGCGCGACGGGCAGACCGTCTTCGACTTCGCCTGCAGCTACGGCGAAGGCAACCAGGACCGCAATGTCACCCGCTCCGGCATCCACGTGGTGACCGAGAAGTACGAGGACTTCATGATGTCCAACCCGCCGTTCTACACGAACGTGCGGGAACGCTGGGCCGTGCGCATCTCCAACAATGGCGAGTTCATTCACGCCAATCCGGAATCGGTGTCCGCCCAGGGCAATTCGAACGTCACCAACGGCTGCATCAACCTCAACCCGACCGACGCCCAGGCCTACTTCCCGACCGCCCTCTACGGCGACCCGGTCGAGGTCACCGGCACCCGCATCCAGCTCTCCGCGGCGGACGGCGACATCTACGACTGGACCATCGACTGGGAGACCTGGAAGGGCCTCTCGGCGCTACAGGGCGAGCCGAAGAACCAGATCTCGGCCACCCCGCTCCCGCCCCAGCCCGTCGGCGGCCGCTGAAAACCCTTCCGCGACATGCGCGCCCTGAGTCCTTCGGAGCGGTGGTTCTGGATCATCGACCGGATCTCGCCGTCGAATTGCACTGGGCGCGTGCGGGTTCACGGGCGGGTTGCGGCGCGGCGGCTGGAGGAGGCGGCCGCTGCGCTGGTGGCGGAGTATCCGCTCCTGCGGGTAGGGGTAGTGGACGAGGCGGGCCGGGATCCGTGGTTCCGGGCTGTGCCTGAGCCGCGAATTCCGGTGCGGCGCATGGAGTCGCACGACTCCGAGGCGTGGGTGCGGGAGATCGATGCCGAGATGGCTGATCCCTTCGATACCGCGAAGGGGTTGGCCCGCATTGTCGATATCGCCGTCGGCGCGGGGACATCGGACGAGTTCCATGACGTCGTGCTCACGATCTCGCACCTCATCGTGGACGGCCGGTCGCTGATGGCGTTGCTGCAGAAGCTGATCGGGCATGCGGCGGGGGCGAGTGCCGGGGTGGCGGAGCGTGCGGAGGTTCCGGCCGCGGATGATCTGATTCCCGCCGGGGCGCGGGGGTGGTGGCGGTGGGCGTATGCGACGCTGTTCGATCAGGTGGCGGCGCTCGGGCAGCGGCCGCAGCGCGTGGCCGGTGCGCGGGCGGCGCTACCGGAGCGGCGAACCAGGGTCGTGCACCGGGTGCTCGATCGGGAAGCGCTGGCGGCGTTGGTAACCGACTGCCGGCGCGCCGGAGTCACCGTGCACGGGGCGCTGGCCGCCGCGGCGGCGTCCGCGGTCGGCGCCTCGAATTCCGGGGGGAGCGGAATCGCCGGGATCGCGTCGCCCGTGGATTTCCGGGAATTGCTCTCCCCGCGTCCGGCCGGCGATGAGCCGGGGATCTATGCGCCGGTGCTGGTCGGATTCGTGCCGTTCGGAGTTCCGCTGTGGACCGCGGCCCGGTCGGTGAAACGCCAACTCGAGCGCGGGGTGCGGCAGCGGCGGCATCTGGCGACGGTGGCGGGCATGCGATTCGGGACGCCGCGGGCGCTGGAATCCGGCCGGCGCCTGGCGGACCTGGTGGATCGGCGGGCGCCGTGGAATGTGTCGGTCACCAATCTGGGGCGGGTCGAACTCCCGGAAACGGCCGGGGCATGGCGGCTTTCGGGGCTGACGCTGGCCGCGTCGAATTCCTGTGTGAGCGTGCTGACGGTGGCGGTCGCGACCGCGCACGGGGAAATGCGCCTCGGGTTCTGCTACGCCGAACCGGTCCTGTCCGAGCGGCGGGCGGCGGATTTCGCGGACGCGATGCTGACCGCGCTGCGCGAGCGCCCGGATCCGTCAGCCGAGCCGCTGCACCAGCCGGGCGCGTAGCGCGGCCCGGTCGGGCTTGCTGGTGCGCCCGCCGAACGGGATCTCCGCGACCAGCACGATGTCGTCCGGCAGCGCGGAAACATCGATCAGGGAGGGTAATTCGCGGCGTAGCCGGTCCTCGAGATCGGAGGCGTCCGGGTCCGCCACCACGGCCAGCACGATGCGCTCGTCGCCGATCTCGTCGGGAATGCCGACCATGATGGCCTGCCGTACGCCCTCGACGCCCGCGATGGCCGGCTCGTACAGGCCCGGATAGATATTGGTCTTGCCGCGGATCATCATGTCCTTCTTGCGGCCCATCAGCACCAGGGTGCCGCCCTCGAACCGGGCGAGGTCGCCGGTGGCGATCTCCTTCACCGGCGGTTCCCCGAGGTAGCCGCGGCACAGATTGGGGCCGGAGAGGATGAGCTCGCCGTCGTCGGCCAGACGCGCGTCCACGCCCTCGACCGGTGGGCCGAGCGGGTCACCGGGTCCCTCGAAGGCCAGCTTGTCCGCGCCGGAGGTGATGGCCACCGGCAGGATCTCGGTCATGCCGTAGACGGCCAGCAATTCGGTGTCCGGGAGGGCGGCGCGGGCGCGGCGCAGCAGCGCGGTGGTGACCGGCGCGCCGCCCAGCGAGATCTCCTCCAGGTGCACCGGCGCGACCAGTCGCCCGGCCTCGATGGCGTCCAGCACCACCGCCAGGTCGGCGGGGGTGAAGAAGGCGTGCGTCGCCGTGTCGAGGGTGCGCGCGAAGCTGATCGGGTCGATGTGGGTGCCGAAGCGCGGATACCGCGGCATGGACCAGCGTGCGCCCTCCAGCACCGCGGGCAGCCCCATCATCAGCTGTTCGGTGTGCAGGTGCGAACCGGGCATGAGGCTGGTGCAGCCCGCCATGGCCGCCAGACCGGCGCCCAGCGAACCGCGGGTGTGCACAACGGCTTTCGGGTCGGCGGTGGTGCCGGAGGTGAAGACGATGAGCGCCTCGGCGTCGGGGTCCTCGACGGGCGCATCGAAGGTCGATGTGGTCGCGGGACCCTGCCAACCGGGCTCGGAACCCACCAGCTGCCGCAGCAGGAGGGCCCCGCGCGGCGTGCCCGGTAGCCACGGCCCGCAGCGGATATGCCGCACCGGCAGCTGCCCGAACTCCGGCAGCGACAGCCCGAGCCGGCGGCCGAACCCGCGCAGCGGCCCGCTCAGCAGGTACAGCAGCGATTCCGTCGCGGCCCAGCTCGGCTGCACCAATTCGATGCGGCGCGCGAACAATTCGGGCCCGACGCCCGGGTCCACGAACACGATGGTGCCACCCGCCGCGATGGTCCCGAACACCATGACCACGGCGTCCACGCAGGGCCGGACGGAGAACAGCATGCGGTCGCCGGGCCGGAAGCCCATGCCGTGCAGGCGTTTCACGACCAGCCGGACGCGGGCGTCGAGTTCGGCGAAGCTGAGCGGTGGTTCGCCGATCATGCCCAGCGCGGGCGCGTCGGGGGTGCGCAGCACCTGCTCGCGGAGCAGAGTGGTGAAATCCTCACCCGCCGAGGGGTATCCAGCGTTCACCGGATGTCCACCAGCTCCGGTTTGTAGCGATGGTCGGCGTACCAGGCGAGAGTCTTGCGCACACCCCAGGCTCGCACGCGCCGGTTGGAGCCGTACACCCGCACGTCCCGGCGCAGCCCGTAGTCGGTGGTGAGCGTGCGCACTGCGTTCACCAGCGCCCGATCCTCGTGCAGCTCCTCGATGGCGGTGCGCGGGAATCCGCCCGCGGCCTCGTACAGTTCGGCGGTGATGGCCATATTGCAGCCGGGCGTCATGACATACGGGCCCAGGTAGCGCGGATCGCGGTTGCCGGGCCGGAATTTCCCGAACAGGGAGGCCACCTCCAGCGCGACCAGGATGATGGTGCGATCACGCAGCCGCACGCCCTCGTCGGAGCGCGGGATCAGCTGCCCGCTGATCAGCCGCAGCCCCGAGTCGAAGGCGGCCCGGATGCGCGCGGTCCAGTCGGGGGCGGGCAGGCAGTCGGCGTCGGTGCGGGCCAGCCGGGTCGCACCGGCCGCGATGGCGTGCCGCATGCCGGTGTCGGCGGCCGCGCCGGTGCCCTTGCGCAGCTCGGTGATCACCTCGACGCGCAGGCCCGGATGGGTGTCCGCGAAATCGCGCACCACCTTGACGGTGGCGTCGGTGGAGTTGTTGTCCACCACCAGCAGCGTGAAGTCCCGGTCCTGCTGCCCGGCCAGGGCGGACAGCGTGCCGGCGATGCCGTGCTCCTCGTTGTAGGCGGGCACGATCACCCACAGTTCGTTCATGGCCCCTCCCGGCGGATTCCTCGCCCCGGCTTACGGTTTCGGCAGGCGGTAGGCGATGGCCGCGGCCGACGGCCCGGCCCCGGCGGCCACGAACAAGGCTACGTCGGCCCGATCGAGCTTGCCGCTGTCGCGGGCCGCCAGATACGCCACCGGGAGTGCCGAGGTGTGCGAGTCGAAGCGCGGGGAGGCGGAGTGCTCGGTGTCGTCGGCGCTGACCGCCTCCGGCGCGATGCCCAGGCGCGCGGCCAGCAGTGCGGGGAATCCGGGGGTGGGCCGCCCGCAGATGAGCACCGTCCGCGCGGGGGGAGCGTCGGCCACGTCGAGCGCCTCGGACGCTGCCGAAACCGCGTGGTGCAGCAGCTCTTCCACATCGCCGGTGCGGTTCACGGTGATCGAGGACCGGCCGGTCGAGCCCATCTCCGACAGCCGCACGAAGCCCTCCGCGGCGGGCCGCCCGTCGGTGGCGCTGATGTGCAGCGCCCCGAATCCGGCTGTGCCCGGCCGCTTTTCCAGCAGCATGGCCGCACCCACCGGCTTGATCGGGAAGCCCGGCTGCGGTTCGGGGGATTTCGACGGATGCGCGTCACCGGAGACCAGCAGCACCCGGTGCACGGTCGGGGCCTCCAGCAGCGCCTGGCTGACCTGGATGGCATTGAGCACGCCGCAGGCACCGTTCATCAGGTCGAAGGACAGGCACGGCACATCGCCGCTGCGATACTCCAGCCCGATGCCGGCCTGCTGTTGAATCAGCGCGGACATGGCGGGTTCCACCATGTTCGAGTCGCGATAGACGCCGGTATTGATCAGCGCGTCGATCTGCTCCGGCGTGGCGCCGGCCTCCGCGATGGCCCGGCGCGCCGCGGCCGCCGCCTGCTCGATGGAGCTGCCGCCGCCGATTTCGGTGGTTACGGAAGAAATGACGATTCCCATGCTGCATCACACCCGAAGGTCGCCGAGCGTCACCGACAGAAACCCGGCCACGACGCCGGAAGCCGCGGGCACCATCAGTACTTTCGCCCCGGACGCTATCCGCTGTTGTTTGAGCGCGTCGTGTAAGACCACGAAATGCGAGGTGGATGCGGTGTTGCCATAGCGGTCCAGGACCATGAGCGCGGGCGGCACCGGGGCGTCGAATTCGCGTTCGGCGATCTTCGATACCAATTCCACCGCGGGTGCGCTGAATTGATGATGGATCACGTGGTCGTAGCCCTCCGCCGCGAAACTGCTGTCGTTCTCGCGTAGGAAATCCCGCTGCCGGGTGGTCCACAGCAGATAACGGGATTCATTGTGCATCGCCCGGTTGTCGGTGTACAGCGCGATGCCGGAACTGCGGTCGCTGGGCATGCCCAGGCACAACTGTGCGAAACCGGCGCTGGTATTGAGTTCGATGTAGTCGATGCCCTCGTCGGCGCTGCCTTCGCTGTCCAGAATGACGGCGGCCGCACCGTCGCCGACGGTCAGCGAGGCGAACTGCGGATCGTATTTCTCGGACATCTCACGCACGGCGGTGTCGGAGATGGGCGTGATGTACTCCCCGGAAACCACCAGCCCGCGTTTCACCATGCCCGCACGAATCATGCGATCCAGCACCAGAACTCCGCTCATCATGCCCGCGCAGGCATTGGAGACGTCGAAGTGGATGGCCCCGGTCGCACCGAGTTCATTGCGGATCATGAGTGCGAAGGACGGCTCCACACAGAATTCGCCGTCGCGAATGCGGGTGATGGAGCAGGAGATGACGATGTCCAGATCGGCAGCGTCATAGGACGAATTGTCCAGCGCGGTCCGCGCCGCGGCCAGCGCGACGCTCAGGGAATCCTCGTTCTCGGCGCAGCGGCGGCGGTGCCGCACGCCGCTGATGCGCTCCAGGTCGATGGGGGAGTCGACGGCCAGCTGGGCCAGCAACTCCGCGGTCGATATCTCGGTGTCGGGCAGATAGGACCCGACCGCCTCGATTCGTGATCTCACCATGTTCACTCCAAGCAGCCCTCGGTTGCGGGCGACGCTAGCAGTGCCGGTATTTCGGATTTGAAAAATCTATGGTTCAGATCGTGTGAGGTGAACTACATTGCGGCACAACACCATTTGACCTACCCCCGCAGAGGCGACTTCACGAGCGGCGGGCGAAACGTCCCGCCTCGGCCTGATCGCGCGGCTTGACGACAATGGTGTCCAGATCGACGTGCGGCGGGCGCGAGGCCACGAAGCCCACGATCTCCGCGATGTCCTGCGCGACCAGCGGATCGATGCCCTGGTACACACTCGCCGCGCGCTCGGCGTCGCCACCGAAACGCACCAGCGAGAATTCGGTCTCCACCGCGCCCGGCGCGATCTCGGTCAGCCGCACCGGCTGACCCAGCAGCTCGCCCCGCAGCGTCCGGTGCAGCACCGCCTGCGCGTGCTTGGCCGACGTGTAGCCGGAGCCGTTGTCGTAGGTGGAGAACGCGGCCACCGAGGTGATGGTGACGATCAGGCCGTCACCGGAGGCGATCAGCTTGGGCAGCAACGACTTCGTGAGCCGCAGCGTGCCCAGCACATTGGTCTCCCACATCCAGCGCCAGTCGTCCAGATCCGCCTCGAGCACCGGCGCCAGGCCCTTCGCGCCGCCGGCATTGTTGACCAGCACATCGCAGCGCTCGACGGCCTCGGTGAAGGCGCGCACCGACTCCTCGTCGGTCACGTCCAGCGGCAGTGCGGTCCCGCCGATCTCCGCGGCCAGCTGCTCCAGCCGATCGACCCGGCGGGCGCCGACGTACACGTGGTACCCCTGCTTGGCGAGTTCGCGGGCGGTTGCCTCGCCGATACCCGAACTGGCTCCGGTCACCACAGCGGTACGAGTGCTCATGTCCCTGAGCTTAGGCAGGGCGTGTCGCCGGTGCGTCGCGGGTGGTTAGCCTCACTCCTATGGCGATTCGGGAAGTAGCAAGCGCGGACGGCACGACCATCGTTTACCGGGTCACCGGTCCGGAGGGGGCCCGGCCGCTCGTGCTCCTGCACGGCTGGTCCGGAAACCTGCGCTGCTGGGGGCAGGCCGCCGACCTGCTCGCCGAGCAATTCCGGGTGATCGCCGTCGACCTGCGCGGCCACGGCTACTCCGACGCTCCCGAGGCCGGATACGACGACCCGAAGAACTGGGCAGCCGATATCGCCGCGGTGCTCGCCGCCGAGGACATCTCCTCCGGCGCGATCCTGCTGGGCTGGTCCTACGGCGGCATCGTGCTGTCCGATTACCTGACCGCCTACGGGACCGGCGCGATCGCGGGCGTCGTCTACACCGGTTCACAGGCCAATATCGGCCGCGGCGTCCAGGGCGCGGAGACCGGTCCGGGCATGAGCAAGGCCATCCCCGACGTCTTCGACGAGAGCGCGGGCAAGGCCATGCGCGGTTTCGCCGCCTTCGGCAATGCCAATACCGGGCCCGGCCGCGACAAGGGCGTGGACGCCCAGCGCCTGCTCGGCGGGAGCATCGCCACTCTGCCCCGGGTACGCAAGGCCCTGTTCTATCGCACCGTCGACAACACCGAGACCCTGCGCGGCCTGGACGTGCCGGTGCTGGTGCTGCACGGCACAGCCGACCCGGTCGTGCCGATCGAGAACGGCCGTTACATCGCCGGCGCCGCGCCGGACGTGCGAACCTCCTACTGGGAGGGCGCGCAGCACGGCCTCTTCATCGAGGATCCCCGCCGGTTCGTGACGGAGATCACCAATTTCGTTGAGGCGCTGGGGTAATCGCGCATCGCGGAAGTTCGGGGACGAAGCCCGCGAGCGACTCACGCGAGTTGTGACCGACCTCACTTGGGAAGGTAACCCGTGCATGGGGTGTTACTACCCCCGTGCACACTGGAGTGGTGAGTCAGCGCCTGGACCTACGGCCCAATCGAATTGCCGTGTTATCGGTGCATACCTCACCACTCGCCCAGCCCGGGACCGGCGACGCGGGCGGCATGAACGTCTACGTGCTGCAGACCGCCATCGAGCTGGCCCGTCGCGGCACCGAGGTCGAGATCTTCACCCGGGCCACCTCCTCCAATGACGAACCGGTGGTCGAGGCCGCGCCGGGCGTGCTGGTCCGCACGGTGGCCGCCGGGCCCTTCGAGGGGCTCGACAAACACGATCTGCCCACCCAGCTGTGCCCCTTCGCCGCCGAGGTGCTGCGCACCGAGGCCCGCAATCTGCCCGGCCACTACGACCTCATCCACTCGCACTACTGGCTCTCCGGTCAGGTCGGCTGGCTGGCCCGCGACCGCTGGCGGGTGCCCATGGTGCACACCGCTCACACCCTGGCCGCGGTCAAGAACGCCTACCTCGCCGAGGGCGACTGCCCCGAGCCCGCGGTCCGCGAGATCGGTGAGAAGCAGATCGTCGCCGAGGCCGACCGGCTGGTCGCCAATACCGCCGACGAGGCCCGGCAGCTGATCGAGCTGTACGGCGCGGACCCCGACCACATCGATGTGGCCCTGCCCGGCGCCGACCTGACCCGCTACCAGCCCGGCGACAAGCTCGCCGCCCGCCGCGAACTCGGCCTGCCCGCGAACGAGCGCATCGTCGCCTTCATCGGGCGCATCCAGCCGCTCAAGGCCCCCGACGTGCTGGTGCGCGCGGCGGCCCAGGTGCTGGCCGAGGAGGCCGCCCTGCCGACCCCGCCGCAACGCCCGCTGCGCGTGGTGATCGTGGGCGGCCCGTCCGGCAGCGGACTGAAGAAACCCGAGGCCCTGATCGAACTGGCTGCGGCCCTGGGCATTTCGGACCGCGTCACCTTCCTGCCGCCCCAGCCCGCGCACCGGCTGGTACAGGTCTACCGGGCCGCCGACCTGGTGGCCGTGCCCAGCTACAACGAATCCTTCGGCCTGGTCGCCATCGAGGCGCAGGCCAGCGGCACCCCGGTGCTCGCCGCCGATGTGGGCGGGCTGAGCACCGCCGTCCACGACGGCGTCTCCGGCCTGCTGGTCCCCGGCCACCAGACCGGCGACTGGGCCGCGGCCCTGCATTCGCTGCTCGACGATTCGGGCAAGCTCGAGGACATGGGCCGGGCCGCGGTCGGGCACGCCGCCAACTTCTCCTGGGCGCACACGGCCGAGGCGCTGCTCGACAGCTATGCCGCCGCGCTCGCCCAGGCGCCGGCCGCCCGGCCGCACAGCGGTAACCTGCACACCGACAGCAATCACGCCAGATCGCTGGCGCTGTGGCGGCGTCGGATGGGAGCAGTACGCAGATGAGCGAGGCCGACCGCACCGAGGAGTGGACGCCCCGCCCGCATGCCAGCACCGGCGGCCTGAACGACGAAACCGCCCGTGCCACCGCCCAACTCATCGACGAGACGCTGCGCGAACGGGAGATCGAGTACACCCGCGACGCCCCCGACCTGTTCGTGGTGGTGCTCCCCGGTGAACGCAAGCTCAAGACCGTCATCGGCGTCAGTGTCGGCAAGCACGGCGTCCGCATGGAGTCCTTCGTCTGCCGCAAGCCCGACGAGAACTTCGAGGGCGTCTACAAATTCCTGCTCCGCCGCAACCGCCGCCTCTACGGCGTGGCCTACACCATCGACCGCGTCGGCGACATCTACCTGGTCGGCCGCATGTCCAATGACCGTGTCACCCCCGACGAACTCGACCGCTGGCTCGGCCAGATCCTCGAGGCCGTCGACGCCGACTTCAACACCCTCCTCGAACTCGGCTTCGCCGAATCCATTCGCAGGGAATGGAAATGGCGGGTCGCCCGCGGCGAGTCGCTGAAGAACCTCCGCGCCTTCGAACACCTGGTGGACTGACCCGCCTCCCCGAGACTTCAGTGCACGGCCGAGCGCCGTCGGCGTCGGCAACGCGTGCCGGAGGCTGGGAGCCGACCGATTGCGGACGTCCCCGGCGAGTTACCCCGACCGTTGCGAAATCAGTTGTCACCGTGGCATACGGAGAACGAGCTCCGTGCGCGACAATCGGCCGGACCATCGGGACACGGAAGCGCACAGGAGGCGGTCGGCGATGACGGTATTAGCGCTGGATATCGGAGCGACCAAATTCGCGGCGGCGGCCGTGGATTCGGATGGAGCGGTGGGGAGTCCGCGGCGGATCGCGGTACCGGAATCCGGGGTGTGGGATGCCTGCCGGGCATTGCTGACCGATGTTGCCGGGGATGCCCGCATCAGTGCGGTGGGCATCGGGTCGGCCGGGCCGGTGGATGTGGGTGCCGGAGTTTGCGGGCCGCTCAATATTCCGGAGTGGGCCGAGGGATTTCCGATCGTGGATGCGGTGCGGAAATTGTTTCCGGAGGCCGAGATTCGGTTCGCCATCGACGGTGTGTGCCTGGTGCTGGCCGAGCAGCGCTTCGGGGCTGCGCGCGGGGTGCCGAATGTGCTCGCCATGACTGTTTCGTCGGGAATTGGCGGCGGCATCATCTCCGATGACCGGGTTGTCATGGGACGCACCGGAAATGGCGGGCACGTCGGTCATATTGTCGTGCCCGGTCGGGACGAGCCCTGCGCGTGCGGTGGATTCGGGTGTGTGGAAGCCGTGGCAAGTGGCAAATCCTCGGTGCGCTGGGCGCGGCGGCAGGGCTGGACCGGAACGACCGGGGTGGAGCTCGCGGCCGCGGCGCACGCGGGGGAGCCGATCGCGGTGGCCGCCCTCGAGCGCGCGGGCACCGCGATCGGGACGGCTGTCGCCTCGGCCGCCGCCTTGCTCGACACCGATCTGGTGGTCATCGGGGGCGGCTTCGCGCAATCCGGCGAACCGCTGTGGGGTTCGCTGCGGACCGCCGCCGCGGCACACGCGCGGCTGAAGTTTCTGCGCGGACTGCGCGTGGTGCCGTCCGAATTGACCGATCAGGCCACCCTGCAGGGTGCCGCGATTCTCGCCCTCGGGGCCCCGAATGCAGGCGAAACCCCGCGTGGGAGGATGACTTCATGACGTACACCCTCGTGTTGCTGCGCCACGGCGAGAGCGAATGGAATGCCCTGAACCTGTTCACCGGTTGGGTGGACGTTCGTCTCACCGACAAGGGTGTCGCGGAAGGCAAGCGTGCCGGTGAATTGCTCGCCGAGCACGGGATTCTGCCGGATATCGTCTACACCTCACTGCTTCGCCGTGCCATCAGCACCGCCAACAATGCCCTCGACGCCTGCGACCGGCACTGGATTCCGGTGGTCCGCGACTGGCGCCTGAACGAGCGCCACTACGGCGCGCTGCAGGGCAAGAACAAGGCGGAGATCAAGGAGCAGTACGGCAACGACCAGTTCATGCTGTGGCGCCGCAGCTACGACACCCCGCCGCCGCCGATCGAGGTGGACAGCGAGTACAGCCAGGACGGCGACCCGCGCTACGCCGGCATCGAGGTGCCGCGCACCGAGTGCCTCAAGGACGTCGTGGCCCGCATGGTTCCCTACTGGGAGGACACCATCGCGGCCGATGTGCGCTCGGGCAAGACGGTTCTCGTTGCCGCGCATGGTAATTCGCTGCGCGCCCTGGTGAAGCACCTGGAGAACATCTCGGACGAGGAGATTTCCGAGCTGAACATCCCTACGGGTATCCCGCTCAAGTACGAGCTGGACGAGAACCTGCGGCCGATCGGCAAGGGCGAATACCTCGACCCCGAGGCCGCCGCGGCGGGCGCCGCCGCCGTGGCCGGCCAGGGCGGCAAGTAATTCGAAACGAAACTCGCGCTGTGACCGGATTATGCGGTCACAGCGCGTTTTTCATTTCCGGCGAGGTTTTCGCGTCGAAGCCTCGATCGGAATGCCTTATCCGCGGCTGTGATCCGCGTCTCACTACGTGACCGTAGGGTATTTCCCCGTCTCGCAAAATAATTTTCCGAAGCGTCGCCGGTTCAAATCGGTGTCTGTAACCGGGGTTTGCAACTTACTTCGCAGTAGATATGCTGCTGGGCGTTCGACCATTTTGCGAGAGGTAGATCACGTTCGATGAAGCACGCGCTACGGGCCACGGTCTCGGCCGCCGCGGTCGCTCTGCTCCTGCCTGTTGCCGGCATCACCGCCGATGCCGCCATCCCCACCGGCCCCGACGGCGGTGCCGCCGGCGCCGAATGGACCACCACCGAGGACGGGCAGCAGCAGTACCCCAACGTCTTCATCGACTGGGACGTCCCGATCACCATGAGTGACGGCATTGTCCTGAAGGCCAATGTCTACCACCCGGCCGACGCCGCGGGTCATCCCATCGATGCCCCGACGCCGACCGTCGTCAATATGACGCCCTACACCAAGCTGGTGTCGAACGTCGCCGACAGCGCCTTCTCCATCCCCGGCCTGTCCGACGCGCTCCTCGACGTCTTCCGCAACATCCACCTCGACGGCACTCCGCTCACCGGCTTCGGTGAACTGCTGAACGCGGCGGGCAACGGCGAACTCCGCAACTTCTCCGTCGACCGCCAGCTCATCAAGTCCGGGTACACGCAGGTCGTCGTGGACGTGCGCGGCACCGGCTTCTCGCAGGGCGAGTGGGACATGCTGCGCGGGCGCGAACAGCAGGACACGGTCGAGGTCATCGACTGGGCGTCCAAACAGGGCTTCAGCAATGGCCGCATCGGCATGAACGGCCTGTCCTACTCGGCCATCAACCAGGTGCAGGCCGCCGAGAAGCAGCCGCCCGCGCTGCGGGCCATCTTCCCCATCGTGCCCGGCAGTGACCTCATCGACGACGTGCTCGCGCCCGGCGGCGGCTTCGGCTTCAACTTCATTCCGCTGTGGCTGAGCGCCATCAACGGCCTCAAGTGGGTGCCGGACCTGGCTTCGATCGCCAACGGCGCCTTCGACTTCACATGGCTGCAGGACCGCGTCAACGATCCCTTCGGCTACCTCGACGTGCTCATGTCGGCCTACACCAGCACGGACATGAACAGCATCGACCCGCGCGTGAAGGACATGCTCAACGGCTTCAGCCAGGAACGCCAGGCGTGGCTGGGCGACCCGGCCAAGATCCAGGTGCCGACCTTCGTGACCGGCGGCTGGCACGACCTGTTCACCTACTCGGAATCCAAGATCTACAACCAGATTCCGCTGCCGCCCGGCCAGAAGCAGCTGCTCATGGGCAACACCTACCACGTCACCTCGGGTGCGGATGTCAACCGGGTCGGGGCGCCGCCGCGCCTGGACGTGCTGCAGCGCGCCTGGTTCGACAAGTGGCTCAAGGGCATCGACAACGGCATCGATCAGTACGGGCCGGTGACTCTCAAGCAGCAGGGCGGCGGCTGGAACACCCAGGGCGGATTCGGGCCCACCGCACCGGTTTCCGAGGCCGCCGACTACCGCCGCATGTACCTCTCGTCGCAGCGCTCCGGCACCGCGAACAGCGTCTACGACGGCTCGCTCAGCGCGGACGCCAATGGCGACACCGACCGGCTCACCGTCGCGCCCGGCCTGTCCACCGTCTGCTCCAATGACGCGGCCCAGGCCACCGCGGGCATCCTGAACCTGGTCGACGCCTGCGCCAAGGACTCCCGCATCGCCGAGACCAACGCGCTCACCTTCACCAGCGCGCCGGTGGCCGAGGCCACCACCGTCTCGGGCCCGATCGCGGTGCACCTCAACACCGTTCAGGACGCCGCCGACGGCTACTGGACCGTCACCGTCAACGATGTCGCCCCCGACGGCCAGTCGACCGTGCTGACCTCCGGCGAGCTCATGGCCTCGCTGCGCCAGGTCGACGAGGCCAACAGCACCCGCTCCGCCAACGGGGACTACACCGACCCGCGCGCCTTCACCTCCCTGGACAAGCGCGAGGAGACCGTCCCCGGCGAGGCCACCACCCTCGACATCGCCCTCGGCGGCACCCAGGCCGTTCTGCAGCCGGGCCACCGCCTGCGCGTCGACGTCTTCGCCGGCAACTTCCCCAAGGGCCTGCCCATCCTGCCGATGCTCATCGACACCGGTCTGAAGCCCGAACACCTCCAGCTCGACCCCGACCGTCCGAGCTTCGTGAACATCCCGGTCCGCGGTAACACCGGCTGGTGAATCCGTCCCTCCGGGATCGAAGCCCCGGGTGTGCACAACGGCGTGCACACCCGGGGTTTTGCTTTTCGCCCGCATCGGTGCCGAGGTTCAGGCTTCGCCGACGATGACGACTTTGCCGGTGACGGTGCCGGATTCGGCGAGGGTGAGCGCTCGTGTGGCCTCCCGCAACGGGATTCGGGCCGCGATCTGGGGGTGCAGCACGCCGCGCTCCGCGAGCTCGAGCACCGCGCCGAGGTCCGCGGCGAGCTGGGCCCGGAACCGGGCGAGCCGGCGGCGTCCGGCCCAGATGTTGTAGAAGGACGCATTCCGCCCGTTGGGCAACGCGTTCCACCACAGCAGCCGGGCGAACAGCTTCAGCACCGGCAGCCGGGAATCGCCCTCCTCGTCCTTGGTGGCCGCGCTGCCGTAGGAGACGAGAGTGCCGCCGGGCGCCAGCAATGCGAAGGAGTCCACGATGCCGGGACCGCCGACATGATCGAAGACGGCGTCCACCCCGTCCGGCGCGAGCGCCCGCACCTGGGCCGCCACGTCCCCGCGATAGTCCACCGGCAGTGCGCCGAGCGCGGCCACCGCGTCCGCATTGCGTGCCGACGCCGTCCCGATCACCCGGATCCCGGCGGCGCGCGCCAGCTGCACGAGCGTCGAGCCGACGCCCCCATTCGCCCCGTGCACCAGAATCGTCTGCCCCGCACGGGCCTTCGCCTTCCGGTGCAGCATCTGCCAGGCGGTGATGCCATTGACGACGAAGGTCTCCGCCGCGTCCGCCGCCAGCCCGTCGGGCACCGGCACCAGATCGCCCGCGGGCACCGTGAGATGGCTGCTCCAGCCGCCGATCTTGGTCAGCGCCGCGACCCGGCGGCCGACCAGGGCCGTATCGACCCCAGCGCCCACCGCCAGTACCGCACCGACGATGTCGTAGCCGGGCACGAACGGGAACGCGGGCTGGTCGTAGTACTTGCCGCGCCGCATCTGCTGTTCGGCGAAGGACACGCCCGTCGCCTCCATGCGGATCAGCGCCTCGCCGGTACCCGGCGGCGGCAATTCGCGGTCGATGACGGTCAAGCCCTCCGGCTCGACGCGTCCCGGCAGCACTACCTCGGTGGCGATGATGTTCGACATCGGTGTGTCCCTCTCAAGTGTGTGATTGGTCAATCACTCTGTGGTTGAAAGAAAACGCCCTCGTCGGAGGGCGTGTGAAGGTCAGTTGAAGTGGCGGATTCCCGCGGTCAGGGTGGCGGCCCAGGCGCCCTCGCCGGCGTCCAGGCCGAGGGTGGTGATCAGGTGGCACAGCTGTCCGTAGGCCATGAAGTGCTGCACCTGCTCACCCGTTGCGCCGGAACGGGTTTCGGCGAAGTCGGTAATGCGCTGGAGGCCGCGGCGCATGGCCGTGGCGATATCGGGCGTATCGGCCGCGGACAGGGCGTGCACCTGCAGCATGAGCAGGCTCTTGTCCGCGATCAATTCGGCGTAGGCCCCGCCCATTTCGTGCAGCACCCGCTCCGGATCGCCGCCCGGTGTCCGGGCGGCTCCGGTGGCCAGTGCCCCCTCGACCCGCTCGAAACACCGGTCCAGCGCGGCGACGAACAACTCCACCTTGCTGGGGAACAGTTTGAACACGTACGCGGGGGAGATCCCGGCCGTCGCGGCCACGGTGTTGATCGGGGTCCCGTGGAATCCGGTCTTGGCGAACTCGGTGATGGCCGCGTCCAGCACGGCTTCCCGCCGAATGTCCGAAGTCGAGAGTGCGATCCCGCGCCTGTTCATGTGAGTGACCGTACACTCACTCTCTGGTTCACCGCAAGCCCACCGGCCTAATCGGCAGCGGCGAAGGCGGACTCCAAGGGCGGGAACACGGCTCGGGCGTCGTGGCCCGCGAACCAGAGGCCGACGACGAAAGCCGAAGTCGCTTCGAGGTATCGGGCCTGGGCGAGGCCGCCCGCGTGGACCGGATGCAGCTTCAGGTCCGTGGCCAGGGCGGCCACCGTCGCCACGGCGTTCGGGTCGTCGCCGCACAGCGGAACGGTCAGGGGGCGGCCCTCGAACTCGCGGTGCGGGCCCGCCCAGACCTCGGCCGCAAGCAGATTGAACGCCTTCACCACCCGGGCTCCGGGCACAGTGGCCGCGATCCGTTCGGCGACAGCGGGTTCGGAGAGGGTGAACCCTCCGCTGTCGGGCGCGAAGGCATTCGTGCAGTCGATCAGCGTGCGGCCCGCCAGGGCATGCCGTCCGTCGGTTCCGTCCGCCGCACCCACGCCCGTCGCGTCCTCCGAGTTCGCCACGGTGAGCACCTCGGCGAGGGCGTCGACCGGGACGGCGAGCAGTGTGATGTCGCCGAAGCGAGCGGCGTCGGGGATGGTGGTGGCTCGTGCGCCGTGGCCGATGACAGCGACTGCCGCGTCGGCGCGGGCCGAAGTGCGTGCACCGAGCGCGATTTCGTGTCCGGCCGCGGCCCAGCCGCCGCCGAGGGCGCGAGCCATCTGTCCGGCTCCGATGATTCCGATTCGCATGTGAACTCCTTGGTCTGGCTTGTGAAATCGACGCTAGGGATTCCGATGCGCACTCCCGGGTGCCCAATGGGGGTGGCAGGCTGGATTCATGACGGCCGAGATCATCGAACCGGTGGAATTCGCGGAGTACGGCGGGCTCGAATCCGATTGCCCCGCGCGGCTGGCCGTGGACGTGTTCGGCAATTCGTGGCTGACTGTGATCGTTTACACACTTCGGGAGGGCCCGATGCGTCCGGTGGAGTTGCGGCGGGCGATCGGCGGCATCAGTCAGAAGATGCTCACCCAGACGCTGCGGCGCATGGAGCGGATGGGATTGCTGGAACGTCGCCGATACGCGGAAGCCCCACCGCGCGTGGAGTATTCGCTGACTCCGGCGGGCGCGGATCTGCTCATCCCCATCTTCGCGCTGGGGGAGTGGGCGGACCGCCACGGGGACACCGTCCGCACCGCCCTCTACGGCGACGCCGAGGACTGATCCGCGATCGCGAAAGTGGTTGCCGCAAGGGCGCTCAGCGGTCGAGACACGCTGACCGAACATTACGTAAACGGCGGGCTAACGAGGATGGAAGTGCCCATGACCTGCGTGAAACTTCCAGCACCCGGGGTTTGACCCCGCGTCGGCGACCGTACGATTCAAAGTGTGAGCGTTCCACAGGCCGTGCTTTTGGCAGTCCTGGCGGCCGTAGTCGGACTGGCCGTCGGAGGACTGCTCATTCCGTATGTGAACGCTCGCCAGGAGCGCCTGCGCGCCGCCACCGACACCGGGCTGACCATGTCCCAGGTCCTGGACCTGATCGTGCTCGCCTCCGAGTCCGGCATCGCCGTGGTGGACCAGTATCGGGACGTGGTGCTGGTGAACCCGCGCGCCGAGGAGCTGGGCGTCGTCCACGACCGCCTGCTCGACGAACGCGCCTGGGCCGCGGTGGAACAGGTGCTGGCCGGCGGCCAGGATGTCGATTTCGAACTCACCGCCAAGATCCCCATGCCGGGCCGCGCCCGCCTCGCTGTCCGAGGGGTTGCTCGGCCGCTCTCGCAGGAGAACACGAACTTCGTGGTCCTGTTCGCGGACGACGACTCCGAGCAGGCCCGCATGGAGGCCACGCGCCGCGACTTCGTCGCCAATGTGAGCCATGAGCTCAAGACCCCGGTCGGCGCCATGAGCCTGTTGGCCGAGGCGTTGCTGGAATCCGCCGACGATCCGGACTCGGTGCGGCACTTCGGGGAACGCCTGCACGGCGAGGCCCGCCGCATGGGCAAGATGGTGACCGAGCTCATCGCACTGTCCCGCCTGCAGGGCGCGGAACGGCTGCCGGAACTGGAAGCCGTCGACGTCGACACCGTCGTCACCCAGGCCATCGAGCGCTCCCGCAACGTGGCCGAGGCCGCGGGCATCACCGTCTCCACCGACGCCACCAGCGGCCTCGAGGTGCTCGGCGACCAGACCCTGCTGGTGACCGCCCTGTCCAACCTGGTCGAGAACGCCATCGCCTACTCCCCGCGCGGCTCGCACGTGTCGGTGAGCCGGGCGCTGCGCGGCGGCTACGTCAATATCGCGGTCACCGATCGCGGCATCGGCATCTCCAAGGAGGACCAGGAGCGCGTCTTCGAGCGTTTCTTCCGGGCCGACAAGGCGCGCTCGCGTGCCACCGGCGGTACCGGCCTCGGGCTGGCTATCGTCAAGCATGTGGCCGCCAACCACAACGGTGAGATCACGCTGTGGAGCAAACTGGGCACCGGATCGACGTTCACCCTGCGTATCCCGGCCCACCCTGCCGATTCCAACGGGCAGGTCGACAAGAGACTTGCCACCGGTGTTCCGGTGGCCAAGAAGGAAAACGGCTCGCGCCCCCTCGGGCGGGCCAGAACCAACGGTGTGGAGGCAACCCGATGACGAGTGTGCTGATCGTCGAGGACGAGGAGTCGCTGGCCGATCCGCTCGCGTTCCTGCTGCGCAAGGAGGGGTTCGAGGTCACCGTGGTGGGTGACGGCCCGGCCGCCCTGGCCGAGTTCGACCGTTCCGGCGCGGACATCGTCCTGCTCGATCTCATGCTCCCCGGCATGAGCGGCACCGACGTGTGCAAGCAACTGCGCGCTCGCGGCAGTGTCCCGGTGATCATGGTGACCGCGCGCGACAGCGAGATCGACAAGGTGGTCGGCCTGGAACTGGGCGCCGACGACTACGTCACCAAGCCCTACTCCTCGCGCGAGCTGATCGCCCGCATCCGGGCCGTGCTGCGCCGCGGCGCCGGCGAGGAGCCCGACAACGGCAGCGAGACCAGCGTGCTGGAGGCCGGCCCGGTGCGCATGGACGTGGACCGCCACACCGTCCAGGTGAACGGCAAGGCGGTGACCCTGCCGCTCAAGGAGTTCGACCTGCTCGAATACCTGCTGCGCAATTCGGGTCGCGTGCTCACCCGCGGACAGCTCATCGACCGCGTCTGGGGCGCCGACTACGTCGGCGACACCAAGACCCTCGACGTGCACGTCAAGCGCCTGCGCTCGAAGATCGAGGCCGACCCGGCCAAGCCGGAACACCTGGTCACCGTGCGCGGCCTCGGCTACAAGCTCGAGGCGTAGCCCGCCCGGACGACAAAGAACCCGCCCGCTTCGCATTCGCGAAGCGGGCGGGTTCGGCTTACTCCCGACCAAGTCCTTCGTGCGGCCCCCGGCGGTCTGCGGTGCTCAGGCGTTGGGGTCGTTCTTCATGGTGTCGACCCACGCGGGGCCGAGGCCCGGCAGGTCCTGCTTGTCCAGGATGATCCAGCCCAGGCCCGGGTTGTCCTGCTGCATGCAGCCGTACCACGGCACGTCGGCGCCGTTGCCCTTGCACGCGATGGTGTGGCTGGTGCCGTACGGGCTGACGATGATCTGCTTGCCGGCATCCTTGGCGCCCAGGGCGGCGGGATCGTTGTACGCGACGAAGTCGGCGGTGCGATCGCTGTACGCATTGGGGTCGGCGTTGTCGGCGAACGCCTGCGGCGCGATGGCGAGAACGGCGCCTGCGGCCAGCGCAGTGACGGCGAGAGTTTTCTTGATCATGGCCAGGATGTCTAACACGCTCCGGTGAATTCGCAATAGCGGAACGATGTCGCGCATACTTCGGGCTATTCACATCCCGAGGTCATCGGACCGGAGGGGATGCGAAATATACTTCTGCGCAGCCTGATTCGTTTGTCGCCCGGCCGCACCGGTTGTTCACCTCCCGGACACCCGCGATCGCGTCACATAACGACACGGGCCGGGCTCGGGACGTTCGCGCCCGCCGCGATGTGACGGCGGGCACGAAACCGGTGCGCTACGAGCCGGCGCTGCCGGTCAGCCCGCCGAGCAGGCCGCCCAGCGCCGAACCCGCGCTGCCGGTCCCGCCGGTGCCGCCACCGCCACCGGTGCCACCGCCACCGCCCGGCTGGGACGGATCGGTCACGTTCACGACGATGGTCTTGGTGTTGCCGCCCTGCGAGGCGGTGATCATGTGCTGGCCCGCGGTGGTGGGCTTCCAGTCGATGCTGGAGTAGCCGATCGGCCACGGCACCTTGCCGGCCGGGGTGAGGCTGGTGCCGTTGTCCGACCAGTAGACGAGCAGGCCGATGCCCGCGCCGCTGAGGTTGGCGGTGAGGGTGTAGCCGGTGTTGATGGTGTACGGGGCGCTGCCGGAGATGGCGACCGAGTCGACCGTGGCGGCGGCCTGCGGCGCGGCCAGTACGGCGACGGCGGCGGTGGTCGCGAGACCCGCGACGCCCGCGCCGATCCGGCGGGCTGATTTCGATGCACGAATGGTGCTCATGCGGAAAGTCCTGTCTCGCTTGCTAGTTCGGCGTGGTGCCACTGCTGCCGCTGCCGAGCGGGCCGGCGGGCCCGAAGCCGCTGCCGGTGCTGCTGGAGCCCGAGCCGAGCGGTGCGTCGGCCACCTGCACGACGATCGACTGGCTGTTGGGGCCCTGGGACGCGGTGATGATGTGCTGTCCGCTGGTAGTGGGCCGCCAGCTGATCGAGGCGTGTCCGGGCGGGGACGGGATCTTGGGCGGGCCGATCTCGTTGCCGTTGTCACTGAAGTACACGAGCAGGCCGATCGACGCGCCGCTGAGGGTGGCCGAGATGGTGTACGCCTTGTCGACCACCGGGTTCGTCTGGTCGATGCTGACCGTGTCGACCGCGGCGAGGGACGCGGGGGCCGCGACCACGGCCGCGGCGGCGAGGGCGGCGAAGCCGGTGATCCCCACGCCGGCTCGGCGCGCGCTGATTCTCGGTGGTGTGTTGCGCATGTGTTGCTCTCCTGTGCTGCCCCACGGGGAGGTGTGCGGGCTTCCGCACCCTAAGGGAGCGGATGTGTGAAGCGTGGCTATTTCGAAAAAATAATCAAGCAAGCGTCCGCTTGGTACTGGTGGGCGTGACGGGCCCCACCGGAAAACCCGTCACGCCGTACCCGAATCGGGTGGTTGCTAGCTGCTGCCGAACAGGCCGCGCAGCAGTCCGCCGACCAGGGTGCCCGCGCTGCCGCTCGCGCTGCCCGTGCCATTGCTGCCAGCGCCGCCGCTGCCCGGCGTGGTGGTGGTCGGGGTGCTGGTGGGCGGCGTGGTGGTGGTCGTGGTCGGCGGCGTGGTCGTGGTCGTCCCGCCGGAACCGGTGCCGACATTCACGACCAGGGTCTGGGTGCTGTTGCCCTGCGAAGCCGTGATGATGTGCTGACCCGGGGTGGACGGCGACCAGTCCAGGCTGGCCTCACCAGGCGGCCACGGGACCTTGCCGACCGAGGTCAGGCTGGCGCCATTGTCGCTCCAGTAGACGAGCAGACCGACCGACGCGCCCGACAGGGACGCGTGCAGGGTGTAGTCGCCGCCGACGGTGGGCGTGGCGCTGGAAATGGTGATCACGTCGACGGTGGCGCTCGCGGTCGGCGACATGGCCACCGCGACCGCGGCGGCAGCCGCGACCGTGACGCCGGCCAGCCCGGCCCCGATCACGCGGCCCGAAGGTGTGCTGCGCATGGGTACTCCTCTGCTTCTCATGGTGTGCCCCAAGGGAATTGGGGTGGGAATCGGATCAGAGCCCGAAGGGCAGGCCATTGGCGCTGCCGGTGCCGCCGCCGCTGCTGCCGCTGTTGCCCGGCGATGTCGTGGTGGTCGGCTGGACCGTGGTGGTGGTCGTGGGCGGGACCGTGGTGGTCGTGGTGGGCGGCACGGTCGTGGTGGTCGGCGGGACCGTGGTCGTGGTGGTGGGCGGCACGGTCGTGGTGGTGGTCGGCGGGACCGTGGTCGTAGTGGTCGGCGGCACGGTCGTGGTGGTGGTGCCGTCGCCGACGTTCACGATCAGGGTCTGGGTGGTGCTGCCCTGCGAGCAGGTGATGATGTGCTGGCCCGGGGTGCTCGGGGTCCAGTCCAGGCTGGCGTGGCCGGGGGGCCACGGGACCTTGCCGACCGGGGTCAGGCTGCTGCCGTTGTCACTCCAGTAGACGAGCAGGCCGACCGAGGCGCCGGAGAGGTTGGCGCTGAGGGTGTAGCTGGTGCCGACGGTCCAGTTCGATCCCGAGATGGAGACCGAGTCGACGCTGGCGTGCGCGGCCGGGGCCTCGTGCGTGGTCAGGACGGTGACCGCACCGGTCGCGATGGCCAGCCCGGCCAGACCCGCGCCGAGGCCGCGCCCTATGGGGGTGAATCTCATGAAAACTCCTGGATTTCAGGGGAATTGGTCTCGATCAGAGACCGAAGGGCAGCCCGTTGGCGCTGCCGGTGCCACCACCGCCACCGCCGCCGGGGGTAGTCGTGGTGGTCGGGGGAACCGTTGTGGTGGTGGGCGGTTCAGTGGTGGTGGTCGGCGGTGCCGTGGTCGTCGTCGGCGGAACCGTTGTGGTGGTGGGCGGTTCGGTGGTGGTGGTCGGCGGCACGGTGGTGGTGGTCGGGGGAACCGTTGTGGTGGTGGGCGGTTCGGTGGTGGTGGTCGGCGGTTCGGTGGTGGTCGTGGGCGGGACCGTGGTGGTCGTGGTCGGTGGCACCGTGGTGGTCGTGGTCGGTGGCACCGTGGTGGTCGTGGTCGGCGGGACCGTGGTCGTGGTGGTCGGCGGGACCGTCGTGGTGGTCGTCGGCGGGACGGTCGTGGTGGTGGTGCCGTCGCCGACGTTCACGATCAGCGTCTGGGTGGTGCTGCCCTGCGAGCAGGTGATGACGTGCTGCCCGGGGGTCTTGGGGGTCCAGTCGAGGCTGGCATGGCCGGGGGGCCACGGAACCTTGCCGACCGGGCTCAGGCTGCTGCCGTTGTCGCTCCAGTAGACGAGTAGGCCGACCGAGGCGCCGGAGAGGTTGGCGCTGAGGGTGTAGCTGGTGCCGACGGTCCAGTTCGATCCCGAGATGGAGACCGAGTCGACCGAGGCGTGGGCGGCGGGGGCTTCGTGTGTGGCCAGAACGGTGACTGCGCCCGTCGCGATGGCCAGCCCGGCGAGACCGATGCCGAGATGGCGGCCGCCCAAGGGGATTTTGCTCACTTTGCGTACTCCTGTGCTGCGACCCCTGTGGGTAGGGGTCCGTCGCACAGTAAGGGAGCGAGAATGTGAAATTGGGTGATTTCAGAAAATTACTGGCTAGTTCTCCGCTATTGTTGCGCGGGCTTCGCCTTCCGGGCCGCCTTCTTCGCGGACGCGGCCTCCCGCTTCGCGGTCTCGGCGGCCTTCTCCTCCGCGATGGCCGTGGCCGGATGCACCGCCACGATGCCCAGGCCCTGACGGCGTTTGCAGTGCTGCGCCAGCTCGTCGTAGGCGGGCTGGCCGATCAGCTCGATCAGCTCGGGCGCGTAAGCCTCCCACACCGGGCGGGTGCCGACGTGCGCATCCGGCGAACCGGTGCAGTACCAGTTCAGGTCCAGGCCGCCGGGCCCCCAGCCGCGCCGGTCGTACTCGGTGATCACGGTGCGCAGGATCTCCACCCCGTCCGGCCGGTCCACCCATTCCTGGGTGCGGCGGATGGGCAGCTGCCAGCACACTTCCGGCTTCACAGTGAGCGGCTCCAGGCCCTTGCGCAGCGCCATGGTGTGCAGCGCGCAGCCGATGCCCTCGGCAAAGCCGGGCCGGTTGAGGAAGATGCAGGCGCCGTCCACCCGCCGGGTGCGCAGGGCGGGCTCGTCGTCGAGATCGTCCTCTTCCAGATACAGCTTCTTGCGGACCCGGCCCTTCTCGTCGACGGCCTTGTCCATCAGCTGCCAGTCCTCGGGCGTGAGCATTTTCACAGCCTGGTGCAGCTTCTTGCCGTCCTCCTCGTCGGAGAGGAACGCGCCGTGTGAGCAGCAGCCGTCGTTCTCCCGGCCGTCGATGATGCCCTGACACGCCGGAGTGCCGAAAACGCAGGTCCAGCGCGAGAGCAGCCAGGTCAGATCGGCCGCGATCAAATGCTCATCATTTGCTGGATCGACGAATTCGATCCACTCCCGCGGGAAGTCGAGTTCAACTTCGGGCGCCGGGTCGATCTTCGCCGCTGGTCGCAGCCCGGTCGGTCCGCTCGCCGATGCACCTGCCGTCACAATGCGGAACGCTAACAGCTCAGTCGCCTGGCCAGAAGTCCTGACTCACCCAGTACCGTGTTCTTGTGCGGCTCGGTGTACTCGATGTGGGAAGCAATACCGTCCACCTGCTCGTGGTGGACGCGCATCGTGGTGGACACCCGATGCCTATGAGTTCGACGAAGTCGGCCCTGCGGCTGTCCGAGAACATGGACGACCAGGGCCGGATCACCTCCGCGGGCGCGGCGCGGCTGACCGCGACGGTAGCCGAATTCGCAAGTATCGCAAAGACTTCCGGCTGCGTGGAGCTGATGGCGTTCGCCACCTCCGCGGTCCGCGAGGCCACCAACTCCGACGAGGTGCTGGCCCGGGTGCGGCGCGAGACCGGAGTCAATCTGAAGGTGCTCACCGGTGTCGATGAGGCTCGGCACACCTTCCTCGCGGTGCGGCGCTGGTACGGCTGGAGCGCCGGGCGGATGCTGAATCTGGATATCGGCGGCGGTTCGCTCGAGATGAGCAACGGCGCGGACGAGGTGCCGGATGTGGCACTCTCGCTGCAACTGGGCGCCGGCCGGCTGACCCGCGACTGGCTGCGCCACGATCCGCCGGGCAAGCGCCGGGTCGCGGTGCTGCGCGACTGGCTCGACGCCGAGCTCGTGCTGCCCAGCAAACAGCTGCTCGAGGTGGGCCGCCCGGATCTGGCGGTGGGCACCTCCAAGACCTTCCGCTCGCTGGCCCGGCTGACCGGCGCCGCCCCCTCTGTTGCGGGACCCCGGGTGCGGCGTACTCTCACCAGTTCCGGCCTGCGGCAGCTGATTGCGTTCATATCGAGAATGACGGCCGCCGACCGGGCAGAATTGGAAGGCGTAAGTTCTGATCGGTCACAGCAACTGGTGGCCGGTGCGCTGGTCGCGGAGGCGAGTATGCGGGCTCTGTCCCTGGACACGCTCGAAATCTGTCCCTGGGCACTGCGAGAGGGATTGATCTTGCGCAAACTGGATACCGACCTGGATAGCGAACCGATTACCGGCGGCCCCGACAGCGGCCTGTCGGGCCCGATCGAAACGGTGTCTCGATGACCGAGGATTCAAGCCAGCTGTCCGTCGCCGAGCTGCTGGCGCGCAATGGCCAGCAGAGTGGGGCCCCCGCCGGCGGCGGCGGGCGCAGACGTCGAAGTGGCCGTGGCATTTCCGTCGCGGAACTGACCGGTGATATTCCGGTGGTGAGCGCGGGATCGTCCTCACATGCCGCGCCGGACGAGGACGTGGCCGAGCCCGCCCCGAGCGAATCGGATTATTCAAACTCTTCGAACTTCTCGAATCATCCTGATTATTCGAGCTTTCCGGATTATTCGGACCTGGTAGCCGCCGCATCGGGCAAGCCGGACTATTCGCAGTACGACGCGGTACCCGATCCGGACCCCGCGTATTCGCCGCTCTCCGGGCCGATCTCGTACTACGACCCGCTGGCCCCCGCCCCGCAGCCGCCGTCCCTACCGGAGCCGTCCCAGGACTGGTCCGCCGGTCTGGACTGGCCGCCGACCGAGAACCCGCTACCGGAGGCCCGCCCGAGCGGCGGCCGCCGCCGCAAGCCGGACCCGCTGGACTCCGATGTCGCGCTGGGCCGGTTGCCGGGCATCGAACCTCCCGCCCCGCCCGCCGCGCCGCGCGAGGGCGGTCGCCGGCGCCGCTACGACCCGGACGACGAGAACACCGACGAGGTGCGTCCGTTCCGCGGCGACACCGGCCAGCCCGGCGACGGGGGCGCACGCACCCAGTTCAACCCCGCGGTCCGCCAGCCCTTCGACGACCGGCCGCCGTACGAGGACCAGCCGCCCTTCGGCGACCCGGCCCGCACCCAGTTCCAGTCGGCTGCCCCGGCGTGGTCGCCGGTGCCGGGACCCGAACCGCTCCCGCGCACCCCCGGGCAGGATCGGCCGCCCTTCGAGCCGCCGCAGGCCGCGCCCGCCGCGCCGCCCATGTCGCGCTCGGCGCGCCGGCACGCGGAATCGCAGGTCCAGAATGCCCCCCAGGGCCCGGCCGTCGACCGCCGCGGCGGCGTCGACCACGGCGCGGCCAACGGGCTTCCGGAATGGTCCGCGCACCGACGACCCGACGCCGATCCCGTCCGCGACCGCCAGGATCAGGCCGCGGTGCCGACCGCCGCGTGGTCGTCGCTGGCCGACTCCGATCAGCAGCTGCTCTCCGGGGAATCGGTGGCGGGTGATCTGCTCCGCGACGCCCAGCAGCGCAATGATCAACGCGCGGAACGGAATTCGCGAAATGCCGGCAAACGCCCCGGCAGCGGGCGCGGCCGTGCGGTGGCGCCCGAGCCGGAGCCCGACGACCACCTCACCGATTTCTACGAGCCGTTCGACGACTACGACGACTATGACGACGACGAGCCCGAGACCTCGCTGGGCGGACGGCTTTCCGCGCTCACGCAGAAGGCCGGCTCCTTCGCCCGCAAGAGCAAGAGCAACAGCAGGAGCACCCGCGGCGCCCCGGCCCGCTCGCGTGCCGCGGCCCGCTCCGACGACGATGAGCATCGCCGGCAATGGCTGATGATCGCGGGCCAGAGTGTGGGCGCCGCGGTCGCGGGCATGTTGCTGTTCAAGGGCTTCGAGCGCATGTGGGAAATGCTCCCGTGGGTGGCCCTGGCCCTGGCCATGATCGTGATTCTCGGCCTGGTCGCCCTGGTACGCGTACTGCGCCGCACCGATGACATCTTCAGCACTGTGATTGCCGTCGTCGTAGGCGTCTTCGTGACGCTCGGACCGCTAGCCTTTCTACTCAGTACGAACTGAGCAGGGAGCAGCAGTGGGGAACATCGTGCAAGCGCAGGGGGCGAGCACCGAGGACCGGGCGGGTCGAAAGGAAGTCCGGGTCGGGCTCTCGACCGCATCGGTGTATCCGGAGAACACCGAGGCCGCCTTCCGCTATGCGGCCGAGCTCGGATACGACGGCGTGGAACTCATGGTGTGGGCCGAGCCCGCCAGCCAGTCCATTTCGACCGTGCAGCATTTCGCGCACAAATACGACATGCCGGTGCTGGCGGTGCACGCGCCGTGCCTGCTGATCTCGCAACGGGTCTGGGGGTCGGACCCGATCGCGAAACTCACCCGCAGCGTGCACACCGCCGAGGCACTGGGCGCGGCCACCGTGGTGGTGCACCCGCCCTTCCGCTGGCAGCGCCGCTACGCCGACGGCTTCGCGAAACAGGTTGCCGAACTGGAGAATTCGAGCCCGGTGGCGGTGGCCGTGGAGAACATGTTCCCGATGCGCGCCGACACCCTGTTCCGCGGCAGCTCGATCGAGCGGCTGCAGCGCCGCGGCGGCCCCGGCCCCTCGATCACCACCTTCAGCCCCTCCTTCGACCCCACCGACGTCGGCTTCCGGCACTACACCCTCGACACCTCGCACACCGCCACCGCGGGCATGGATCCGCGCCTGCTGGCGGGCCGCATGGGATCCGGCCTCACCCACCTGCACCTGGCCGACGGCCGCGGCGCCGCGACCGACGAGCACCTGATCCCGGGCGAGGGCACCCAGCCGGTGGCCGAACTCTGCGACATGCTGGTGCACAACGGTTTCGACGGCCAGGCCGTCATCGAGGTGAACACCCAGATGGCCCGCACCACCATGGACCGGGCCGCCATGCTCAACCGGGCGCTCACCTTCGCTCGCACCCACCTCAACCCCTTCACCCCCGCCCCCACCCCCGAGCCGACCGTCGCCCACCGCGGCTGAGAGCCTCGGCGAAGGTTGCGTGATTCATCCCACCGCTGGGGCGGAATGCTCCGACCGTCCGTTTACGCTGTACAAACCGCGACAGTGGAAGGACAGCGGATGACAACGGAGTTGACCGTCGATCTCGAATCGGCGAGCGAACTGGCGAACGCGCCGTTCAGTCGCGTCTGCGCGCTGACCGGGGTCGAGGCGGAGACTCCCGGGCTGGGCCGCTACGCGGGCCTGATCGAACCCACCTGGACCATCGGCGACAAACTGCACGGCGGCACCATGGTCGCCGGCAGCGCGGCCGCCGCCACCGAATGGCTGCGCCGCACCGCGCCCGCACAGGCCGCCATGTTCCCCATCTCGGCCAGCACCGACTTCCTCGGTGCACCCGTTCCCGGCGAGGTCGAGTACGAGGTCCGCACCCGCAAGCTGGGCCGCCAGATCGCCCTCATCGACGCCGGCCTGATCCAGGACGGCCGCACCCTGGTGCACACCGCCTTCACCTTCGGCCACCTCGACGACGCCGTCCCGCAGTACGCCGCCGACCACGCCGGCGACATGCCCGCGGAACCGCCCGCCGACGCCCTCGCCTACGACGAGCGCAACTCCATGGGCAAGATCGTCCATGTCGCCCAGGGCTCCTCGGTCGCCATCGACCCGGCCTGGGCCCGCTTCCTCGCCGGCGAGAAATCCGAACCGCGCCTGCGCCTCTGGATCCGCCCCTTCGAGGGCGACGAACAGGACCCCGACGTCGCCGCCTTCTTCGCGCTGATGGCCGCCGACATGAGCCCTCCGGTCCCCATGAACCTCGGCCACTTCGGCTGGGCCCCCACGGTTCAGCTCACCACCTACCTGCGCCGCCGCCCGGCCCCCGGCTGGCTCCGCGTCATCGCCCACAGCCGCGAGGTCGGCAACCGCATGTTCGACGAGGACCAGCTCGTCGTCGACTCGACCGGCGCCATCGTCGCCCAGAGCCGCCAACTAGCCCTCATCCCCCAACCCCGCTGACCCCGCCGGCACGCGTTCCCAACGCCATCGCTCCTCGGCTGTGCGCTGAAGGCCCGGAGAGGCGGGACGGCTAGCCTTGACTTCCATGACGAGGATTGCGGTTATCGGTGGGGGTCGGATCGGGGAGGCGTTGATCGCCGGTCTGCTCGAGTCCGGGCGGGCGAACAAGGATCTGGTCGTGGTGGAGCCGGTGCCGGCCCGGGCCGAAATGCTGGCCGACCGGTTCGGGATTCGCGCCACCGACGACATCGCCGATGCCGCCAAGTCCGCGGACCTCATCGTGATCGCGGTGAAGCCGAACGATGTGGACGCCGTGGTCGCCGAGCTGGGCAAGGCCGAACTGGGCGACGACCACGATCAGGTGCTGGTGTCGCTGGCCGCCGGCGTGCCGACCGCGCGTATGGAGTCCCGGCTGCCCGCCGGCTTCCCGGTCGTGCGGGTCATGTCGAACACCCCGATGCTGGTGGGCCAGGGCATGAGCGCCATCGCGCCCGGCCGCTACGCCCGCAAGGAGCAGCTGGCCCTGGTCACCGAGATGCTGGAGTCGGTGGGCAAGGTGGTGACGGTCGCCGAGTCGCAGATGGATGCCGTCACCGCGGTGTCGGGTTCGGGCCCGGCGTACTTCTTCCTGATCGTCGAGGCCATGATCGACGCCTCGGTGGGCCTGGGTCTGAGCCGCGATGTGGCCGCCCAGCTGGTGACGCAGACGATGCTCGGTTCGGCGGCCCTGCTCGAGGAGTCGGGGCAGTCTGCTCCGGAATTGCGCGCGGCCGTCACCTCGCCCGCGGGCACCACCGCGGCGGGTCTGCGGGCGCTGGAGCGGGGTGCGGTGCGCTCGGCTTTCCACGATGCATTGGACGCCGCAAAACGCCGTTCCGCCGAACTCGGCGTGATCGCGGACTAACGTTGAAGGTGCGGCGAGTGCGCTCCCCGCATTCCAATACTGCTCGGTTGCCAGTTTGCTGCCGAAGGCCGACTCGCCACAGCAAAGGCTGATTTCTCACACCCGTCGCAGCAATCCCACTGGTCCCGCTAAGCTTCAAGGAGCACGTGCGTGTCTGTTCCGCCGGTGGGGAAGCCGGCGGCGCGGACGTGCCGGAGGTCAGTGGCGCAATGATGTCTGGAAACAGCCAAGCGAGGTCCGGAAACAGCCCAATCAATGCAGGATCCGTCATCGGCGGCGGAACTCAGTTCCTCACCGTCGCCGAGGTCGCGAATCTGATGCGGGTATCCAAAATGACGGTGTACCGGTTGGTGCATTCGGGAGAGCTGCCCGCGGTGCGGGTGGGGCGTTCCTTCCGGGTGCACGCCAAGGCGGTGCACGACTATCTGGAGACGTCCTACTTCGACGCGGGGTAGTACACCCGGATAACCGATCGGCCACCCGTTTCGTTCGCCGGAGAGTGGCCCGGTAGCATGGACCGGCATCCTGTACGTGCCGGTGGTGCCGCCGGGTCCATTCGGCCCGTATCGGGTAGGGACTGTGCAGGGTCAGACAGTGTGCACCCCGCGGAAGCGGGGATGACCCGAGAGAACGCGAGGAACAACCCTATGGGTTCTGTGATCAAGAAGCGCCGGAAGCGCATGTCGAAGAAGAAGCACCGGAAGCTGCTTCGCCGCACGCGTGTTCAGCGGCGCAAACTCGGCAAGTAAGCCGCTGTGTCGTAGCTGGAAGCCCGTCACCTCAGGTGACGGGCTTTCGTTTTTCACAGGTGATTGAAGTCATCGTTAGATCCTGGTTAATACCCTTCGGATGGTCCCTACTCGCCGGTTACCCTGGGAGCGCGGGAATAACACAGCGGCGATATTCAAGACATGGGGGCTGCGAGTGGGATCCGGAGTGGCAGGGACTCGGGACGGGCAGGCGCCCAGGGTGGTGATGGTGACCGGTGCGAGCCGGTTCTTCGGCGGCAATGTGGTGGCCCGGCTGGCGGCCGACCCGGCGGTCGAACGCATCATCGCCGTGGACGCCAAACAGCCCAGCCGGGAGTTGCTGCGCCGTATGGGCCGCGCCGAATTCGTGCGCGCCGATATTCGTAATCCGTTGATCCGCAAGGTTATCGACGGAAATCAGGTGGATACGGTGGTGCATCCCGCGGCACTGTCGCGCCCGCCCTCGGGCGGCGGCCGGGCCGCCATGAAGGACATGAACGTCCTCGGCGCCATGCAGTTGTTCGCGGTGTGCCGCAAGGCTTCCAGCGTGCGGCGGGTGGTGGTGCGGTCCTCCTCCGCCGTCTACGGGTGCAGCGCCAAGGACCCGGTGAAATTCACCGAGGAAATGAGCGCGCGCACGCCGCCGCGCGGCTGGTTCGCCCGGGACATGATCGAGGTGGAGGGCTTCGTCCGCGGGCTGGCCCGGCGGCGGCCGGATATCTCGGCGGCCATTCTGCGCTTTCCGCCGATCGTGGGGCCGCAGCTGGCCAAACGCGGTGTGCAGTATTTCCGTTCGCCGATCACCCCGACCATCCTCGGGCGTGATCCGCGCATGCAGCTGCTGCACGAGGAGGACGGCATCGCCGCCCTCGTCCACGGGGCCATGACGGCTCCGGGCGGGACCTTCAATGTGGCCGGTGACGGCGCGATGGCGCTGTCGCAGGCCATCCGCCGGGCCGGGCGGGTCGAATTGCCGGTTCCGTACGCGGTTTTCCGCACCGTCGGGCGGACCGTGATGGGCCCGGTCATGCGGGAGTTCACCGCAGAGCAGATCGACTACTTCCATTTCGGGTGTGGTCTGGACACCACCCGGATGCGCACCGAACTGGGCTTCCAGCCGCGCTGGACCACGGTGCAGGCGTTCGACGACTTCATAGGGGGCGCAGCGTTGCGGCCCGTGATCGATCCCACGTGGATCGACGCCGCAGAAAACAAACTTCTCGGCCTGCTCGGGGCCGGGACGGGAGCACACCAATGAGTGATGTAGCGAAGGTGATTCGACTTCACGACGTGGATTTCGAGACGCGGCACAGCCGGCCGTCCCGGGCGTGGCCGGTGGGGGAACCGGCGCTCACCCCGGTGACCTCGCTGACCGATCGGCTCGCCGAAGCCGAAGCGCGCCAGCCCAAGTCGCTGGGCGACCTGATCCGGGGGACCGTTGCGGACGGGGTCCGCTACACCGCCGACTTCGCGCGCCGCCGCCTGACCGGCGATTATCAGGTCGACGAATTCGGTTTGGACGAGCACCTTCTCGAATCGGTGATCCTCCCGATGCTGCGCCCGCTGTCGGACCTGTGGTTCCGGGTCGAGGTGTCGGGCATCGAGAACATTCCGGAGGTGGGCGGCGCGCTCATCGTGGCCAATCACGCGGGCACGGTGCCGCTGGACGGGCTGATGCTGCAGCTGGCCGTGCACGACCGGCACCCCAAGCAGCGGGCGCTGCGCATCCTGGCCGCCGATCTGATCTTCGAGACGCCGATCGTCGGCGGGCTGGCCCGCAAGGCCGGGCACACCCTGGCCTGCCCGGCGGACGCCGAAAGGCTGTTGCGCGCGGGCGAAGTCGCGGGCGTGTTCCCCGAGGGCTACAAGGGCATCGGCAAGCCGTATTCGGACCGGTACAAGCTGCAGCGTTTCGGCCGTGGCGGTTTCGTGTCGGCGGCGGTGCGCACCGGCGTGCCGATCATTCCGTGCTCCATTGTGGGTTCGGAGGAGATCTATCCGAAACTGGCCGATCTGAAGCCGCTGGCCCGCCTGCTCGGTATCCCGTATTTCCCGGTGACGCCGCTGTTTCCGCATCTGGGTCCGCTCGGTGCCATTCCCTTCCCGTCGAAGTGGTACATCGAATTCGGCGAACCGATTTCGACCGCCGGATACGAACCCGCGGACGCGGATGATCCGATGACGATGTTCGAAGTCACCGATCAGGTCCGCGAAACCATTCAGGGGACGCTGTACAAGAATCTGATCAAACGCCGGAATCCCTTCACCGGCTAGGTTTTTCGCACATATTTGCGACCGGCCCGCTCCGAAATGGAGCGGGCCGGTCGTGTTATGTACTGGCGAAACTGCTCGAGAGCTAGCTCGCTCTGGCTTCCCGCTTACGCGAGAGCACCGCGGCCGCCGCGCCGCCTGCCGCGCCGAGTGCGAGGGCGGTGGGCACACCGACTTTCGCGGCCTTGCGGCCGGTGCGGAAATCGCGGATCTCCCAGCCCCGGTTCTTGGCGACCTCGCGCAGGTCCGCGTCCGGGTTGATGGCCACGGCGGTGCCGACCAGCGAGAGCATGGGCACGTCGTTGTGGCTGTCGCTGTAGGCGGTGCAGCGCTTGAGGTTCAGGCCCTCGCGAATGGCCAGGGTGCGCACCGCGTGCGCCTTGCCCAGCCCGTGCAGGATGTCGCCGACCAGGCGGCCGGTGAACACGCCGTCCTCGCTCTCGGCGACCGTGCCCAGCGCGCCGGTCAGGCCCAACCGCTTGGCGATGACCTGCGCCAGCTCCACCGGCGTGGCGGTGACCAGCCACACCTGCTGGCCCGCGTCGAGATGCATCTGGGCCAGCGCCCGGGTACCCGGCCAGATCTTGTCGGCGATGATCTCGTCGTAGATCTCCTCGCCGAGCGCGGCGAGTTCGGCGGTCGGGCGGCCGGCGATGAAGGAGAGTGCCTTCTCCTTGCCGGAGGCCATATCCGAGTGGCTCTCCTTGCCGGTGACCCGGAATTTGACCTGCTTCCAGGCCATATCGACCAGGTCGGAGGTCTTGAAGTACTTGCGCGCGGCCAGCCCGCGGGCGAAGTGCACGATGGACGCGCCCTGCACCATGGTGTTGTCGACGTCGAAGAAGGCGGCGGCGGTGAGGTCGCGGGGGACCGCGAGAGGCGGCGTGCCTTCGTCCCGCAGCGCGAGTTCGGCGTCGTGCAGGGCGATGGCGGCGTCGGCGCTGGCCTCGCCGGCCAGGTTGGCGCGGACCTCTTCCTCGCTGGGACCGAACGGACTGCGGGTGATGCGAGTGAACTGATCCTGCAGATCCTGCAGGCCCTGACCCCAGCGCGCCGGGAATTCCCCGAAGCGGCCCGCGATGAAGCCCGTCCCCTGCTCTTTCGAACGTTCCGGCACCAGTACCTCCGCCTGTTAGCGCGAACAAGTCCACAGTAACGCCCGGGGGTGGCCGCAACGTAGACGGTGAACGACATATCGGAGAGTTGTTAGATGGTGGCTATGAGCGATTCGACACATGCTGTGACTCTGTTGACCCGCAGCGGCTGCGGCCTGTGCCACACGGCACTGGAACAATTGCGGCCGATCTGCTCCGAGTTCGGCATCGAGGTCGCGACCGTGGACGTGGACGAGGCCGCCGCCACCGATCCGGGCCTGCGCGCCGAATACGGCGACCGGCTGCCGGTCGTGCTACTGGATGGGCGCGAGCACAGCTATTTCGACGTGGACGAGCCGCGACTACGTGCCGACCTCGCGAAATAAGGCGTAATAGGGGCTTTTCGGGGTTCGCGACGGCGGGCCTCCTCGGCCCCCTTCCCACCGGTGTGTTGCGTAGCGGGTTCGCGCTGATGAGGGTTGAATGAAGCCGGGGCCGGAGCCCGCCGCAAAGTGACTGAATTCACCGACTTTGTGCAGGGCTTCACAAGCGGTTACGGTGGTGGCACGCAACCCGCCTTCTCGGGCAGCGGAAGCGACCCCCTGAACCTGACTCGACCTCGCCTGCAAGGACCGCGACGGTCTCCCGGCGTCGGGTCGACAAAAGAACCCGGACACTCACCCCCGGCCGGACGAGGAGCGCAAGCGACGTGACAGAGCAGCACGAGACGCCGCCGACTGGCGTCTCCAAGGCTCTGCAGAAGGACATCCCGCAGGCCACGGTGGCCCGGCTGGCCACCTATCTCCGCGTGCTCGCCGTACTCGCCGACGACGGTGTAGCCATCGTATCGAGTGAGGAACTGGCTGTCGCGGCGGGTGTCGGTTCGGCGAAGTTGCGCAAGGATCTTTCCTTCCTGGGACCCAATGGTGTTCGCGGCGTGGGCTATGACGTGATCAAGCTGCGCGACCGCATCGAGGATGTGCTCGGCCTGTCCGAGGGGCACCGGGTGGTGCTGGTCGGAGCCGGCCATCTGGGCCGGGCGCTGGTCGGCTACGGCGGTTTCCGCCGCCGCGGTTTCGCCATGGTCGGGCTGTTCGACAACGATCCGGCGGTGATCGGCACGACGGTGTGCGGACTGGTCGTTCGCGATGTCGCCGAATTGACCGATGCCATGGACACTCTGGAGCCCACCATCGCCGTCATCGCGGTGCCGGACGCGGCCGCGCAGGGCGTCTGCGATCTGCTGGTCGAGGCCGGCATGCAGTGCATTCTGAGCTTCTCCGCCCTGGCGCTCGAGGCCCCCGCCACCGTCGAGGTGCGGCGCGTCGATCTCGCGGTGGAGATGCAATTGCTGTCGTTCGAGCGGGCCCGCAGCGCGGAATCGGCCGCAGAGGAAGCGATGAGCGCGGCCGCCGGGAGCCTGATGCCCCGGGTACCGATGACAACCAGCAAGGGAGCGGTGGTCCAGCCATGAGTGTGCTTCTCGTCGGGATCTCGCATCGCAGCGCACCGGTGTCGGTGCTCGAGAAGATCGCCATCACGGAGACCGACCGGCCCAAGCTGACCGACAAGATGCTGGCCTCCAGCCACGTCTCCGAGGCGATGATCGTCTCCACCTGCAACCGCATCGAGGTCTACGCGGTCGTCGACGCCTTCCACCCGGCGCTGGGCGAGATCGGCGAATTGCTCACCAAGCATTCGGGTCTGCCGCTGCCGGAGCTCACCAAGCACGCGTACGTGCGCTACGCGGAGGCCGCGGCGGAGCACCTGTTCGCGGTGGCCTCGGGCCTGGACTCCATGGTGGTCGGCGAGCAGCAGGTGCTGAGCCAGATCCGCGCCGCCTACGCCGCCTCCGACGCGCAGCAGGCCGCCGGGCGCACCCTGCACGAGCTGGCCCAGCACGCGCTGCGGGTGGGCAAGCGGGTGCACTCCGAGACCGGGATCGACCGCGCGGGCGCGTCGGTGGTGTCGGTGGCGCTGGATCGCGCGCGCATGGTGCTGGGTCCGCTGGCGGGCCGCACCGCGCTGGTGCTGGGTGCGGGCGCCATGGGCGGGCTCGCGGTGGCGCAGCTGGCGCGCGGCGGGGCGGCGAAGATCCTGGTGGTGAACCGGACGCTGGAAAAGGCGCAGCGCCTGGCCAATACGGCCACCACCATGCACGGCGTGCCGGCCGAGGCCATCGAGATGGACCGGCTGGCCGAGGCGATGGCCGCCGCCGATGTGGTGGTCACCTGTACCGGTGCGGTCGGCACCGTGGTGACGCTGGCGGACGTGCATCGCGCGCTGGCCGCCAAGACCGGCTCGGAGGAGCTGGTCATCTGCGATCTGGGCCTGCCCCGCGATGTGGACCACGCGGTGGCCGGGCTGCCGGGTGTGACCGTCATCGACATGGAGACGCTGCAGCGCGATCCGTCGGCCGGCGCGGCCGCCGACGACACTGCCGCCGCGCGCACCATCGTCGCCGACGAACTCGCGAAATACCTTGCCGGACAGCGCATGGCCGAGGTCACCCCGACCGTGGCCGCGCTGCGCCAGATGGCCGCCGACGTGGTCGAGGCCGAGCTGCTCCGGCTGGATTCCCGACTACCGGGACTCGAATCCACCGAACGCGACGAGGTGGCCCGTACCGTGCGACGGGTGGTCGACAAGCTGCTGCACGCGCCGACGGTGCGGGTCAAACAGCTGGCGTCCACGCCCGGCGGCGACACCTACGCCGAGGCGCTGCGCGAGCTTTTCGAACTGAAACCCGGTGCGGCACAAGCGGTTGCCGCGCCGATGGAGATCTCCGCCCTGCAGGGCGAACTGGCCGACGATTTCACCGCCGCTCACCCGGGCGACGAACAGGGGCACACCGCATGACCGGAGCAATGGTGCACGAGAACGAGACAACCGTCCCCTCCACGGAGCGGATCGTTGGCCGCGGAACCGTCGAGGCGCCCTGGCGCATCGGTACCCGCGGCAGTCTGCTGGCCCTGACCCAGGCCGGGCATGTGCGCGACGCCCTGATCGCCAATGGCCAGCAGGCCGAGCTGGTCATCGTGAAGACCGCCGGTGACCAGAACGCCACCGATCCGGTGCAGAAGATCGGGGTGGGCGTCTTCACCGCCGCGCTGCGCGAGGAATTGGCCGCGGGCACGGTCGACATCGCGGTGCACTCCTACAAGGACCTGCCGACCGCGCAGGATCCGCGCTTCGACATCGCGGCCATCCCGGCCCGCCAGGATCCGCGCGACGCGCTGGTGGCGCGGGACGGTCTGGTGCTCGGTGAGCTGCCCGCGGGCGCGAAGGTCGGCACCTCCGCGCCGCGCCGGTCCGCGCAGTTGAAGGCGCTGGGCCTCGGTATCGAGATCGTGCCGTTGCGCGGCAATCTCGACACCCGCATCTCCAAAGTTACTTCCGGTGAACTGGATGCCGTCGTGGTGGCGCGGGCCGGGCTGGCCCGCATCGACCGCCTCGACGCCGTCACCGAATCGCTCGAACCGGTGCAGATGCTGCCCGCCCCGGCGCAGGGCGCGCTGGCGGTCGAATGCCGCAGCGCCGATACCGAACTCGTGACCATCCTGTCCGCTCTCGACGATCTCGGCACCCGTGCCGCGATCACCGCGGAGCGGGCATTGCTGGCCGAACTGGAGGCCGGCTGTACCGCACCGATCGGTGCGCTGGCCGAGGTCGTCGAATCGCTCGACGACGACGGCCGGGTGGTGGAGGAGTTGTCGCTGCGCGCCTGCGCGGCGGCGATCGACGGCTCGGATGTGATCCGGGCTTCAGTGGTCGGCTCGGTCGCGGATGCCGCGGACCTGGGTCGCGCACTGGCGCGCGAGCTCTTGGAGCTGGGGGCGCGCGACCTGCTCAGCGTCACAGAGGAATCCGCTGAGCTCACCGACGACAGCAATCCCAGCCCAATGGAGAACCAACCCATGAGCGAGCGCAGCGAGCGAATCATCAGCACAGCGCCTTCGGGCACGGTTGCGCCGAGCGCTAGCGAGGTGCAGCCGTGAGCCGAGTGACGAAGAAGAATCCTGGTCGGATCCTTTTCGTGGGGTCCGGGCCTGGTGACCCGGCGCTGCTCACCGTGCGGGCCCGCGAGGTGCTCGGCCGGGCGACGCTGGCGTTCACCGATCCCGATGTCGACAAGGGCGTGCTCGCCCTGATCGGCACCGCGGTCGAGGAGAACCCAGACGGGACCCGTCCCGTCGACGTGCGTCCCGCGCTCGGTGACGCCGCCGAGGTCGCCAAGACGCTGATCGCCGAGGCGCGCAACGGTTCCGACGTGGTGCGCCTGGTCTCCGGCGACCCGATGACCACCGATTCGGTCATCCACGAGATCAACGCCGTCACCCGCTCGCACCTGAACTTCGAGGTGCTGCCGGGTCTTTCGGCCGGCACCACCGTCCCCGCCTACGCGGGCATCGAAATCGGTTCCAGCCACACCGAGGTGGATGTGCGCGGCGAGGTGGACTGGGCGGCCGTGGCGGCCGCGCCGGGCCCGCTGGTGCTGCACGCCACCTCCGGGCACCTGGCCGAGACCGCGTCGGCGCTGGTCGAGCACGGCATGGCGCCGCAGACCCCGGTCGCGGTGACCGTGCGCGGCACCACCCGGCAGCAGCGCACCATCGACGCCACACTGGCGACGCTGAACAATGCCGCTTCCGAACTGGTCGGCCCGCTGGTGGTCACGGTCGGCAAGGCGGTGGAGAAGCGCGCCAAGACCTCCTGGTGGGAGTCGCGGGCCCTGTACGGCTGGACCGTGCTGGTGCCGCGCACCAAGGAGCAGGCCGGTGAGATGAGCGAGAAGCTCGTCATGCACGGGGCCATCCCGATGGAGGTGCCGACCATCGCGGTCGAGCCGCCGCGCAGTCCGGCGCAGATGGAGCGCGCGGTCAAGGGTCTGGTCGACGGCCGCTACCAGTGGGTGGTGTTCACCTCCACCAACGCGGTGCGCGCGGTGTGGGAGAAGTTCGGCGAATTCGGCCTGGACGCCCGCGCTTTCAGCGGCGTGAAGATCGCCTGTGTCGGTGAGGCCACCGCGGAGAAGGTGCGCTCCTTCGGCATCAACCCGGAGCTGGTGCCCAGCGGCGAGCAGTCCTCCGAGGGCCTGCTGGCCGACTTCCCGCCCTACGACGACGTTTTCGACCCGGTCAACCGGGTGCTGCTGCCGCGCGCGGACATCGCCACCGAGACCCTCGCCGAGGGCCTGCGCGACCGCGGCTGGGAGATCGACGACGTCACCGCCTACCGCACCGTGCGGGCGTCGCCGCCGCCCGCGGAGACCCGCGAGATGATCAAGACCGGCGGTTTCGACGCGGTGCTGTTCACCTCGTCCTCCACCGTCCGGAACCTGGTCGGCATCGCCGGCAAGCCGCACGCCCGCACCATCGTGGCCTGCATCGGCCCCAAGACGGCAGAGACCGCAATCGAATTCGGCCTGCGCGTGGACGTGCAGCCCGAGATCGCCCAGGTCGGCCCGCTCGTCGAGGCGCTCGCCGAGCACGCCGCCCACCTGCGCGCCGAGGGCCTGCTGCCCCCGCCCCGCAAGAAGAGCCGCCGCAGCCGCTAGCGCTCGCGGCCGGGCCCGGTGGTATCGCCGTGTTCGTCAGCCGGAACCGGGCCCCGCATACTAGGATGCGGGGCCCGTGGTATTTCGCGTTCGCTGGGCGGATGCCCATGAAAATGCTGGCGTTTCATTTCGACCCGAAATGCATACGCTGCGTTCAGCATTCGATCTTCGAAAGGTGAACGTCTATGAAGCGCACGGCAGTCGGCCTGATCGCGATGTCCGGGATCGCCCTCGCGGTGCTGTCCCCGGCCGCGGCGTCGGCGGCGCCCGTACCGCTGGAGCAGGCCCCGGCCGCGGTCCAGACCACCGCTGTCGCACCGATCGATGCCACCAGCTCCGGTAGCGCGGCCGTGAACACGCTGCAATTCCTGCTGAAGTGCCTGACCACCGGCTCGGGTACCCCGGGCACCACCGGCACCGGCTGCCTGGTCTCCTAGCGGCCGCCGTGCGCGGCGGAGGTTCTCCGAAGTCTCTTGCGCGGCCTCGGAGAGCCTCCACCGTGGTCAGCGTTGCGCTGCCATCAGGCGGCGGACCATGCGGCAGGTGGCGTCCGAGGGCCGGTGCACGCCGATGACTTCCGCTGTGTGGCGGATGTTTTCATTGGTCGCCTGATCCGGGCTGAAGGATCCGGAGTCCAGTAGCGCGATGGCCAGCCGCATGGCCTTCAACCTGCGATTGTGCGAGATGTACCACGACCGCGGCCGCCCCGCGGGCAGCGGCTGTTTGGACAGCGGCCGCCACGCGTGATCGATCACATCCCCCTTCTTCGGCACTTCGCCGGCCCTGTTCACCTTGTCGGACATGCTGGTAACAGCTGCGAGCACGACCATTCCTCCCGTCGCGATCCGGATTCGCACCCCGCATCGGCAGCGCGACTCCTTCGAACACATCTTCGATTCTACCCGTCCCCACCGACAAAATCGGCTGCTCACAATGACTTTGGCGATGCCACCCGATGACCGTGACGGTGCGGCACGGCCCGGCCGCGGAGGCGCGCGCACCCGGGTCCAGGGGCGGGCCTATCATGCGAACATGACCGGAATGGACCGCCCTCGGCGGTTGCGCCGCACTCCCGCCATGCGTCGGCTCGTCGCCGAGACCAGCCTGGAGCCGCGGCATCTGATTCTGCCCATGTTCGTCGCCGACGGGATCGGCGAACCGCACGAGATCTCCTCCATGCCAGGCGTTTTCCAGCACTCGATGGACTCGCTGCGCAAGGCGGCCGTGGAGGCGGTGGCCGCCGGCGTGGGCGGGCTCATGCTGTTCGGCGTGCCCAAGCCGGAGGACAAGGACGCGCAGGGGAGTGCCGCCAGCGATCCGGACGGGATCCTGAACCGCGGCCTGCGCGCGCTGGTGCACGAGGTCGGCGGATCGACCGTGGTCATGGCCGACACCTGCCTCGACGAGTTCACCGACCACGGCCACTGCGGCGTGCTCGACGACAGCGGCGCGGTCGACAACGACGCCACGCTGATCCGCTACGTCGAAATGGCGTTGGCGCAGGCCGAAACCGGCGCGGACCTGCTCGGCACCAGCGGCATGATGGATGGCCAGGTGGCCGCGATCCGTGCGGGCCTGGACGACGCCGGGTACTCCGACACCGGCATCCTCGCCTACGCGGCCAAGTACGCCTCGGCCTTCTACGGTCCCTTCCGGGAGGCCGTCGGCTCCTCGCTGCAGGGGGATCGGCGTACCTATCAGCAGGATGCGGCGAACCGCCGCGAGGCAATTCGTGAGCTGGAGCTGGATCTGCTCGAGGGCGCGGACATCGTCATGGTGAAGCCCGCCATGTCGTATCTGGACATTCTGCGCGAGGTTGCAGACCGCTCCACGGTGCCGGTCGCGGCCTATCAGATCTCCGGTGAGTACGCCATGATCACCGCGGCCGCCCAGCGCGGCTGGATCGATCGCAAAGGCGCGGTGCTGGAGTCGCTGCTCAGCATCCGGCGCGCGGGCGCGGACATGGTGCTGACCTACTGGGCCACCGAGGCCGCGCACTGGCTGTCGTGAGCGTGACCGAGTAGTTCCGATCGTGAATCCGATGGTCCCGCCGGGTATTTCGGGCCCGGCTCCGGAAGACGTGCGCACCGCCTGCCAACTCTGGTACGGCACATTCGCTGTCGGGCTGGTGCAGTTGATCGCCTCGCTGGTGACGCAGTTCGGGCAGCGGCAGGATCTGGCGCAGCAGATGTTCGATCAGGTCAAGGAGCAGCAGCCGACCGTGACGCTGGCACAGGTGCAGGCCTGGATGGCGATCGTGTTCATCCTGGTCGGCGTGTTCTGGCTGGTGCTCACCGGCGCCGGGGTGGCCGTGGTGTACCAGCTGGGACGCGGAAAGGCCTGGGCGCGAGCGCTTCTCACCGGGTTCGGCGTCTTCCTGGTGCTCGGCGCGGCGGGCACGCTGTTCGGCATCGGGGTCAAGGAGGGTGCGGCCGCGCTGGTCGCCGGCGGGGCCGGAATCGTGGCGGCGGTGCTGGCGGGCGGTGCCGTATTCCTGTGCTATCGAAGCGAATCCGAGGCCTTCTTCCGTCCCGGACCGCAGTAGGTACGCCTGAGTTTGTGACAAGCGTACTAGCGGGTATGGTGAGGGCAGTCACAGAGAATTCGGGAACCGGGTGCCGGTCGTCATACGTTGTGTTATGGCGCGTTCGGCTCCGGGAAGGCGGAGGCAACGATGCGAGTGGTGATCCAGCAGCCGCACAGCCTGCGGCGCGATGTGCTGGTGCTGAGTCTGCTGTTTCTGTTCGGGCTGCTCACCCTCGCCGTGCTGTTGATTCCGGGCCTGGCCCGCTGAGCGAATCCACGATCTTTACGCTCGACCTATGAGTGAGGCCATCAACACCCCCGGGGCCGTGCTGTTCTCCGAGCCCGGTGCGCGCTGGCGGACCATCGCCTACGGACCCGCGCTGTGCGCGATCATCCTGGTCATCGAGGTGATCCGGGGCGGTGCCGTCCACTGGTTCGGGCTGGTCTTCTGCGCGGTGCTGCTGGCCGGATTCGTGTGGTTGCAGGTGGTGGCGGGCAAGCGGCACATCAGTGTCGAGCTGACGCCGGCGCAACTGCGCGAGGGCACGGAGGTGGTGCCGCTGTGCGACATCGCCGAGGTGCTGCCGGAGGAGGACGAGGAGTCCTGGGACTATGAGGACTGGCAGTCGGCGCGGGCGCTGGGTGAGCTGACCGGAGTACCGCGGCGGCGCAAGGGAATCGGGCTGAAGCTGACCGACGGGCGGCTGGTGCAGGCATGGGCGCGGGATCATGTCACGCTGCGCGCCGCGCTGACCGCCGCGCTGGAGCGGGCGCGCGGTACCGATGGCGACCCTGGTACCGATGACGAGCCTGGAACCGATGACGAGCACGGGTCGGACGACGAGCGGAAGGAAGCGCTGTGATGCGATGGCTGACCGTATTCGCCGAATTCGTGCTGGTGCCGGTGCTGGTGGTGGCGGCGGTGTGGTGCTGGCACAACGGGATTCGCACTACTGTCTTCAAGCCGCAGGGTGAGGTGCCCGCGTTCACTGCGACGCGATACCTCGGGCCCTGGCTGGCGGGGTGCGCGGTGCTGGCCATCATGTCGGGGCTGGCGTTGATCGACGTGGTGGCGCGGGCAGTTCGGCTCGCGCGCTGAGCTTTTCGCGACACGCCGCGCGGTGGGGTGCGAAGTCCGGATTCGCCTTGGAGGCGTCCGGGCGGTCGCGGAGAATCATGGGCATGAAGCGCACAGATCTCGTGAAACGCATCGCCACCGCGGTGCTGGCCACGGGGGTCATCGGCGTCGCGGCGGTGGCTCCGGCCGCCGCCGCTCCGGTCGATGCCGTCCCGGATTACCGGTCGCACCCGGTCGCGCTGTCCTGGCCAGACCTACTACCGCCCCAGCTGAATTGCCTGATGTCCACCGGATGGGCGGCGTTCTGCCTGGGGGTTCCACTCCCGTAACGGGTCGCGGCGGCGCGACCGCAGACCGCGCCGCCGTCTCCGCTGGGGAAAAAGGTGTCAGCCCCGCTTACACGAGGGTCGGCTGCCGCTGACGCGAAGGCCTCAGCCCCAGTTCTGGTAAATATCCAGCACCCGTCCGTTCCGGCTGCCCGGCAGATCGAGGAAGATCGCGACGTTGCCGTCGGGATGATCGGCGGCCTCCGCGATCACCTGCCGGAGCGAGGCGTGCACGCCACCCTTGTCGTCCTTGTAGATGGTGGTGTCGGGCCGTAGGCCCGCCCCCATCCGGTTCAGCGGCACGACCATGCTGATCACCGCGGGCACGGGACCATCGGCCAGCGTGGCGGTCTCACTGTGGGACAGCATCACCCCCGCCCGTCCCTGATCGATCTGCACCACCGGCTCCGCCGCTGCCGCGACTCCGGCCCCGGCGGCGAGCCCGGCCGTCACCGCGACGATCCCAACCCCGATTCGAACGACCCGCATACGTCCCGCCCTCTCTCCCAAGCCGTCTCCTGTGCAGAAACATTACGCATCAGCAAACGTGTAGCGAATAACGTCGTACGAAACTGGACTCCGGCGTGTTGCCCCACCGTCCCAGTGAGCCCACATCGGAGTCCGCGCACTGCAATTCGGAGTCCTGCGGCTACGGGCTGGTAAGGGGACCCGCGGGTATGTAATGCCCGGCAGCTCGCGGTTGAACCGCCATAGGTGTGCGCGTGCCCGGTAGCGGTTGACGGTCGCGCGGCGCCTCGCGGACCCGGCACCAGGCCGTTCGCCATCGTCGCGGTCGTGCCGCCCGATGGTTCGGCCGATGCTGCCGCGAGTTCGGGGGAGGCGGTATCGGCAGCGAGGGCTCGGACGCGGGGGTGGGCGGCCGGGCCGTCTTCGGGATGCGGTGTTCATATCGGGGTGCAAGGATGGCGGGTTGGCTGTGGGAAGGGCCACTCGACTACACCCTGTCGTCGACGGGGGCAGGGGCGGCTGAGAGACTGGGTGCCGTGAGTTCTTCTCCGCGTGTGAGCCAGGTGTCGGTCCCGGTCTCAGCCCAACTTTTCGAACGCGCCGCGGCGGTCATCCCGGGTGGCGTGAATTCGCCCGTGCGTGCGTTCAACTCCGTGGGCGGCACGCCGCGGTTCATCGCCTCCGCGCGCGGTTGCACGCTGACCGACGCCGACGGCAACGACTACGTCGACCTGGTGTGTTCGTGGGGCCCGATGATTCTCGGGCACGCGCACCCGGCGGTGGTCGAGGCGGTGCAGCGGGCGGCCACCGGCGGGCTGTCCTTCGGCGCGCCGACCGAGGCGGAAATCGAGCTCGCCGAGGCCATCGCGGGCCGGGTCGCTCCGGTGGATCGGGTGCGGCTGGTGAACTCCGGCACCGAGGCCACCATGAGCGCGGTCCGGCTGGCGCGCGGTTTCACCGGGCGCGGCAAGATCATCAAGTTCAGCGGCTGCTACCACGGGCACGTCGACGCGCTGCTGGCCGACGCCGGATCGGGCGTGGCCACGCTGGGCCTGCCGACCTCGCCGGGCGTCACCGGTGCGCAGGCGGCCGACACCCTCGTGCTGCCCTACAACGATCTCGACGCGGTGGCCGCCGCGTTCGCCGCCTACCCGGGTGAGATCGCGTGCGTCATCACCGAGGCCGCGGCGGGCAATATGGGCACGGTCGCGCCGGTGGCCGGATTCAACGAGGGGCTGCGCCGGCTCACCACCGAGCACGGCGCGCTGCTCATCATGGACGAGGTCATGACCGGGTTCCGGGTGAGCCACTCGGGCTGGTTCGGCATCGACGGCGTGGCCGGTGACCTGTACACCTTCGGCAAGGTGATGAGCGGTGGCCTGCCGGCCGCGGCGTTCGGCGGGCGCGCCGACATCATGAACCACCTGGCGCCGCTGGGGCCGGTCTATCAGGCGGGCACCCTCTCGGGTAACCCGGTCGCGGTGGCCGCGGGTCTGGCCACGCTGCGCGCCGCGGACGAGCAGGTGTACGCGACGCTGAACAAGAACGCCGAGCGGCTGGGCGCGCTGATGACCGAGGCGCTGACCGCCGAGAGCGTCCCGCACCGGGTGCAATTCGCGGGCAATATGGTGAGCGTGTTCTTCGCCGAGAACCCGGTCACCGACTACGCCGCCGCCAAGGCGAGCGAAACCTGGCGTTTCCCAGCCTTCTTCCACGCGCTGCTGGATGCCGGTGTGTACGCGCCGCCGAGCGCCTTCGAAGCCTGGTTCGTCTCGGCCGCCCTCGACGAGGACGCGTTCGACCGCATCGCCGCCGCCCTCCCCGCCGCCGCGCGCGCCGCGGCGGCCGCCACCCCCGAAGGATCCGCCGCGTGAGCTCCGCCCACCCCGACTCCGGCATACCCGCACCCACCCAGCACGAGGTTCCCCTCTCCGCCGCCGAGGCCACCCGCCTCCTGGACTCCATCCGTCAGGCCGAAGAGGAACTGGCCGAAACCGGCGAACACATCGCCGTCTCCCCGGCCGAACCCGTTTCCGCCCCAACGGAATCCGACCATTCCGGCGCAACCGCCGGGTCCGAAACGGATCCGGATGACCCCGATGCGGGTGAATCCGCTGTTCCGGTTGCGTCGTTCTCGTCCGAGATCGTGGTCGAGATCGACCCCGATGCGGGTGAACCGGGCACGGAATTCGCGGCCGAGGGCGATTCGGATGCGGCTGCCGCCGGTGCCGACGTGGCCTCCGGCACCACGGGCGGGTTGATCCTGCCGGGTGACGTGGCGAGCGATCTCGAGACGATCGTGCACGTCATGCGGCACGGCGAGGTCCACAATCCCAAGGGCATCCTGTACGGCCGGTTGCCCGGATTCCAGCTGTCGGTGACGGGGCGGGCGCAGGCGCAGGCCGTGGCGCGGTCGCTGGCGGATCATGACATCGCGCTGGTGGTGGCGTCGCCGCTGCAGCGGGCGCAGGAGACCGCGGATCCCATTGCAGCGGGCCACGGTCTGGTGATCCGGACCGACGACAATCTGATCGAGGCCGGCAATACCTTCGAGGGGCTGCGGGTCTCGGCGGGGGACGGCGCGCTGCGCAAGCCCCGGCACTGGTGGAAGCTGCGCGACCCGTTCACGCCGTCCTGGGGTGAGCCGTATCTGCAGATCGCGCACCGCATGCTGGCCGCGGTGAACAAGGCGCGGGTGGAGGCCGCCGGCCGGGAGGCCGTGCTGGTCTCGCATCAGCTGCCGGTCTGGACGCTGCGCCGCTTCCTGCAGGGACAGCGGCTGTGGCACGACCCGCGGCACCGCCAGTGCTCGCTCGCCTCGCTGACTTCGCTTGTCTACCAGGGCGATACCTTGATCGACATCGTCTACTCGGAGCCGGCGGGCGCCTCGGACCCCAAGGTGACCGGGGCATGAGCGGGTCAGGCACGGAGGAGGCAGCTTGCGTAACCGCGCAGGGCCCCCGCTCATGCCGAAAGGGCACAGCATGAGCCGCGCCATCGCGTCCCGGCCCGTCCGCCGCCCGCTGCGCCGGGTCGCGGCGTTGCTGGCCGGTGTGAGTGTGGTGGCCGTGCTCGCCGGGTGTTCGACGGCGGGCAAGGACGCGGTGGCCCAGGGCGGCACCTTCGACTTCGTCTCCCCGGGCGGCAAGACCGAGATCTTCTACGATCCGCCGTCCTCGCGCGGCACCATCGGCAAGCTGTCCGGCCCGGATCTGCTGCACGACGGCAAGACCACGTCGGTGGACGACTTCCCCGGCAAGGCCGTGGTCGTCAATATCTGGGGCCAGTGGTGTGGCCCGTGCCGCGCGGAAGCGCCCGCGCTGGAACAGGTCTACGAGGCGAGCAAGGACAAGGGTGTCGCGTTCCTGGGCATCAATGTCCGTGACAACCAGAAGGACAAGGCCCAGGACTTCGTGACCGACAACAAGGTCGGTTACCCCTCCATCTACGACCCGTCCATGCGCAGCCTGCTCGCGCTCGGCGGCAAGTTCCCCACCAGCGTCATCCCCACGACCATCGTGCTGGACAAGCAGCACCGGGTGGCGGCGGTGTTCCTGCGCGCCCTGCTGGCCGAGGACCTGCAGCCGGTGGTGGACAAGCTCGCGCAGGAGCAGGCGTGAACCACGTGACCTACCTGGCGAGCGTGGGGGATTCGTTCCAGCAGACCGCCGCCACCGGACCGCTGCTGCTGGCGCTGGGCGCGTGCATGCTGGCCGGTCTGGTGTCGTTCGCCTCGCCGTGCGTGGTGCCGCTGGTGCCCGGCTACCTGTCGTACCTGGCCGGTGTGGTGGGCGCGGAGGCCCCGCCGGTGACGGTGGAATCGGCCAAGACCACCAGAACCGCCGTGGCGGGCCGCAATTCCACGCGCCTGCGGGTGGCGGGCGCGGCGGGCCTGTTCGTGGCGGGCTTCACCGTGGTGTTCGTGCTCGCCTCGGCGACCGTGTTCGGCGCGATCCAGGTGCTGAACGTCAATCGTGATCTGCTGCAGCGCATCGGCGGCGTGGTGACCATCGTGATGGGCCTGGCGTTCATCGGTCTCATTCCGGCGCTGCAGCGCGACACCCGCATGGAGCCGCGCCGACTCAGCGGCCTCATCGGGGCTCCGCTGCTGGGCGCGGTCTTCGCGCTCGGCTGGACACCGTGCCTGGGTCCGACGCTGTCGGGCGTGATGGCGGTGTCGGCGGGCACCGAGGGCACCACCGCGGTCCGCGGCGTGGCCCTCATCGTGGCCTACTGCCTGGGCCTGGGCCTGCCCTTCGTGATCCTGGCCTTCGGCTCGGCGACCGCGTTGCGCGGCGTCGGCTGGTTGCGCCGTAATTCCCGCACCATTCAGGTGATGGGCGGTCTGCTGTTGGTGGCCGTCGGCATCGCCCTGGTGACCGGGGCGTGGGACCAGTTCGTCTCCTGGGTCCGCGACGCCTTCGTCTCGAATGTGACCCTGCCGATCTGACATGACTGCCACCATCGAAACCCCCAGTGCCCCCGTCCGTCCGCCGCGTCAGTCGCCGCCGCGGCGCGTACTCGGCGTCCTGCGCAATACCTGGCGCGGACTGACCAGCATGCGCACCGCGCTGATGCTGCTGTTCCTGCTGGCCCTGGCCGCCATCCCGGGCGCGCTGCTGCCGCAGCGCAGCCTGAACGCGGGCAAGGTCGACGACTACATCCGCAACCGGCCCACCCTGGGCCCGTGGATGGACCGGCTGCAGCTGTTCGACGTGTTCTCCAGCTTCTGGTTCACGGCCGTGTATGTGCTGCTGTTCATTTCGCTGGTCGGCTGCATCCTGCCGCGCTGTGTGGACCACTACCGTGCGCTGCGGACGCCGCCGGTCAAGGCGCCGCGCAACCTGTCTCGGCTGCCGCATCACTGGTCGGGGACCGACGCGGCGACCCCGGAGCAGGTGATCGAGCGGGCTCGCGGTCAGATGCGCGGCTGGCGCACGGTCGTGCAGCCGGGCGATCGCGCGGGGGAACTGACCCTCTCGGCGGAGAAGGGGTACACCCGCGAGCTCGGGAATCTGGTTTTCCACCTGGCGCTGGTGGGCCTGCTGGCGGCGATCGCGGTCGGCAAGCTGTTCGGCTACGAGGGCAATGTGGTCGTGCTCGCCAATGACGGCCCGGGTTTCTGCACCACCTCGCCCGCGGTGTTCGACTCGTTCCGCGCGGGCAATGTGAACGACGGCACCGGCCTGACGCCGATGTGTGTGCGGGTCAAGGACTTCCGGGCCGACTACCTGCAGAACGGCCAGGCGTCCATGTTCACCTCGAACATCCAGTACCAGACCGGTAAGGATCTGAACTCCGACACCTGGCGGGACACCACCGTCCAGGTGAACCATCCGCTGCGCGTCGCCGGCGACCGGGTCTACCTGCAGGGCCACGGTTTCGCGCCCAAGTTCACGGTGACCTTCCCGAACGGCCAGACCCGCACCGAGGCCATCCAGTGGAAGCCGGACGACGCCACCACCTTCCTGTCCTCGGGGGTGCTGCGCATCGATCCGCCGGGCGGCATGTATCCGAACGAGGAGGAGCGCCGCAAGCATCAGGTGGCGATCCAGGGTCTGTTCGCGCCGACCGCGCTCATGCACGGGCAGCTGCTGACCTCGATGTATCCGGCCATGAAGGATCCCGCGGTGGCGATCGACGTCTACCAGGGTGATACCGGCCTGGACACCGGCCGCGCCCAGTCGCTGTTCGCGCTGGACCCGGAGATGATCAAGCAGGGTCGCCTGGTGAAGGAACAGCGGGTGAACCTGAAGCCGGGTGAGTCCGCGACCCTGTCCGACGGCACCAAGGTCACCTTCGACGGCGCGGAAGAGTTTGTGAACCTGCAGGTTTCGCACGATCCGGCGCAGCAGTGGGTACTGGTGTCGGCGCTGACCATGATGGCGGGCCTGCTGGTGTCGCTGCTGGTGAAGCGCCGTCGCATCTGGTTGCGGGTGTACCCGGGTACCGGAACCGACGAGGTACGACGTACCGTAGTAGAAATGGGCGGATTGGCCCGCACCGACCAGGCCGGGTGGGGCGGCGAGTTCGACCGCCTGCGTGAGCGGCTGCTGACGGGAGAGAAGTAATGCCGATCGACGAGAACATCGCCTCCTACAGCGATCTCGCGTTCAAGTCGGCCATCGTGATCTACGCGCTGGTCTGGATCATGCTGGTCTGGCAGTTCGCCCTGACCCGCACGGTGCCGACGGCCGCCGCCCGCCAGCTGGTCACCGCCGGAGGCGGTTCCGGCATCGTCGACGAGCCGCCGGCCAATGTGCCCGGCAAGGTGCAGCCGCGCGGGGTCGAGCGCCCCTTCTCGGAACGCCTGGGCAATATGGCCTTCGCGGTGCTGTTCGTGGGCTTCGGCGTGCACCTGGTCTCGATCGTGCTGCGCGGCTTCGCGACCCACCGCTTCCCGCTGGGCAATATGTTCGAGTTCATCTCGATGGCCACCGGCGCGGCCGTGCTGCTCGGCCTGATCCTGCTGCGCGACCAGCGCTATCGCGGCATGTGGTCGTTCCTGCTGGTGCCGGTGCTGATCCTGCTGTTCCTGGCGGGCACCAAGCTGCACGTGGACGCGGCCCCCGTGGTCCCGGCCCTCAAGTCCTACTGGCTGCCGGTGCACGTCACCGTGGTGTCGATCGGCTCGGGCGTCTTCCTGGTCTCCGGTGTCGCGAGTCTGCTGTTCCTGTTCCGCCTCTGGCAGCCCGCGGGCGCGGAGTCCGACACCATCTTCGGCCAGCTGGCCCGCCGCCTCCCCGACGCCCAGCTGCTGGACCGGCTCGCCTACCGCACCACCATCATCGGCTTCCCGATCTTCGGCGCCGGCGTCATCCTCGGCGCGATCTGGGCCGAGGCCGCGTGGGGCCGCTTCTGGGGCTGGGACCCCAAGGAGACCTGCTCCTTCATCGCCTGGGTCCTCTACGCCGCCTACCTGCACGCCCGTGCCACCTCCGGCTGGCGCGACACCAAGGCCGCCTGGATCAACATCGCCGGTTTCGTGGCCATGCTCTTCAACCTCTTCATCATCAATATCGTGGTGAGCGGTCTGCACTCGTATGCGGGTCTGAACTGACCCGATAGGCTTCCTGAACTGGCCCAATGGGTTTCGGAAGGTCCCGGCACGTTTCAGTGCCGGGGCCTTCTTCTTTTCCCGGGAACTTCCGATCGGTGCTCAGGGGCTGTACCGTATTAAGCGACCGTGATTAGAACACGTTCTAGTTTTTAGTGAAGGGGCTCGTCATGGCAGTGGCGCCGCAGAGTCGGGTTCGGAAGGTGCGGGAGATCGACGTGGGCGAGGCGCCCACGCGGTACGCACGCGGATGGCATTGCGTCGGGCTCGCGAAGTCGTTCCGGGACGGGAAGCCGCATCAGATCTCCGCATTCGGGACCAAGCTGGTGGTCTTCGCCGACAGCAAGGGCGAGTTGCACGTGCTCGACTCCTACTGCCGGCACCTGGGCGGCGACCTCAGCATGGGTGAGATCAAAGGTGATTCCATCGCCTGCCCGTTCCACGACTGGCGTTGGGGCGGCAATGGGAAGTGCACCGGGATTCCGTACGCGCGGCGGGTGCCGCCGCTGGCGCGGACGCGGTCGTGGATCACCTTGGAGCGCAACGACCAGCTCTTCGTGTGGCACGACCACGAGGGCAACCCGCCGCCGGACGAGGTGACGATCCCCTACATCGAGGGCCCGTACACCGATGCCGAGGGCAAGGGCACCGAGGGGCTCGCCGACGGCTGGACCGAGTGGACCTGGGAGTCCATGGTGATCGAGGGCTCCAACTGCCGCGAGATCATCGACAACGTCGTGGACATGGCCCACTTCTTCTACATCCACTACGCGTATCCGACGTTCTTCAAGAACGTCTTCGAGGGCCACGTCGCCACCCAGTTCCTGGACTCCACGGCGCGCCCGGACAAGGGCATGGCCACCCAGTACGGCGGCAACTCGACGCTGAAGTCGGTGGCCTCGTACTTCGGGCCGTCCTACATGGTCAATCCGCTGGTCAACAACTACAGCGGGTTCGAGCTCGAGACCGTGCTGATCAACTGCCACTACCCGATCTCGCAGGACGCGTTCGTGCTGCAGTACGGCATGTCGGTGCGCAAGCCGCAGGGCATCGACGATGCCTCGGCCGATCGGATCGCGAAGAAGATGACGGTCGGCATCGGTGAGGGCTTCCTGCAGGACGTCGAGATCTGGAAGCACAAGTCCAAGATCGAGAATCCGCTGCTGACCGAGGAGGACGGGCCGGTCTACCAGCTGCGCCGCTGGTACGAGCAGTTCTACGTGGACGTCGCCGACATCGACCCGAAGTCGGTGCAGCGCTTCGAGTTCGAGGTCGACACCACCAAGGCCAATGAGGCGTGGGAGGCGGAGGTCGCCGAAAACCTCAGGCGCAAGGCGGAAGAGGACGCCGTCAGTCACTGACGGGGATCGGGTTCCGGACGGTCCGGGTGGGCGCGTGCTGCGCGCCCACCCGGACCGTCGTCAGTTGGCGGCCGCGGTGACCGCCGCGATCAGCGCCTCGCCGGTGTAGGCGCGGCCGCCGATGCCCCAGGCGCCGTCGAGGGCATTGAGGATATTGACCCAGATGTCCTCGCGCCGATGGCCTGCGGTGGTGAGCCCCGCGACGATCTCGGTGGCCGCGGTGATGAAGGCCGCGCGGGCGTCCGGGTCGGGCAGGCCGATATTGGGCAGCTTGAGTTCGACCATGACGATCGGCCGGTTCTCGCCGCCCGCGTAGATGTCCTCCGGCGGCAGCAGGTGCACGCTGCCGCCGATGATTCCGGTGAAGAAGTCATTGCCGGCGCCGCCGCTGACCTCGGCCAGGGCCGCGGTGAGGGCGGGCAGGATCTCGCGTTCGCCGCGGGCGGTGAGGACGCCGCGCGGTGCGGTCACGGTGATGGGCACTGGGCTCTCCGTTCTCGAGACGCTAGTACGTACGTACTAGCGAGTCGAGTGTGCACTAGGATGGCCGTACTAGTCAATGGCGGGAGGAAGAATGGCGGCGACCACGCGGGATCGGATGATCGACGCGGCCATCGATGCGCTGCAGAAGAAGGGTGTCGCGGGCATGTCCTTCACCGCGGTCCTGGACGCCAGCGGCGCCGCGCGCGGCGCGATCTACCACCACTTCCCCGGCGGCAAGGCCGAACTGGTGGCGACGGCCGCCGCCCGCAACGGCGATCAGGTGCGCGAGCGTCTGGCCGCGCTACCGGCCTCCGACCCGGTGACTCTCGTCGAGTCCTTCCTCGCCCTGGTCCGCCCGGTGGTGGCCGCCTCGGCCGACGGGGCGGGCTGCGCCGTCGCCGCCGTCACCGTGGACCCCGACAGCGGCGACCTGCGCACCGTGGCCGCCACCGCATTCGATTCCTGGACAACCACTCTCGCCGAGCGTCTGACCGCCGCCGGCGCGGACCCGGCCACCGCCGCGGACCTGGCGACCACCCTGCTCACCCTGCTGCAGGGCGCGCACGTGCTCTGCCGCGCCGCGGGCGAGATCGAGCCCTTCGATCGAATGGCCCGCGCCGCAACGGATCTCGTCCGCCACCGCTTCGCGCCGGGCGCTCAGGGGCGGTAGGCGCGCAGGAACGTGTCCACGGCCGCGTCGGCGACGGCCTGGAGTTCGGCCGCGGCGACGGCCCGATTGCCCTGGCGCGAGCGCGCTTCCAGCGGACCGCTCAGCAGCGCCAGGAACTGCTCGGCGGCGACCGCCGGGTCGCTGTGCCGCAACCGCCCGGCCAGCGCGAGCCGGGCCAGCCGGTCGGCGAGCGCGTCGCGGAGCCGAATCGTGGTGCGGTCCAGGACGGTATCGACCAGATCGGGGAAGTCGCCCGCCTCGGCGTAGGTGAGCCGGTGCAGGGCGAGCGCGCGCTCGTCCGAGCAGGCCTGCAGCAGTAGCGCGGCGGTCTCGCCGAAGGCGCCGGCCAGATCGTCGCCGGGCTCGCGCAGCGGTTCGAGCGTGCCCAGGGCCTGCTCGCCGACCGCGTCCGCGGCCGCCGACATCGCCGCCCGGAACAGCGTTTCCTTGTCGGTGAGGTGGTTGTAGACCGTCGGTTTGGCGACGGATGCCGCGTCGGCGATCTCCTGCACACAGGACTGGGCGTAGCCGCGTCGTGCGAACACCGTCAGGGCCGCGGTCAGGATGGCCTGTCGCTTGTCGATGCGGCCGCGGCTCGCCTTCGCTGTGGTCACCTCGCCATCTTACCGATGTGTTCGTCCTATTGAACTCGCGGGTTCAATCCTGTCTACTGAATCAGCTGGTTCGAAATATTGAACTAGCTAGTTCAAATGAAGGAGTTGGCATGATCGTTCACGTCCTGCGGTTCCGATTCCGCGACGAGTCCACCGAGCAGCAGCGGGCCGAGGCGCTCGCGGCCATGCGTCGTACCGCGTCGGTGGAGTCGGTGAGTTTCGCGACGGTCGGGCAGAGCCTGGGGGATCCGGCCGAGGGCCTCACGCATGCCTACTGCGTGGGTATCGAGGATCTGGCCGCGTTGGAGCGGTATCTGCACGACCCGGTGCATCTGGCCGGGGATCCGGAGATCGCGCCGCATTTCGCGAAACTGGTGATCGGCCCGGATATCTCGGATGATCCGGACCCGGAGCTGTCCGAGAAGATCAAGGCGCTGCATCTGCGCAAGGTCGAGATGTATCCCGAATGGGAGGAGCTCATGGCCACCATCCCCGAGGTGGCCTTCGCGTGAAACGACGCGTCCCCCGTGTTCCGCTGGTGCGGAACACGGGGGACGGTCACATCTGTCTATATGGCTATCTGGTTGGCGAGCTTCGGTCATTCAGGTGGATTCGCCGTCACGATGCTCCCGGGAGAGCTTGGCGAGGAAATCCGGATCATCTTCGGGACCGATAACGCGGTTGCGCCGAGCGGGTGCTGGGCCGGTGCCGGCCGATCGCTGGGGTCCGAAAGCCTTCCAGCACAGCATCGCGATGGCCACTACCGCGATGAGTGCCAACAGGTACGTCACGTCGCTCACCTCCTGACAACGAGGGTAATCCGAGTGCGTACCCGCGGCACCTGAAGCGGGAAATAGGTGTTACACGCGGGTGGCCTCGGTGGTGAGGGACCGCAGGAGTTGCAGAACTTCTGATTCGCGGAACCGGCGGTGGCCGCCCGGAGTCCGCAGGGAGCCGAGCCGACCTGCGTGAGCCCAGCGGGTCACGGTCTTCGGATCGACGTGGAACAGGGCAGCGACCTGGCCTGGGGTGAGCAGAGTGTCCTGGCCGTTGACGGAACCCAATGCGCGGCTCGCCGCGGTGAACGCAGTCATTCGCAAACCTTTCCGTTTCGACAGATCCCTCATCAGTAGCGACATCGTTGCACTGGACCCCCTGGGTGTTCGAACGGTCTCGCTTTGGTAAAGGGGAAGTAATAGACAAAACGGATATCCGTTATGTGTTTACGGTCACCTTTGGCGCTAATGCAGCGAACTACCAGCGACATACGGGCTGGTCGGATTGATTTTCCGGCCGGGCGAGGGCCGCGGCGGCGCCCGAATGTCCGTCACCTACGCTGTTCTGCGTGAGTGATGCAACCCGGCCCGAAGGTGCGGGCCGCCGCCTGGCGCGCAGTTTGGCTATCTACACGGTGGCCCGGCTCGGCCTGGTCGCCGTCATCACCGCGATCATCATGGGCGTCGCCGCCGTGGTGAAAGTGGCCATCCCCCTCATCGTGGCCCTGCTGTTCGGGCTGCTCATCGCGATGCCGCTGTCGCTGCTGCTGTTCAAGAAGCTGCGTACCCAGGTCAACAAGGACATCGCGGCGGTGGACGCCAAGCGCCGCCGGGACCGTGACCAACTGATGTCGAGACTGCAGGGCAAGGACGAGCAGTGAAACGCTGCGACCGCAGCGCACCCAGGGACTGGGTCGACAATGCGGTCCGGCTCATCGACGCCGACACCCAGCGCAGTGCGGACACCCATCTGCTGCGCTATCCCCTGCCGCCGGAGTGGGGCGTCCAGCTCTATCTGAAGGACGAATCCACCCATCCGACCGGCAGTCTCAAACACCGTCTGGCGAGATCGCTGTTCCTGTACGCCATCTGCGACGGCTGGGTGACCGAGGGCACCACCGTGGTGGAGGCCTCCTCGGGGTCGACGGCCATCAGCGAGGCGTATTTCGCCAGGATGCTGGGCCTGGACTTCGTGGCCGTGGTCCCGGCCAGGACCTCGCCGGAGAAGCTGGCGCTCATCGAGGCCCAGGGCGGTCGCTGTCACCTGGTCGAACGCGCACCCGACATATATACGGAGGCGGCGCGTCTGGCGGACGAGACCGGCGGCCACTATATGGACCAGTTCACCAATGCCGAGCGGGCCACCGACTGGCGAGGTAACAACAACATCGCCGAATCCATCTTCCAGCAGATGACTCTGGAGGCGCACCCGGTGCCGGAGTGGGTCGTGGTGGGCGCGGGGACCGGCGGGACCAGCGCGACCATCGGCCGCTACCTGCGCTACAAGCGGCACGCGACCCGGCTGGCCGTGGTGGATCCGGAGAACTCGGCCTTCTACGGCGGCTACGAGGTCGACGACCTGGACTATCAGACCGGAATGCCGTCCCGGATCGAGGGCATCGGGCGGCCGCGGGTGGAACCGTCGTTCGTGCCGAGCGTGGTGGACTGCATGATCGAGGTGCCCGACCCGGCCTCGGTGGCGACCGCCAGGCACGCGAGCGCGGTGCTGGGCCGGCGCGTGGGCGGGTCCACGGGCACCAATCTGTGGGGGGCCTTTGCCCTGATTGCCGACATGATCGCCGCGAACCGTACCGGCAGTGTGGTGACGCTGCTGTGTGATGGCGGAGACCGTTATGCCGGAACCTATTTCAATGACGAATGGGTTGCCGACCAGGGGCTGAGCTTGACCGAGCCCACCGCGGTGCTGACCGAATTCATCGCCACCGGTACTTGGTCGGGATAGTTTTCGCACGGCACGACGGGTCGGCTGATATCGGTTGATCACCCGTCGGAAAGATTGCTACTTATTTGCCGAAGTGGCTTGGTTGGGTCCGGATCGTTAGCGGGCGCAGCGTTTTTCACGCGCCTCGACGGGGTAGCGGGGCCTCCAGAGGCGTTAATAGGCCTTGACGTTTCGGGGCGTTGCCGGACCACCGGACGGGTCACCGCGGTCGGTCGATCGGCCGCGGTGCCGAGCATCAGGAGCCACGATTGCAGGCTCGATTGGGTGCGCCATATATTGATGCGCAACTCGGTGATGGCCAGCGTGCGCGGCTCGCGCACCAGCTTGGTGAGATCGGTGCGCTCGACGGCGACCGTGTCGGAGCGCCACAGCAGTGCGAAGTCCGGATCGGTGAGGCACTTCCCCAGGATCTGGCGGCCGCGCTCGTCATCGTCGCTGCGGGCCAGCTGCATACGAAACCGACCGGCTGCCATTCGCACTTCGGTATCCCAGTTCACCATGACGGTGCGCGAGATCGGATTGAAGATCAGCCATTCCAGGTAGTTCACCCCGGGGACGAGTTCCGGGAAGTACTCCTGGTGTGCGGCATTGGCCGCGACGGTGTCCCAGAGTTCGGTGATGTACGCGCCGATGGCGGGGGTGAGCAGATCCAGGTACTCCCGGTCGGCGGGGGTGGGGTGGTCGGCCTCGAGGCGCGGCAGCGGCCCCTCGGCCAGCGCCAGCGCATACTCGAATTCGGCCGGCGGCAGTTTCAGTGCGGTGCAGAGGGATTCGATGACGCGCCGGGACGGAGTGGCCCCGCCCTCGATCTTGGTCAGATAGGGGACCGAGAGGTTGGCCGGCCAGGCCAGTTGGGGACGCGTGAGATTCGCGGTGGTGCGGCGCTGGCGAATGTATTCGCCGAACGTGGGAACTCCATCCATTGCTTGGGCAGACCTTACTTGTATGGCCGTCAGGTGCACGCGCGGTTGCCGACGGAGTCCCGCACGGTTCCCGGGGTGTGGGCGGTGCGGCCTTCCGTTCCGCTCCAATAGTTTGAAGCAACAACAAATCAGAAGTGCGGGGCGGGGTCGTCAACGCCTGGGAGCCTGCGGTTTTCGGCCTGTTGCGCGACTGCGCACTGCTGTCGGCGAACATCTTTCCGATTGTGTCAATTTTCGTTGACACGCCGCGAGTGTCAATGTAAATTGACACTCATGAGTGAAGCAACGACTCTGGCGGCCGCCGCCGGCAGCCCCGACCCCCAGGTCGGGCTCCGCGCGGTGCTGGCACTGCGCCGGTTGCTCGAGCGGCTCGAGGCCATTCAGGTCGGCAATGCCCGTAAGCAGGGCTGGTCCTGGCAGGCCATCGCGGACGCGCTCGAGGTCAGCCGGCAGGCGGTCCACCAGAAGTACAACCGGAAGGGCGGTATCCGCTGATGTTCGAACGATTCGACAAGGCGGCCGGACACGCGGTCGTCATGGCCCAGGAGGAGGCCCGCGGCCTGTGCTCGTCGACCATCGAGGTCGAGCACATGCTGCTGGGTCTGCTCGGCAGCCCCGACCCTGGTCTGCGGGAAATCCTTGCGGCACACGGTCTCACCGCCGACGGCGTGCGAGACGCGGTGGCCCGCAAGCGGACCGGCGAGCCGCTCGGTGCGGAGGACGCGGCCGCCCTGCGTTCCATCGGCATCGACCTCGACGCCGTGCGCGAGAGCCTGGAGGCCACCTTCGGCGAGAACGCCCTCGACCAGGCGGCCGTGCCCGCCGAGCAATCGCGCTGGGGCAAGTACTGGGGCGCGGAAGGCGGCCCGCGCGGTCACATTCCCTTCACCAAGGATTCCAAGAAGGTCATCGAGCTGTCCCTGCGTGAGGCGATGTCGCGCAAGGACAATCGCATCGAGGCCGGGCACATGATGCTGGCCGTGCTGCGCGCGCCCAATGCCGTCACCCGCCGCCTGCTCGGCGACGACGAGGCGATGCGCGTCCTGCGTGATGCGGTGTCCGGCTATCTCGACCGCGCGGCCTGATCCGGTCCGCGTAGCGACCGCCCTACCCGGATGCCCGGCCCGCGAGTTGATCTCGCCCTACGATCGGGGCATGACGCTACTGATACGTCTGCTGATCAACGGGGTGGCCATCTGGCTGGCCGCCGCCTGGGTGAACGGCATCGAGATCAAGACCCCCGAAGACACCACCCAGAGCAAGATCCTGGTGATCGCGGCCATCACGGTGGTGTTCGCCCTGGTGAACACGCTGGTGAAACCGATCGTGAAGGTGCTCTCGTTCCCCTTCATCGTGGTCTCGCTGGGCCTGTTCCTGCTGGTGATCAACGCGCTCATGCTGTGGCTGACCGCGAAGATCACCGGCACCACGGATTACGGCCTGCGCGTGGACGGCTTCTGGGCGGCCGTGCTCGGCGGCATCATCATCTCGCTGGTGAACTGGGTGCTCGGCGTCCTGGTCCCGGACGAGGACTGAGACCGGCCGGCCGTCGATCAGACGACGGCCAGCGCCACGGCCACCACGGCCGACCAGACCAGCATCGCCTGACCGGTACCGGCAAGGGCGGGAATCAATCCCGGACCGTTCTTGCCGGTCCGCACCGGCTCGTTGGCGCGGACCGCCAGCGGCAGCGCGACCAGCGCGGCCAGGGTCCACGGGCTGCGCCAGACCAGCAGTGCGAGCGCGAGGAACGGGATCAGGATCAGCACCATGTGCAGAGTGCGGGTGTGCGCGTCGCCCAGCCGCACCGCCAGGGTGAGCTTGCCCGATTCGGTATCGGTGGGAATGTCGCGGAGGTTATTGGTGACCAGCACCGCGCTGGAGAACGCGCCGACGGACGCCGCGCACACCAGGCCCGCCCAGTCCACCCGCCCGGCCTGCACGAACTCGGTGCCCAGCACCGCCACCAGGCCGAAGAACACGAACACCGCGATCTCACCGAAACCGCTGTAGCCGTACGGGTTCCGGCCGCCGGTGTAGAACCACGCCCCCGCCAGGCAGGCCGCGCCCACCAGCAGCAGCCACCAGGCGCTGGTGATCACCAGCACCAGGCCGATGACCGCCCCGATGGCGAGGCAGGCGATGGCGGCATTGCGTACCGCGGCCGGAGCCGCCAGCTTGGAACCGACCAGCCGCAGCGGGCCGACCCGCTCGTCATCGGTGCCGCGAATGCCGTCGGAGTAGTCGTTGGCGTAGTTGACGCCGATGATCAGCGCCACCGAAAGCAGCAGGCACAGTATGGCTTTCCACCACACGAACCCGTCGATCGAGGCGGCCGCCCCCGTGCCCGCCAGAACCGGGGCGATGGCATTCGGGAGGGTGCGCGGCCGAGCGCCCTCGATCCACTGTGCTGCTGTAGCCATGCCTGGCAGCCTAGTGCGAGAGCCGGTGGCCGCGCCCGCCCGAGTGTCCGGGGATACCGGCGCCGGCCCCGGTCAGCTTTCGGCCGCGGCCTTGAGCTGGGCCAGCCCCTTCTCGAAATCCTTGCCGACCAGGCGATCCATCGGGAACAGCTTGCCGATGATGGCCATCGGGCCGTTCTGCGTGCCGGTCATGCGCCAGGTCACCGCGGTGGAGTCGCCCTGCGGACGGAATTCGAAGGTGACCTGGTTGGTCGCCTTGAACGGCTTCTCGAAGTGCAGCTTGATGCCGATGGCGTCGGAGGTGGCGGAGGTGATCTCCATGTCACCGCGGCCGGCCTTGCGGTTGCCGCTCCAGAGATAGCGGGCGCCGATGCCGCGATCGGCCCCGCTGTAGACGCGCTCCATCGCGGGATCGGTGTCCTCCCACGGCGACCACTTGCGCCACTGGTGGAAGTCGTCGACGAGCGCCTGGACCTGTGCGGGATCGGCCTTGATGACCGTTTCCCGGCGAATGTCGAATTCGGCCATGGCAAGAGGGTAAGCGCTGCCGACCCCGAATGGGCCTCGCCGTCGATAAACCGGTTGAGCCGGGCCCGGCGCGTCGGGTAAGCACGGGTCCCGTACGACGGCCCGGCACCGGTCGTGCGCATCCGGCGACCACCCGCCCGCTCACCTACGATTGGCAAGGAATGAATTCGCACAACGGCAGTTCGAGCAGCACGGGAAGCGCGCGGGTGGCGAACGTGGGCGACTCGACCCTGGTGGCCCTGCTGGGCGAGATCGCACTGCGCCGCGACGGTGCGCTGACCGCCGTACCCGGTGCGCGGGCCCGGCTGCTGGTGGCGGCACTGGCCGTGCACCCCGGCCGCAGTCGCGGCGCGCAGGCGCTCATCGACGACGTCTGGGGCGAGGACCCGCCGCGCGCGCCCATGAACGCGCTGCACACCCAGGTCTCGCGACTGCGCTCGGCGCTGCCGGAGGGCGCGCTCGAAATCGGTCCCGCCGGATACCGTCTGGTCCTGGCACCCGAGCAGGTCGATCTGTCGCTGGCCCAGCAGCTGGAAAGGCAAGCCCGCCAAGCCCATATCGCCGGCGACGGCCTCGCCTGCCTGGACCTGGTGACCGCGGCCCGCGCGCTCTGGCGCGGCGAACCCGCCGCCGACCTGCCGCCCGGTCCCGTCGCCGAGGAACTCGCCACCCTGGCGGCCACCCGCCGCCGCGCGCTGGACGCGCTGGAGTTGACCGCCCGCGAAGCCGTCGGTGACCTGCCCGCCGCCATCGAGCTGGCCCAGCAGGCCGTGGTCGCCGACCCGCTGGACGAGCCCGCCCACGGCACCCTCATGCGCCTGCTCGGCGCGGCGGGCCGCACCACCGAGGCCCTCGACGTGTTCGCCACCCTGCGCACCCGGCTGGTCGACCAGCTCGGCGCCGATCCGGGCCCGGCGCTGATCGCCTTGAATACCGCGATCCTGCGCGGTGAACCGCTGCCCGGGCGGCCGGCGGCGTCGATCGGCAGTGCTGCCGGCGCGCAAGGATATTCGTCGACAGCGCCTGATTCCGGGGTGGTCCGGCCCAGCGCCTTCGCGCCTTCGGCCGACAGCGGCGTCCGGCCGGATGGGCCCGGCGCCGCCGAGCACAGACTGTCCGTGGTGCCCGGCGTGGCCGGTGGGATCAGCTTCGGCGGTGACGGTTCCGCGGCGATCGGACAGGTGGCGTCGATCGATGGCCGTTCGTCCGGCCACGTGCGCACCGGGGGCCGTGCCGCGGGATCCGCCCGGGCGGCCGAGGCGCGAGAACTGGCGGGCGAGAACGCGATCGGACTGCGTGCCGCACCGAATCCGCTGCTGGGCCGGGAGGCCGATCTGGCAGCGCTGGAGGAGATCCTGCGGTCCTCGCGGGTAGTCACCGTGCTCGGTCCGGGCGGGACCGGGAAGACCCGGATCGCCAACGAACTGGGTGCGCGGATAGCGCACGAGACCGCGGTGATGCTGGTGGAATTGGCCTCGCTGCGTTCGGAATCCGATGGTGCGGCCGAAACCCGCGACGAGATCGAGGTCGCCATCGCGACCACCCTCGGCGTGGCCGATGTCGTGTGGGAGACGAACGTGCTGCGGCAGGTGCGGGGCCGCGATATCCGGCAGAAACTGCGGGAGGCCCTCGGGGCGCGCCCGGTACTGCTGATCCTCGACAACTGCGAACACCTCATCGAACCGGTGGCCGAGGTGGTCGCCGATCTGGTCGGGGTGAGCGACCAGCTCACGGTGCTCACCACCAGCCGTGCACCGCTGGAGATCACGGCCGAGGCGGTGTATCCGTTGCCGCCGTTGACCATCGACGCCGCCGGGTCACCCGCCACCGACCTGTTCGAGGCGCGGGCCCGCGCGGTGCGCCCGTCGGTGCGGCTGGATCCGGAGGTCGTGGCCAGGCTCTGCCGCAACCTCGACGGACTGCCGCTGGCCATCGAACTGGCGGCGGCGCGGGTGCGCACCATGAGCGTCGAGGAGATCGAATCTCGCCTCGACCATCGATTCGCCCTGCTGCGCAGCGGAGATCGCAGTTCTCCGCAGCGGCATCGCACATTGCACGCGGTGATCGAGTGGAGCTGGAACCTGCTCGACGAGCCACAGCGGGTGGCACTGCGCCGACTGTGCCGATTTCCCGCCGGATTCACGCTGGCCGCCGCCGAATGTCTGCTGGCCGGGCCGGAGATCGACGATCCCGCGATGGCCGTCGACGGTCTGGTGAGCCAGTCGCTGCTGACGGTGCTGGAGGACGAGGAGGGCGGCACCCGCTATCGGATGCTGGAGACCGTCCGCGAGTTCGGTGAGGAGCAGCTGGCCCGCACCGGCGAAGCCGGCCTGGTCATGGACCGAATGTCGAAGTGGGCCAGGGAATTCGCGGTCGACGCCGCGCAGCGGTACGACACCACCGAACAGGTGTCGGCGGTGCTGGCCCTGAGCGCGGACATGGACAACCTGATCGCCGTGCTGCGCTACGCGCTGGAGCGGCACGATCCCGAGACCGTGCACACGGTGTTCCCGACCCTGGCCGGACTCTGGGTGTTGCGCGGCGCGCACGCCGAACTGATCAGCTGGTCGCCGCGCGTCATCGCGTTGCCGCCCACGACCTTTCCGGCGGTCGGGGCGGAGACCGACCTCTACATCCACGGCCAGTTGATGCTCGGCATGCACCTCATGTTCGGCGCCTCCGATCTGCGCGCGGTGGGGCGGGTGCGGACCACGATCCGGCGCATTCTGGCGTCGGGCGCGCCGATGAGCCCGGTCGCACGGTATCTCGGCGAACTGGTCACCCGGTCCCGCAACAACACGCAGTTGGCCCGGAGATTGAGCGCGGGCGTGCGGTCGCCGGATGAACAGATCCGGCTCGCGGCCCTGCTGCTGCGGGCGAACCTGTGCGAGAACAACGGCATGGCGTACCGCTCGATCAAGGACGCCGAACTCGCCATGCGCATCAGCGGCGACCGGGACACCTGGGGCACCGCCATGACCACGCAGCACCTCGGCAGCATGCACGGCCAGTCGGCGCGCTACGCCGAGGCGGTCGGGTATTACCGGCGGGCCGTCGAACTGCTCGAGGAACTGCGGGCCTGGGACGAAGCCGTGGAGGTTCGCGGCCTGCTGGCCATCTCGCTGGCGGGCACCGGGCAGCCGGCGACGGCCCGGCAGGCCCTCGAACCGGCCCTCGGGGTGGTCGGCGATCTGCCTCTCGACGCACCGGTGACCAAGCCCAACCACCGGATCGCCGCCGTCGCGGCCGCACTGGCGGAAATCGAACTCGCCGAAGGGGATATCGACACCGGGCTGCGTCGCTTCCGGCAGGTGCCCGCGCTGATGGACTGGCCGCACAATGTCGGAATGCCGGGACCGGCGACCCTGATCTTCGTATCCGCCGTCATCGACGCCCACGTGCTGTCCGGCCGCGTCGAGCAGGTGCAGCGGACCGCGGCGGAACTCGCCGATGTCGCGGTCCGCGTGATCGGCGGCCAGTTCTGGGATCTACCGCAGATCGGCTCGATGAGCTGCGCGATCGGCACCTATCTGCTCGCCACCGGGCAGCACGTCGAGCGTGGTCTGGAACTGATCCTGCTGACGCCGAAGGTGTTCGGCCGCCAGGACTATCCGTCGATGCAGTGGCAGCGGCACCTGGACCTGCACCGCGCCGGGGTGGGGGAGGAGCGGATCACCGCCGCGCTGAATTCGGTTGCGGGACTGGGGCGTCGCACGGCGGCCGAGCGGATCATGGTGCACGTGAAGTCGATCGGCGGCACCCAACGCGAAACGCCCGCCCACCGGTGACCGGTGGACGGGCGTCCCAACCGCGGGGCGAGCGGCCGCGTCAGGCGCGGCGCATGTACGCCTTCACCGCGAGCGGGGCGAAGATCGCGATCACGACGATGGAGCCGATGATCGAGTACACCACGTTCGAGCTGTAGACATTGCTGTTCATCAGCTCTCGGGCCGCGTTGACCATGTAGTAGATCGGGTTGGCCTTGTTGAGGCCCTGCAGCCAGCCCGGCATGGTGGACACCTGGGCGAACGCGCCGGACATGAAGGTCAGCGGGAACATGATCATCATCGAGATGCCCTGCACCGCGGGCGCGCTCTTACCGGTGATGCCGATCAGCGCCCAGATCCAGCTGATCGCGAAGGAGCAGAACACCACCAGCAGCCCGGCGACCACCACGGCCACGAACCCGCCGTGCGGGCGGTAGCCGAGGATCATGCCCATGACCACCGTCAGCACCGTGGCCAGGCCGTAGCGGACCATGTCCGCCAGCAGTGCCCCCGACAGCGCCGAAATGCGGGCGATCGGAAGGGATTTGAAGCGGTCGAAGACGCCCTTGTCCATGTCCTCGCGCAGCTGGGTGCCGGTGACCACCGAGGTCAGGACCACGGTCTGCACCAGCAGGCCGGGGATCAGCGTCGGCAGGTAGGCGCTCACGCTGCCCGCCATGGCCCCGCCGAAGATCCCGGCGAACAGCGCCGTGAACAGGATGGGCTGGACGGTGACGTCGAAGAGCTGTTCGGGGTTGTGCTTGATCTTCAGCAGTCCGCGGTAGGCCATGGTGAACGAGTTCGCCACGGTCTGCCGGAACGGAATATGGTTGCTCACTTCGGGAATCGGTGCGACCGTGGCCGCGTGCCGCCCAGCAGGGGCGGAGAGAGTCGTGGTCATGCCGCGCTCCGTTCGGTGTCGTCGGTGTCGTCCTCGGCGGCGTGCCCGGTGAGTGCGAAGAACACTTCGTCCAGGCTCGGCTTGGCGACATTGATCTCGTCGATCCGGATGTCGTTCTCGCGCAGCCGGATCAGGATGTCGGTGGTGATGCTGGGGTCGGGCAGGGGCGCGGTGATGCGGCCGGCCTCCGGGCTGATGGTGGCCTCGACGATCCGGCCCGCCGCGCGGGAGAGGACCTCGCCGACCACGATCCGGGCCGCTTCGATGCGGTCACGGTCGGTCAGCGTCAGCTGCAGCGCGGACAGCCCGACCGAGGACTTGAGTTCATCGGAGGTGCCGTCGGCGATGACCTTCCCGTGGTCGATGACCGCGATCCGGTCGGCCAGCTGGTCGGCCTCGTCCAGGTACTGGGTGGTGAGCAGCACGGTCGAGCCCTCGCTCACCAGCCGCCGGATGGTGTCCCACATCTGGGCGCGGGTGCGCGGGTCCAGGCCGGTGGTCGGCTCGTCCAGGAACAGCAGCGGCGGCCGCGCGATCAGGCTGGCGGCCAGATCCAGGCGGCGCCGCATGCCGCCGGAGAAGTTCTCCAGCGCCTTGTCGGCGGCCTCGGTCAGGCCGAATTCCTCGAGCAGCTCGGCCGACTTGCGCCGCGACTCGGTCTTCGACAGGCCCAGCAGCCGCGAGAAGATCACCAAATTCTCGGTGGCCGTGAGCTTTTCGTCGACGGACGCGTACTGGCCGGTGACGCCGATCAGCGACCGCACCGCCGTGGGCTCGGCGACCACGTCGCGGCCGAAGATGCGGGCGTTGCCGCCGTCCGGGCGGAGCAGGGTCGCGAGCATGCGGATGGTCGTGGTCTTGCCGGCCCCGTTGGGTCCCAGCACGCCGTAGACGGCACCCCGCGGCACCGCGAGACTCACGCCGTCGACGGCCCGCTGCTCCCCGAAGACCTTGACCAAGCCGTCCGCCTCGATGGCGAGAGTCTCAGCAGGTGTGTAAGAAGTCATGGCTACACCCTGCGGGGCTTGCCTTGCACCCCCCTTGCACGGCGGTTGCGTGCTCCGCGCAAGAGGTGAGCACCTTTGCGCAAGCGGCCATCACTTCGGCGCCAGTGGCCATCAGCATGGTGCGAGCGGACCGGGCCGCTGCGTTCAGTGCGTCGAGTGCGCCAGCAGCAGCTGTCGCAGTTTGGCGCGGTCGGGTTTGCCCGGGCCGCGCAGCGGAAGTTCGTCCAGCACGGCCAGTTCGCGCGGGGCGGCGATGGCGTCGAGTTCGGCGGCCACGTGGTCGCGCAGTTCGTCGAGGCTCGGCGCGGTGGCGCCCGGGGCGGGAACGATGGCGGTGGCCACGCGCTGGCCGAGGCGGTCGTCGGGCAGGCCCAGCACCACGCACTCGGAGACGGCCGGGTGGGTGATGAGGACGGCCTCGACGACCTGGGGGATGACCAGCAGGCCACCGGTCATGATGGCCTCGTCGAGGCGGCCGGTGATGGTCAGCACGCCATTGTCGAGGTGACCGGCGTCCTCGGTCCGGAACCAGCCGGGTTCGGCGAAGGCGGGGTGGTCGGGGATATTGCGGTAGCCCTTGGCGATGGTGTCGCCGCCCAGCATCACCCGCCCGTCCTCGATGCGTACCCGGGTGCCCGTCAGTGGTACTCCCTCGTACACGCAGCCGCCGCAGGTCTCGCTCATGCCGTAGGTGCGGAACACCTTGATGCCCGCCGCGCGGGCCCGGTCCAGCACCGGCTTCGGGGTGGCCGCGCCGCCGACCAGTACGCCGTCCAGGCCGGCCAGCGCCGCGGTGGCGGCCGGCTCGTCGAGGGCCTTGATCAGCTGGGTGGGGACCAGCGAGGTGTAGCGGCGCGGTCCGCGCATGCTCGCGATCGCGCCGACCAGGGCCTCGGGCAGGAAGCCGCCGGAGACGTCCAGCACGGTGGGCTCGGTCCCGGCCAGGATGCTGCGCAGCAGCACCTGGATGCCCGCGATGTGGTGCGTCGGCAGGGCCAGCAGCCACTGTCCGGGCCCGCCCAGGCGCTCGTGGGTGGCGTCGCCGCTGGCCCGCAGATTGGCCGCGGTGAGCATGGCGCCCTTGGGATTTCCGGTGGTGCCGGAGGTGGTGACCACCAGGGCCACGTCGTCGTCGATCTCCTCGCCGGGGCGCAGGCTGCCGCTCAGGCGCTGGGTCTCGCGGCGGTCGGCGGTGGGAACCGGAAGCCAGGCCGGGCCGTTGCCCTCCAAGGCTTCTCGCAGATGCGGCAATACATCGCCCACCGCTGAGCCGGTGGGCATGGGGAGGATTCGGAGTGTATTGCTCACGTTCGCGATCGTGTCATTCCGTGGGGTGGCGGCGCGCGCTGGGGTCGGCGGCCGGATGTCGATGCTGCAGGGTCTCGTGCGGTCAGTCGGACGTCGGTGTCGCCAGCGGCCATCCACCGGCTGCGAGCCTGGAGGCCACCCGAGCGATATCGTCCTCGCCGGGCTGCTCCTTGGCAACTCGGGCGATCGCCGCCGCGATGTCGGCACGCTCGATATCGGCGGCGGCCACCCGCTCGCGGATCAGCTGCTCCACCACCAGCTGCACCTCGTAGTCGGTGAGCCGCCGGTGCAGCACCGCGAGCAGCGCCACATAGTCGGACTGCGGAATGCCCTGCGGGTATCCGGCTTTCAGCCAGTCCAGCACCTTCTGCAGCACGTTCTGGCGCGGCGGCGGCGTGTGGGCCGGGTCGGCGGCCGCCTGGTTCGTTTGTCCGGGGGTGCTCACGAGCGTGCCTTTCGATGAGGCGGCGTCACGCGCCGAGCAGGTGAATTCCGAGTCGGGAGGCCAGGAAGCCGCGTGCGATGAAGAGCACACCGGCGACCACCGCGATCATGACCACGGCGAAGCAGAGCAGGGACGCGGCCAGGGCGGCGGTCCGGGTGGCGCCGGTCGCATCGTCGTCGGCCTGGGAGCGGAAGCGGATGCCGACGGCGAACACGGTCGGCAGCCCGGCCCCGAAGATCAAGGCGGCCAGCACGACTCGCCACAGGTCGGAGAGGTTGTGCAGCAGGGTGTGCATCGCGGTCTCCTAGCCGATTCCGACGGTGTCGTCATTGCGGGGAGCGGCGGGGCCGGCCCTGCGGGGAGCCGCGGAGTTTGCACTGCGACCGTTCGAGGTGGCCGGTTCCGCCGCGCCACCCCACTCCTCGGTGACGTTGTGCGAGTTGACCACCGCGCGCTTGGACCGGAACCAGATGAACGCCGCCATGGCGATCAGCAGCGCCAGCACCACCAGCACGCCGGCCGTGCCGCCGATGCCGTGCAGGATGGCCCAGCAGATCGCGCCCACCACGCCGGCCAGCGGCAGGGTCAGCACCCAGGCCACCACCATGCGGCCGAGCACGCCCCAGCGCACCTCCGCGCCCGGGCGTCCGATGCCGGAACCGAGGATGGATCCCGTCACCACCTGGGTGGTGGACAGCGGCAGGCCGAAGTGGGCCGAGGTGAGAATGATCGCCGCACTGGTGGATTCGGCGGCGAAGCCCTGCGGCGGCACGATGTCGACCAGGCCCTTGCCCAGGGTGCGGATGATGCGCCAGCCGCCGAGGCAGGTGCCGGCGGCCATGGCGATGGCGCAGGACACGATGACCCACAGCGGCAGCGGATCGCTGGCCTTGGCCGAGCCGTGCGCGATGAGCGCCAGGAAGATGATGCCCATGGTCTTCTGCGCGTCATTGGTGCCGTGCGCCAGTGAGACCAGGGAGGCGGTGCCGATCTGTCCCCAGCGGAAGCCGCGGGTCACGGTCCTCTCGTTGCTGTCCCGGGTGATCCGGTACACCACCCAGGAGGCGATCGAGGCCACCAGCGCCGCCACGATCGGGGAGAGCAGGGCCGGGATGATGATCTTGGCGAGCACACCCTTGCTGCCCGCCGTCCAGATCACCCCGTGCAGGCCCAGCGCCGCGATGGTCGAGCCGATGAGACCACCGAACAGCGCGTGCGAGGAACTCGACGGCAAACCCAACAACCAGGTGAACAGATTCCACAGAATGCCGCCGACCAGTCCGGCGAAGACGATGTCCAGCAGGGCGCGGCCGCTCACCTCCGAGAGGTCGACGATGCCCTCGGCGACCGTGGCGGCGACGGCGACGCTGAGGAACGCACCGACCAGATTCAGTGCTCCGGACAGGAGTACGGCGGTACGCGGGGCGAGGGCACCGGTGGCGATGGAGGTGGCCATCGCGTTCGCGGTGTCGTGAAATCCGTTTGTGAAGTCGAATGCCAAGGCTGTGCAAACAACGATCAGCAGAACGAGCAGTTCGGCAGACACACCGATCAGTTTGCGTCATGCTCTTTACGCTCCGTTAACCGGTGCCCCCGGACGCATTTCACAGTTACCGCCGTGCTAAGGGGCGGTCCGCCGCGCTCAGTCGCCCCGGGTGTCGCGCCGGAGCGGGTGATTCGGCGGCACCTCGACGAGCACCAGCGGCGTCCCCTCGGGATCGCGGATCCACATCTCGATCAGGCCCCACGGTTCGCGCTCGGGCGCGCGGTCGATGATGACCCCGCGCAGCGCGAGTTCCGCGGCGGCGTCGTCACAGTCGCGCACCTGTAGCCAGATGGCGCCGGCGAACCCGCTCGGAGCATCGTCCGCGCGCCCGTGCCCGGCTACCTCGATCAGCGACTGCCCCGCGAAAAACACCGTCCCACCCGGATACTCGCGGGCAATGGCCAGCTCCAGCGCGTCCCGATAGAACTCGACCGTCCGCTCGTAGTCGCGGGGCCGCAGGATTACCCGACTGCTCAGTATCTCCATGAGTGCAGCATGACAGCTTGCGGTTTGCTGCGGTCCGGGTTCAGAAGTACCAGGGGTAGGGCTTCCAGTCCGGTTCGCGCTTCTCGAGGAAGGCGTCGCGGCCCTCGACCGCTTCGTCGGTCATGTAGGCCAGGCGGGTCGCTTCACCGGCGAAGAGTTGCTGGCCGACCAGTCCGTCGTCGGTGAGATTGAAGGCGTACTTCAGCATTCGAATGGCCTGGGGCGACTTGCCCAGGATGTCGGCGGTCCATTCCAGTGCGACGTCCTCGAGCTGCTCGTGGTCCACGACCGCGTTGACCGCACCCATCTGATGCATCTCCTGCGCGGTGTAGGGCCGCCCCAGGAAGAAGAT